>NZ_JBHWJI010000018.1:0-86927 GCF_042731515.1 Streptomyces sp. NPDC059850
CAGGGTACGCCCTGTCCGCCGACGCCCGCCAGCTCCTGGACGACGGCGACCACCGCATCTACCCCCGCCCCGCCGCCGGGCCCGACCGCTGGCTGCTCGCCGTCTTCTCCGTTCCCGAACAGGAGCGCAACAAGCGCCACTTGCTCCGCTCCCGCCTCTCCCGCCTCGGCTTCGGCACCGCCGCCCCCGGCGTCTGGATCGCCCCGGACCGCCTCTACGACGAGACCCGCCACACCCTGGAACGCCTCGGCCTCGCCTCCTACGTCGACCTCTTCCGCGGCGACCACGCGGGCTTCACCCCCACCGCCGAGGCGGTGAGCCGCTGGTGGGACCTGGACGAACTCGCCGCCCTCCACCACGCGTTCCTCACCGCCCACGCCCCCGTCCTCACCCACTGGACCCACCACGCCCCCACCCCCGAAGCCGCCTACCGCGACTACCTCCTGGCCCTCGACTCCTGGCGCCACCTCCCCTACGCCGACCCCGGCCTGCCTCCCGCTCTGCTCCCGCCCGACTGGCCCGGCGCCCGAGCCGCCGAGGTCTTCACGGCGCTGCACGAGCGGTTGCGCGACCCGGGCGCGGAGTACGCGGAGGCCTCGCTGCGCGGGACGAGCGACGCAATTCGCTAAGTCCGTTGATTTAATAAGACGCTCGTCTTACGGTGCTTGGAGGTCCCCGACACCGGAGGAGTCCCCCCATGACCGAAGCCATTCCTGACTACCCCTTCGATCAGCCGAACGTGCTGGAGCCCCCGCGCGAGTGGGCCGAGACGCGGGCCGGGTGTCCCGTGGCGCATGTGCGGATGCCCAGTGGGGATGTGGTCGGGCTGCTGACCGGGTACGACGAGGTGCGGGGGCTGCTGACCGATCAGCGGTTCAGCCGGAACCTCGACCGGAAGGGCGCGGCGCGCATGTCGACCACCGAGGACGGCGGGATGTTCAGCCGTCCCTCGCCCGGGGAGGTGGACAACAAGGAGGGGCCGGGGCACCGGCGGTGGCGGCGGCTGATCAGCCGGGCGTTCACGGTGAAGAAGATGGAGGCGTGGCGGCCGCGCGTGCAGGAGATGGCCGACGCGCTGGTGGACGACCTGGTGGCCAAGGGGTCGCCCGCGGATCTGCGCGCGGCGCTGGCGCTTCCGCTGCCGGTCCAGGTCATCTGCGCGCTGCTGGGCGCGCCGAGCGAGGACCAGGACCGGTTCGCGCGCTGGTCGGAGGTCCTGCTGACGCTGACGCGGTACACCCAGGCCGAAGTGGACGAGGCGCAGCGGGACTTCCACGCGTACGCGTCGGAGCTGGTCGAGCGCAAACGGGCGGAGCCGGGCGATGACCTGCTCAGTGAGCTGACGCAGATCTCCGACAGCGAGGACGGGCGGCTCAGCCATGACGAGCTGATCTCCACCGCGGTCGGCCTCCTGCTGGCGGGGCACGAGACGACGTCGAACATGATCCTGAAGATGACGGCGATGCTGCTGTCGGAGCGGGAGCGCTACGAAGCGGTGCTCGCCGACCCCGGGCTGGTGCCGGGTGTGGTGGAGGAAGCCCTGCGGATGGACGCGAACGGCGGGGTGGGCATCCCCCGGTTCATCACCGAGGACACGGAGGTCGGCGGGGAGCCGGTGGGCGCCGGGAGCACGCTGTTCGTCAATCTGCACGCGGCCAACCGGGACGAGCGCAAGTTCCCCGAGCCCGACCGGTTCGATCCGCGCCGCGAGAACAACGCCCAGCACCTCGCCTTCGGCGCGGGACCGCACTTCTGCGTCGGCCAGACGCTCGCCCGGGTGGAACTCCAGGTGGTGCTGGGGACGTTCGTCAGGCGGCTGCCCGAGCTGCGGCTGCGGGACGCTCCGGAGACGCTGCGCATCCGCGAAGGGGTCGCCGCGGGCGGGTTCGAGGACATGTGGATCACCTGGTGACGGACGGCGAGGAAGGTAGCATGAAGGTCACTGCTGACGAGGGGCTCTGCTGCGGCAGCGGGATGTGCGCGCTCAGGGCCGACCAGGTCTTCGACCAGCGGGAGGAGGACGGAATCGTGATCGTGCTGGACGGCGCTCCGCCGCCGGAACACCACGAAGCCGTCCGCGAGGCCGCCTCGGTGTGCCCGACCGGGGCCATCAGCCTGACGGAATGATCCCGCGGACACGATGACGCTTACCGGCCCGGCTGCCCCGCCGTCCGCACGCTCGGTGCTCGCGCGGGACAAACTCATGCGCACCGCCGAGCGGCTCTACGCCGAGCACGGCTTCGCCAACGTCTCGGTCAGGCAGATCAGCGAGGCAGCCGGGCAGCGCAACAACTCCGCTGTGCAGTACCACTTCGAGAGCCGTGAAGGGCTCATCAGGACGATCCTGTCGAGCCGCACCGCTCTGGTCGAGAAGCACCGCTTCGCCATGGTGGAGGCGCTGCGCGGGCAGGAGACGGTGTCGGTGGAGGCGCACTACCGCTGCCTGATCCTGCCGAACGTCGAGACGTACATCGAGGCGGGCACCCCCACGTGGTGCGCGCGCTTCTTCGCCCAGGCCCTGGTCGAACCGGCGCTCCGCGACTACGTCGTGCGCGAGCATCTGGACACCCCGTCCCTCCGCCTCCTGGACGAGATCGGCGCCATCCGCCGGGATGGCGTCCGCCCGGATCTCTTCGACCGGCACGCCACCATGGTGCGCCAGCTCTCCTCGCACGCCTTCGCCGAGCAGGAGTACGACCTGGCGAACGGCCATATCGACCCCGCCGATGCGGCGGATTCCTGGCGCGCGCTGGGCCGGGATCTGATCACGGCACTGTGCGGGCTCACCACCGCCCTGCTCGGGCCCCTCTAGAGCGCGAGTCGAGGTCGCGGGGCGTCCGTGCGGCCGGTCGGGGGTGTGCGGCTGCCCGACCGGTACGGGAGGGGCCAGGGGGCGGCGGGGCCCGTGTAATTCTGGTCGGCGGCGGCGTGCAGGGTCCAGTGGGGGTCGTACAGGTGCGGGCGGGCGAGGGCGCAGAGGTCGGCGCGGCCCGCCAGGATCAGGGAGTTGACGTCGTCCCAGGAGGAGATGGCGCCGACCGCGACGACGGGGACGCCGAGTTCGTTGCGGATGCGGTCGGCGTACGGGGTCTGGTACGAGCGGCCGTAATCGGGGGCCTCGTCGGGGACGACCTGGCCGGTGGAGACGTCGATGGCGTCGGCGCCATGGGCGGTGAAGGCGGCGGCGATGGCGACCGCGTCGTCCGCCGTGGTGCCGCCCTCGGCCCAGTCGGTGGCGGAGATACGGACCGTCATGGGGCGGTCGCCGGGCCAGACGGCGCGGACGGCGTCGAAGACCTCCAGGGGGTAGCGGAGGCGGGCGTCGAGGGAGCCGCCGTAGGCGTCGGTGCGGTGGTTGGTGAGCGGGGAGAGGAAGCTGGAGAGCAAGTAGCCGTGCGCGCAGTGGAGTTCGAGCAGGTCGAAGCCCGCGCGGGCGGCGCGCTCGGCGGCGCGGACGAACTGGTCGCGGACGGCGGCGAGCCCGGCGGCGTCCAGGGCGCGCGGGATCTGGTTGACGCCGGGGCGGTACGGGAGGGGCGAGGGGGCCACGAGGGGCCAGTTGCCGTGCGGGAGGGGCGCGTCGATGCCCTCCCACATGAGCCGGGTGGAGCCCTTCCGTCCGCTGTGGCCGAGCTGGACGCCCACGGCCACGCCCGGGGACCGCGCGTGCGCGAAGTCGGTGACGCGGCGCCAGGCGGTCTCGTGGGCGTCGTCGTAGAGGCCGGTGCAGCCGGGGGTGATACGGCCCTCCGGGCTCACGCAGACCATCTCCGTCATCACCAGACCGGCCCCGCCGAGCGCCCTGCCCCCGAGGTGGACGAGGTGGAAGTCGTCAGGGGTGCCGTCCTGGGCGGCGGAGTACATGTCCATGGGGGACACGACGACGCGGTTGCGGAGGGTGAGGCCACGGAGGCGGAAGGGGGTGAACATGGGCGGGGTGGCGGCCGGGACGGCGGCCTCGCGCTCCACCGCCTCCACGAACTCCGCGTCTCGCAGCCGCAGGTTGTCGTGGGTGACGCGGCGGCTGCGGGTGAGGAGGTTGAAGGCGAACTGCCGGGGCGGCTGGTCCAGATACAGCTCCAGGTTCTCGAACCACTCCAGGCTGGCGCGGGCGGCCCGCTGGGTGGAGGCGACGACCGGGCGCCGCTCGGCCTCGTACGCGGCGAGCGCGTCGGGGAGCGCGGGGTGCTCTTCGAGGCAGGCGGCGAGGGCGAGGGCGTCCTCGACGGCGAGTTTGGTGCCGGAGCCGATGGAGAAGTGGGCGGTGTGCGCGGCGTCGCCGATGAGGACCGTATTGCCGTGTGACCAGCGCTCGTTGACGACCGTACGGAACGCGGTCCACTGGGAGTGGTTGCCGCGCAGCGGATGGCCGCCGAGGGCGTCGGTGAACAGCTTCGCGCAGCGCTCGGTGGACTCGCGCTCGGTGCACCGGTCGAGCCCGGCCCGCCGCCACACCTCTTCGCGCGTCTCGATGATGACGGTGCTGGCGCCCGGCTCATACGGATAGCCGTGCAGCTGCATGACGCCGTGCTCGGTCTCGGCGATCTCGAAGCGGAAGGCGTCGAAGGCGATGTCGGCGGCGAGCCAGATGTAGCGGCAGCGGTGGGTGGTGACGCGGGGGCGGAACGCGTCGGCGAAGGCCTGGCGGGTGGCGCTGCCCGCCCCGTCGGCCGCGATGACCAGGTCGTACGTACGGGACAGCTGCTCGGCGGGCGGCGCCGGGGTGCGGAACTGGAGCCGTACGCCGAGGGCCTGGCAGCATTCGTGGAGGATGCGCAGCAGACGGCGGCGGCCGAGGGCGGCGAAGCCGTGGCCGCCGGAGGTGAGGATGTGGCCTCGGTGGGCCACGTCGATGTCGTCCCAGCGGACGAACTCCTCGCGGAGGGCCGCGTAGACGGCCGGGTCGGCGTGTTCGATGCCGCCGAGGGTCTCGTCGGAGAGGACGACGCCGAAGCCGAACGTCTCGTCGGGGCCGCCCCGCTCCCAGACGGTGATCTCGCGCCGCGGGTCGAGGCGGGCGAGCAGGGCCGCCGCGTAGAGGCCACCGGGGCCGCCGCCGACGACGGCGACGCGGAGGGGCCGGGTGGGTTCAAGGGTGGTCATCGGCCCTGCCAGCGCGGGGCGCGGCGGGCAGTGAACGCGGCGTGGAACTCGGCATAGTCCGCGCCGGTCATCAGCAGCGCCTGCGTCGAGGCGTCCATCTCGATCGCGGCGGACAGCGGCATGTCGAGTTCGGCGGTGAGCAGCGCCTTGGTCTGGGCGAGGGCGAGCGAGGGCCCGTCGGCCAGCCGCCGGGCGAGCGCCGCCGCCTCGTTCCCGGCCTGTCCCTCGTCGGACAGCACGCTGATCAGGCCGATGCGCTCGGCCTCGGGGGCGCGCACCGGTTCGCCGAGCATCAGCAGCCGGGTGGCGTGGCCGAGCCCCACCACGCGGGGCAGCAGATAGGCGGCGCCCATGTCGCCGCCGGAGAGCCCGACCTTGGTGAAGAGGAACGAGAAGCGGGCGGAGGGGTCGGCGACCCGGAAGTCGGCGGCGAGGGCGAGGACGGCGCCCGCGCCCGCGGCGGCGCCGTGCACGGCGGCCACCACCGGGAAGGGGCACTCCCGCAGCGCGCGGACCACCTGCCCGGTCATCCGGTTGAAGTCGAGCAGCTGACGGGTGTCCATGGCGAGGGTGGCGCCGATGATCTCGTCGACGTCGCCGCCGGAGCAGAAGCCGCGGCCCTCGCCGCCGAGCACGAGGGCCCGTACGGAGCCGTCGCGGGACAGCTCGGCCAGGAGGTCGCGCAGATCGGCGTAGGCGCCGAAGGTGAGCGCGTTGAGCTTCTCGGGGCGGGCGAGGGTGACGGTGGCGACGCCCTCGTCGAGGGAGAGGCGCAGATGCCGCCAGTCCTCGGTGCTGGTGCGGGGCGCGGAACCGGTGAACGGACTCATGGGGGCCATGGCCTCCTTCAGCCGTACGTCAGCTGGCTCTTCGAAGTTATCACCGTCCTGTGACTGTCGTCACGAGGGCGCGATAGGGCGAAAGTCCTCCCAAGAGTGGTCCGTGGTCCCTTCCGGCACTATCGTCCGCTTCATACCGTCAAGGGCTGCGGTATTTCCGCTCCTCGCCGACCGTCTGGAACCCGTACGTGCCCGAACCCCTGCACGCCGCCACTTGGCGCTTCGCACTGCCGCACACGACGGCCGCGGTGCCGCTGGCCCGCGCCCTGATCCGCAACACGCTGGCGGACATCGGCGCGCCCGTGAACGGCGACACGGCGGAGCTGCTGACGGCCGAGCTGGTCGCCAACGCGGTGCAGCACACGGATGGGGACGAGCCGATAGAGCTGGTGGTGGAGCTGGTGCCGACCGGCGGCTGGCAGGTCGAGGTGCACGACCAGGACCCGACGCCGCCCGGCGGCCCCACAAGACCCGCCAGCCCCGACAGCCCCGCCAGCCCAGCCAGACCCGACAGCTTCGCCGAACGGGGACGCGGGCTGCTGCTCATCCGGGCCCTCAGCGCCGACACCGGCTACCGCCCCACCCCCTACGGCAAGGCCGTATGGTTCACGCTCCCCCCGGCGGAAGCGGCAGAGGACTGAGCCCTGCGCCCCGCCGAGCGTCACTCCCCGCCGAGCGTCGCGACCAGCACCGCCTTGATGGTGTGCATACGGTTCTCCGCCTCGTCGAAGACGACCGAGTGCTCCGACTCGAAGACCTCCTCGGTGACCTCCAGCTCCGTCAGCCCGTGCCGCTCGTAGATCTCCCGGCCCACGTCCGTACCCAGGTCGTGGAAGGCCGGGAGGCAGTGCAGGAACTTCACGGCGTCGTTGCCGGTGGCGCGCAGCACGTCCATCGTCACCGCGTACGGCCCGAGCAGCGCTATCCGCTCGTCCCACACCTCCTTCGGCTCGCCCATGGACACCCAGACGTCGGTGGCGATGTAGTCCGCGCCGCGCACGCCGTCCTCGACGTCCTCGGTGAGCGTGATCCGGGCGCCGGAGGCCGCGGCCATCTGGCGCGCCAGCTCCACGATGGTGTTGTCCGGCCACAGCAGCTTGGGCGCGACGATCCGGACGTCCATGCCCAGCAGGGCACCGGTGACGAGGTAGGAGTTGCCCATGTTGTACCGGGCGTCGCCGAGGTAGGCGTAGGCGATCCGGTCCAGCGGTTTCTCGCTGTGCTCGGCCATGGTGAGGATGTCGGCGAGCATCTGAGTGGGGTGCCACTCGTCGGTGAGGCCGTTGTAGACCGGCACTCCGGCGTGGGTGGCCAGCGCCTCGACGACGCCCTGACCATGGCCTCGGTACTCGATCGCGTCGTACATCCGGCCGAGCACCCGCGCCGTGTCCTTGACCGACTCCTTGTGGCCGATCTGCGAGCCGGTCGGGTCGAGGTACGTGGTCGAGGCGCCCTGGTCGGCGGCGGCGACCTCGAAGGCGCAACGGGTGCGGGTGGAGGTCTTCTCGAAGATCAGGGCGATGTTCCTGCCGTGGAGACGGCGCGCCTCCGTGCCCGCGCGCTTGGCCGCCTTCAGCTCGGCCGACAGGTCGACCAGGTGCCGGAACTCCTCCGCTGTGAAGTCCAGCTCCTTGAGGAAGTGGCGGCCGGTGAGGTCAATCGCCATGGGGTGGGCTCCTAGATCGCGGCGGTCGAGCGGATGGAGAGAGCCGCAGCGCACACCACTGCGGCTTAAAGCCATGGAAGCATATACGAGGTACTGTATATATGCGGAAGACCGGTGGTAACCCCTTTGCGACGGCTCTCCCGCTACCGCTACACGGCGTCCCGCTCGACGGGGCAGCTCATACAGCGCGGCCCGCCCCGGCCCCGGCCCAGCTCGCTGCCCGGGATGTCGATGACCTCGATGCCGCGCTTGCGCAGGAAGGTGTTGGTCGTCGCGTTCCGCTCGTACGCGACCACCACGCCCGGCTCGACCGCCAGCACATTGCAGCCGTCGTCCCACTGCTCGCGCTCCGCCGCGTGCACGTCCTGGGTGGCGGTGAGCACCCGGATGGCGTCCAGGCCGAGGGCGGCGGCTATGGCCCGGTGCATGTGCTCCGGCGGATGGTCGGTGACCTTCAGCTCCCGGCTGCCCGCGCCCGGCTCGATGGTGTACGAGCGGAGCATCCCGAGCCCCGCGTACTGGGTGAAGGTGTCCCCGTCGACCATCGTCATCACGGTGTCGAGGTGCATGAACGCGCGCCCCTTGGGCATGTCGAGCGCCACGATCGTACGAGCGGAACCGGCCTCGAAGAGCCGGTGCGCCAGCATCTCCACCGCCTGCGGGGTGGTCCGCTCGCTCATGCCGATCAGCACCGCGCCCTTGCCGATCACCAGCACGTCGCCGCCCTCGATCGTCGAGGGGTACGCGGCCTGGCCCTCCGACCAGACGTGGAAGTCCTCGTCCGCGAAGAGGGGGTGATGGCGGTAGACGGCCTCGTAGTGCACCGTCTCGTGCCAGCGGGCGGGCCAGCGCATCGCGTTGATGGCCACCCCGTCGTACACCCAGGCGGACGCGTCCCGCGTGAAGAGGTGGTTGGGGAGCGGGTTCACCAGGAAGTCGTCGGGCTCCATGGCGTGGAAGCGGATGGAGACCGGCTCGGGGAACCGCGCCAGATACTCGCGCTTCGTCATGCCGCCGATCAGCGCCTCGGTCAGCTCCGGGGCGGTCAGCTCGTCGAAGGCCTCGCGCAGCCGGTCGGTGGCCAGCGGGCCGTACTCCTTCTCGTCGAAGACCCGGTCCAGCACCAGGTCCCGCGCCTTGGGCAGGGCCAGGCTCTCGGCCAGCAGGTCACCGAAGAGATGCACCTCGACGCCCCGGTCGCGCAGCACGTCCGCGAATCCGTCGTGCTCCTGGCGGGCCCGGCGCACCCACAGGACGTCGTCGAAGAGGAGCGCGTCCCGGTTGGTGGGGGTGAGCCGCTTCAGCTCCAGATCGGGACGGTGCAGAATGACGCGGCGCAGCCGCCCGGCCTCCGAGTCCACATGGAATCCCATGATTCCATCTTCGCCGCTCCGGGCCCGGTGCGGATGACCCGCGACACAAGTCGTGACCAAGGCTCCGGCTAAAAGGCGGCCAGGATGACGATCAGGACGAGGGCGACGGCCAGGAAGCCGAGCAGGGCCGAGACCCAGAGCTGACCGGGCTGAAGATCGATACGGCCGACGTCTTCGGCGCCGCCGCGACGGAAGACGGGGCGACGGGCTCTGCGGGAAGCGACCGTCGCTCGCTCCCGGCACTTCTCATGCTCCCGGCACTCCTCGGCCAGGCCGCCGACCAGCGCCTTCCAGCCCTTCTCGCCGAAGCCGGTGGCCTGCCGCGCGGCGACGATACGGCGCACCACCTCGCGCCCCGCGCCGTCGCCCGCCGCCCACAGCCCGGGCAGGACGCACGTCATCAGCTCGGGTACGGCACCCCGGTCGGCGTACGGGCGCACCAGGCCCTCGTACAGCATCAGCGCGTTGCGCACCCGCAGACGGCCGCCGCCGCCCGGCTGATCGAGGTAGAGGTGGGCGATCAGCACCTTCTCGCAGACCGCGTCGGCGAGCCGGGGCCCGCGCTCGGGGGCGCGGCGCACCAGTTCGACGACGACGCGGGTGGCCCGGTCGGCGGGCAGCCCCGCGTCGAGCGCGCTCAGCAGCAGCCCGTCGTCGGCCTCGCGCAGCGCCGCGGGGAGGGCGTCGCCGCCGTGGCGCAGCGCCTCGTGCAGGGTGCGCAGGGTGCGTACGGCGGTCACCGGCGCGTGGTCCCGTTCTGTGTCCTGCCTGCACTTCGTGTCCTGCGTGTACTCCGTGTCCTGCGTGTACTCCGTGTCCTTCACCATCGACGTCCCTCTCCTCACAGCGCTTCCAGCACCTCCCGGATCCGGGTGGCCGCCCGTACGTCGAGCGGTTCGTCACCGTCGTGCGCCAGCCGGGGCAGGAAGCCGTACAACACCGCCAGTTGGCGGTCGTCGCGGGCGGCCTGCCGGATCCAGCCGACCAGCGCGTCTTCGGCCGCGGCCGCCGACCGGGCCCAGGTCAGGGCGGCCCGCAGCAGCTCGGCGAGGAGCGGTGTGCTGCCCGGGCGGGCGGCCAGCAGCGCGGTGGCCAGCGGCCAGGCGGCGTACGGCTCCAGCTCCGGCACCTCGCACAGCCCCCACAGATGCGAGGTGCGGGTGGTGACGGCGCGCAGCACCGTCACCAGCGCGAGGTCCCGGCGCGGCCGCCGGGTGTCGTGCAGCCAGTGGACGAGCACGCCGAGCACGGCGTCGGGCTCCGTCCCGGCCAGCAGCCGCAGCACGCTGTACGAGGTGATCCGGCCGTCGTCCTCGTACGCCAGCCGGGCCAGCTCCTCCAGGGACGCCTGGACGGAGCCCGCGGCGAGGCCGTAGCCGTGGGCGAGGACCGCCGTCTCGCGCTCGCGTGCGTCGTCGCCGAGCGCCCAGCCGCGCAACAGGCCGTCCACGGCGGGCCGTACGCCGTCGTCGCGGGCCGCCTCGGCGAGCGCGGTGGCGGCCGCCATCCGCTGCACCGGGCTGTCGGCGCGGGCCAGCGGCAGCAGCAGTTCGACGAAGCCGTACAGATAGTCGCGGGCGCAGAGCACGCCCGCGGCGACCGCCGCGCGCACCCACACCTGCGGGCGCGGGTCGTCGCACAGGGCGCGCAGCCAGCGGGCCATCGGGCCGCGGACGTTGTGGTGGCCGTCCCACGCCTCGTACAGCACCGCGGCCGCCAGCCGCCGCCCCTGGAACCGGACCGCGCGGACCGGGACCGACGCGTCGCCCAGGTCCTCCACGCCGTCGCCGCACACCGCGCGCGCCGCGGCGAGCCCGGCCCCGGGGCGGACGGCGAACAGCGTGCGCCCCGGCGCGTACTGGGGGTCGAGCGTGACGGCCAGCTCCCAGGTCAGCAGCTCGGCGGCCTCGGCGGTGAGGCTGTGCGCGGAGCCGTTGAAGACGGCGAGCGCGATCCGCAGCGCCGCCGTCCGCAGGGCGGGCAGCGCGGCGGGCAGGGTCCCGGGCCGCCCCGCGCCGTCGAACCACGCGCGGGCCTGGTCCGGCGCGAAGGCCCGGCAGCGCTCCAGCAGCCCTTCGTCGGACAGCCGCCCCTCGGCGTGGGCGGCGAGCTGCCGGGCGAGCCGGGCGGCCTCCCCGGGACGCGGCTCGTCCAGCCCGAGGGCATCGGCCACATCGGGCCGGGCGGCGGTGGCGCGGGCGAGGACGAGCAGCTCGGCGGGCTCGTCCGCGAGCAGGTCCACCAGGTGCCGGTCCAACACCTCGGCGGCGTCCGGGGGCTCGTACGGTACGGCGTGACGCCGGGCACTCAGCAACCGGTCGGCGACCGGACCCCCCGCGAGCAGCACGACACCGAACGCCCCGCGCTCGGCGAAGCGGGCCCGCAGCCGGTCCAGGAGGGGCCCGAGGCGATCGGGGACGTCGTCGGCGGGGAGTTCGAACAGATAGCCCCGCCCGCGCACGGGCTGCCACCCGCCGCAGGCAAGACCGAGCAGATCCCCAACCCCCAACCGAATGACGCCCCCACCCGCCAGTTGGGCGGGCGCGGCGGGGTCGGCCGAGTCAGCCGGTCCGTCGGGCCCAGCCAAGGCGGTGGACGCGGTCGAGCCAGACAGCCCAGCGGGCCCAGCCAAGCCCGTGGGCCCGGCCGAGCCGGTCAGCCCGGCGAGTTCGGCCGAGAGGGGCGGACCGGCGTGCTCGGCCGCGTCCGCCGGTCCTCCGTGGCCCGTCGCCTCGGCGAGGAGCGCGAGGCCGGTCCAGGTGCGGCCGGTGCCGGATTCGCCGCACAGGGCGAGGAGATGGGTGCGCCGCAGTTGTTCCCGCATTGCGGCGTAGCCGGGGGCGGGCCGGTAGACGCGGCGCAGCAGCGCCAGCTCCTCGCGGGTGACCGGGCCTTCGGGGAGCGGACGGTGTTCGTCGCCGCCGGGCGGACGCGGCGGGCCGTCGGTGAGGCGCAGATGGGCGCGCGCCTCGCGCGCCGTGCGGGCGCCGCCCGCCTCGCCCGCGCCGTCCAGCGGGCCGCCCCTCGGGATGTCCAGCCGCCGCGGGCCCGGGTCCGCCGGGCTGCCGATGCCGTCCGGTCCGCTCATCGCCCGCCGCCCTTCATGCCGTGGTCCCCGTACGTCCTCGGGGGTGGCGCCTTGGGACGGAGCCCGAAGCGGGCGGCGAGACCTCTCCCCCGATCCGTCCCGCCGCCCTTCTCCGGTGCCAGGCGCTGGGCCGTGTGCACCCCCGTCGCACACGGTCCCGTTCGCCTGCGCCTCCATCAGGGTGGGCCGGGGGCGGGACGGGGGCTGTAGCCGTTTACACAGTCGCGCGAATTCGCGGGGCGTGCGCGCCCGCGCTCATTCGCAGGGGCGCGCCGGGATGTGCTCCCCCGTCGCGCGCCCCTCGGCCAGCAGCCGCAGCAGTCCGATGTCCTGCACCTCGAAGCGGCGCGACGCGGTCCGTACGACGCCCTGGTCGCGCAGCAGCCGCAGCGCCTTGGCGACGGCCTCCCGGGTCGAGCCCACGGCGGCCGCGATGTCGTGCTGCGGCAGCGGCAGATCGACGGCGATGGCCCCGCCGGGACCGGCATGGCCGGTGCGTTCGGCGATCTCGACCAGCCGGGCGGCCAGCCGCTGGAGCACCTTCTCGGAGGCGAGGGAGCGCCGTTCACCGTCGGAGCTGCGCAGCCGGGAGCTGAACTGACGCATGATCAGCACGGTCGCGACCGGCCGCGCGGCCAGATAGGCGCGGAACCGGTCGCCGGAGACCACGACCGCCTCCATCCGGCCGAGCGCGGTGACGGTGGCGCTGCGCGAACCGTGATCCACCGCGGCCTGGTCCCCCACCACCTCACCCGCACCCCGTAACGCCAGAATCAGCCGCACGCCGCGCTCGGTCTCCACGGAGACGGTGGCCCAGCCGGAGACGATCGCGACGACGAAGGTGGTGCGGTCGTGCTCGCGCAGCACGACCTCGGAGGGGCCGTACGTCCGCGGGCTGCCGAGCGCGAGCAGGGCGCGCCGGTCGTCGGCGGGAAGCGCGTACAGAAAAGGCCGACCGTCCTCGAAAAGACTCATCCGCCCTCCCGCCTCACTGGGACACTCGTCAGGTCGCGGAGAACCGATGGGTATGACGAGCACGCTAGGCAGCTGGCACGGGCACGTCAATGGCCCGGGACGGAACCGGTGCGCCCCGGGCGGACCTGCGGCGGAATCCGTTCGAACACCCCTGCACTCCCCCGCCCGCCACCAGCGTCCGCACCCCCGCGAACCCCCACCGCCGCGACCGCGGCGAGCCCGGCGGCCACCGCCGCGAAGACCCAGCTCCCGCGCAGCGCGCCCGGGTCCGGCCGCCGCCCGCCTCGGGGCCGGGCGCGGCCGGGACCCGCGGCCGGGCCCGAAGCGGGGCGGGTGGGGTCGCCGTCGGCGTGGTCCGCCCCGGCCCGTCCGTGCCGCTACAGCCGGGGGTCCACCGGTTCCGACTCCAGGGCCAGCACCGCGAACACCGCCTCGTGCACCCGCCACAGCGGCTCACCGTCCGCCAGCCGGTCCAGCGCCTCCAGGCCCAGCGCGTACTCCCGCAGGGCGAGCGAGCGCTTGTGGCCGAGGTGGCGCTGGCGCAGTCGGTCCAGGTTCTCCGGGCGGGTGTACTCCGGGCCGTAGACGATCCGCAGATACTCCCGGCCCCGGCATTTGACGCCCGGCTGGACCAGTCGGCCGTCGCCCTTGCGGACGAAGCCCTGGAGCGGTTTGACGACCATGCCCTCGCCGCCCGCCTCCGTCAGCTCCAGCCACCACGCGACGCCCTCGGCCACCGACGCGTCGTCCTCGGTGTCGACGATCAGGCGGCGGGTGGGGGTGAGCAGCGGGCCGCGCTCCGGCACGGGCTTCTCCGGCACGGGCTTCTCCGCCTCGATCATGCGGTCGATCAGGGCGAGTTGCCGGTCGTGCGGGAGCGAAGCGAGGCTGCGGCCCTGGGCGGCCAGGATCTGGAACGGAGCCATCCGTACGCCGTCCAGCCCGTCGACCGGCCAGCAGTAGCGCCGGTACGCCTCGGTGAACGCGGCCGCGTCCACGGCCCGTCCGCGCTGCTTGTCGAGGAGCGCGGACACCTCGACGCCGCGCGCCGCCGCGCCCTCCAGCGCCGAGAGCACCCCGGGGAAGACGGCGCCCGAGGCCGCGCCCACCGCCGCGTACTGATTGCGCAGCAGCCCCGCGGCCTTGAGCGACCACGGCATCAACTCGGCGTCCAGCAGCAGCCAGTCGGTCTCCAGCTCCTGCCACAGACCGGCGCCCTCGACGCCGCCGCGCACCCCGTCGAGGACGGACTCGGCCAGCCGCGGGTCGTCGAAGAACGGCCGCCCGGTGCGGGTGTACACCATGCCGGATACGCCCTCGGGCGCCCCGAAGCGCTCCTTCGCCACCTCCGCGTCGCGGCAGACCAGCGCCACCGCCCGGGAGCCCATGTGCTTCTCTTCGCAGATCACCTGGCGCACCCCGTCCGCGCGGTAGGCGGCGAACGCCTCCGCTGGGTGCTCCAGGTAGTGTCCATCAGCGGCTCCGCCGCGGGCGTCCTCGGCGGAGGTGGCGGCGGGCGCCATGGTGGGCGGGAGGTAGGCGAGCAGCCGCGGGTCGACGGCGAAGCGGCTCATGACCTCCAGGGCCGCCGCCGCGTTCTCCTCCTTGACCGCGATCCGGCCCATGTGCCGGGTCTCGACGATACGGCGGCCCCGCACATCGGCGAGGTCGAGCGGACGTCCCTCCGTGCCGCCCGGCGCCTCGTTGCCCAGCGGTCTGACCGGCTCGTACCAGACCTGCTCGGCCGGGACGTCCACGATCTCGCGCTCCGGCCAGCGCAGCGCGGTCATCCGGCCGCCGAAGACACAACCGGTGTCCAGGCAGAGGGTGTTGTTGAGCCACGACGCCCGAGGGGTCGGGGTGTGTCCGTAGACGACGGCCGCGCGGCCCCGGTAGTCCTCGGCCCACGGATAGCGCACCGGCAGGCCGAACTCATCGGTCTCACCAGTCGTCTCCCCGTACAGCGCGTGCGAACGCACCCGGCCCGACGTGCGGCCGTGGTACTTCTCGGGCAGCCCGGCGTGACAGACCACCAGCGCCCCGCCGTCCAGCACATAGTGGCTGACCAGCGACTCGATGAACGCCTTGGCCCGGTCGGCGAACTCCGGGTCCGCGGTGTGCTCGCGGTCCAGCTGCTCGACCGTCTCGGCGAGCCCGTGGGTGAGTTTGACCTTGCGGCCCTTGAGATACCGGGCGAGCTTGTGCTCGTGGTTGCCGGGCACGCACAGCGCCGTCCCGGAGGCGACCATGCCCATCACCAGGCGCAGCACCCCGGGGCTGTCCGGCCCGCGGTCGACGAGGTCGCCGACGAAGACGGCGGTGCGCCCCTCGGAGTGGACCGCGTCGACCGGGCGGCCCTGCCCGTCGCGGCGCAGGGCGTATCCGAGCTTGCCCAGCAGGGTCTCCAGCTCGGAGCGGCAGCCGTGGATGTCGCCGATGATGTCGAACGGACCGGTGAGGTGGCGCAGATCGTTGTAGCGGCGCTCGGTGACGATCTGCGCGGCCTCGACCTGCTCTGCGCCGCGCAGGATGTGCACCTTGCGGAACCCCTCGCGCTCCAGGGACTTCAGAGAGCGGCGCAGCTCGCGGCGCTGGCGCGGGATGACGTGGGTGGGCATACCGGCCCGGTCGGGCCGGGCCGCGTTGCGCCGCGCGCATTCGCCCTCGGGGATGTCGAGGACGATCGCGACCGGGAGGACGTCGTGCTCGCGCGCCAGCTGGATCAGGCTACGGCGCGCCTCGGGCTGGACGTTGGTCGCGTCGACCACGGTCAGCCGCCCGGCCGCCAGCCGCTTGCCCACGATGTAGTGGAGCAGCTCGAAGGCGTCCGAGGTGGCGCTCTGATCGTTCTCGTCGTCGGAGATCAGGCCCCGGCAGACGTCGGACGAGACGATCTGGGTGGGCGGGAAGTGGCGCCGGGCGAAGGTGGACTTGCCGGAGCCGGTGGTGCCGACGAGGACCACGAGGGACAGGTCGGGCACGCCGAGGCTGCGCCTGTCAAGCGTCATGGTGTCGGTCATGCGGCGGCCTCCTTCGGTGTCGTGTTCGTGGTCGTGCTCGTCGCGCCGGTCTCCCCGGTCTCCCCGGCCTCCCGCCGGAAGAGCGCGAGCTGCGTCGGCGGCCCCACCTCGGGGTCCTCGGGGCCGACGGGGCGGAACTCCACCCCGTACCCGTGCCGTTCGGCGACGCCCCGCGCCCAGTCGCGGAACTCCCCGCGCGTCCACTCGAAGCGGTGGTCCGGGTGGCGGACCTGCCCGGCGGGCAGGGTCTCCCAGCGCACGTTGTACTCGACGTTCGGCGTGGTCACCACGACGGCCGTGGGCCGGGCGGCGCCGAACACCGCGTACTCCAGGGCGGGCAGCCGGGGCGGGTCCACATGCTCGATCACCTCGCTGAGCACCGCCGCGTCATAGCCGGTGAGCCGGGAGTCGGTGTACGCGAGGGAGCCCTGCGTCAGCTTGAGCCGCGCCGACTGCCGCTCGGGCATCCGGTCCAGGCGCAGCCGCCGCGCCGCCTCGTTCAGCGCGCGTATCGACACATCGACACCGACGATCTCGGTGAACCGCGCGTCTCTCAACAGCTCGCCCAGCAACTGCCCCTGGCCACAGCCCAGATCGATCACCCGGGACGCCCCGGCCTCCCGCAGGGCGCCGAGGATCGCCTCGCGCCGCCGCACCGCCAACGGCACCGGCCGTGGCGTGCTCCCCTCCTCCGGCTCCATTCCTTCCCCCTCCCCCGTGTGCTCCGGCCGCTCCGACCGCTCCGTCTGCTCCGTCTGCCCTTCCTGCTCGGCGAATTCGGCGGGGGCCTCCTCTGCCCCGTCACCGATCACCGCGTTGTCGATCTCCTCCACCTCGGCGTCGTCCGTCTCCGCGAGCCGCGCCAGCTCCAGCCGCTCCATCGCGCTGCGGGTCAGCGACCAGCGGCGGGCCAGATAGCGGTTGCTGATCAGCCGCTGCTCGGGGTGGTGCTCCAGCCAGCCCTCGCCGGAACGCAGCAGCTTGTCCACCTCGTCCGGGGCGACCCAGTAGTGCTTCGCGTCGTCCAGCACCGGCAGCAGCACATACAGATGCCGCAGCGCGTCGGCGAGCCGCAGCTCGCCCTCCAGCACCAGCCGTACGTACCGCGAGTCGCCCCACTGCGGGAACCGCTCGTCCAGCGGCACCGGCTCGGCCGTCACCGCCCAGCCCAGCGGCGCGAAGAGCCGCTCGACCAGGGCGCCGCCGCCACGGGCGGGCAGGGCGGGCACCTCGATCCGGAGCGGCAGCGGCCGCTCCGGCAGCTCGGGCCGCGCCTTGCACTGTCCCCTCAGGGCGCTGGAGAAGACGGTGCTCAGCGCGACCGCCAGCAGCGAGGAGGCCGCGTACGGACGGTCGTTGACGTACTGGGCGAGCGCGGAGTCGGGCGCGCCGCCCCGCCCCTTGCCCCGGCCCCGCCGCACCAGCGCGACGGGGTCGACCTCCAGCAGCAGTGCCGCCGTGCAGCGCTGCTCGTCCGCCTCGGGGTAGAGGACATGCGCGGTGCCATGGGAGGTCGAGAACCGCTGCGCCTTGTCGGGGTGCTTGTGCAGCAGAAACCCCAGGTCGGTCGCGGGACGCTCACGGGTGCCGGTGGTGGATATCGTCAAGAACACCCGTCCGAGTATCGCCGGGTGAACGCCCCCTCACCTAATGGTTTCCCACCACGCCCGCAAGCTCCGCGATCCGGCCCGGACCCACCCGGCAGCAGCCGCCTATGAGCCGCGCGCCCGCGTCCCGCCACGCCTTCACCCGCGCCGGGTCGAAGGTCGACCGCCCGCGCCAGCTCCGGGCCGCCGCGTCCCACTCCTCTCCGCTGTTCGGATACACGATCACCGGCTTTCCGGCGGCCTCGGCCGCTATCTCCACGGCCCGGTCCGCGTCGCCCGGCTCGCAGCAGTTGACGCCGACGGCGATCACCTGCTCGTTCCCGGCGGCCAGGGCGAACGCGTCCCGCAGGGGCTGCCCGGCCCGGGTCGCCTCCCCCGCGATGCTGTACGAGAGGTAGACGGGCACCCCGCAGCCCTCGACGGCCCGCAGCATGGCCGCCGCCTCGTCGGCGTCCGGCACCGTCTCCAGGGCGAGCACATCGGGCCCGGCCGCGACCAGCGCCTCGATCCTCGGCCGGTGGAACCGCTCCAGCTCCGCCACGCTCAGCCCATACCGCCCGCGGTACTCGCTGCCGTCGGCCAGCATCGCCCCGTAGGGCCCGACGGAGGCCGCCACCCATACCGGGGCGGCCGGGTCGGCCGCTTCCTCGGCCGCGCCGCGCGCCAGCTCGACGCTTCGCCCCAGCAGTGCCGTGGCGTCCTCGCGCGCCACGCCCCGGTGGGCGAAGCCCTCGTAGGTGGCCTGGTAGCTGCTGGTGATGAGCACCCGTGCGCCCGCCCGCACATACGCGGCGTGGGCCGCCTGGATCTGCCCCGGATCATCGGCGAGCAGCCGGGCCGACCACAGCTCGTCGGACAGGTCGCAGCCCTGGGCCTCCAGCTGGTTGGACAGCCCGCCGTCGAGGACGAGGGGGCCGCCTTCCATCGCGGTGGCCAGTGGCGTAGGTGGGACAGACATCACGGGTACTCCTGGTGGTTCGATAAAGCCGGTCAGGCCAGCTGGGCCTGGACCTGGGAGGAAATCAGCTCAAGGTGATCGAGGTCGTCGAGGTCCATGATCTGGAGGTAGATCCGGGACGCCCCGGCCTCCGCATAGCGGCCGATCTTGTCGACGACCTCGGCCGGGGAGCCCGTCAGCCCGTTCTCCTTCAGCTCCGGGACCTCGCGGCCGATCGCCGCGGCCCGGCGGGCGACCTCGGCGTCGTCCTTGCCGACACAGGCGATCAGCGCGTTCGAGTACACCAGGTCGTCGCCCTTGCGCCCGGCCTCCTCGGCGGCCGCCCGCACCCGGCCGAACTGGCGCTCGCTGTCCTCGACCGACGCGAACGGCATATTGAACTCGTCCGCGAACCGCGCGGCCAGCCGCGGCGTGCGGGTCGGCCCATGGCCGCCGATCAGCACCGGCACCTGGCTCTGTGCGGGCTTGGGCAGCGCGGGCGAGTCGGTGAGCTGGTAGTGCGCGCCGTCATGGCTGAAGGTCTCGCCGACCGGCGTCTTCCACAGGCCGGTGACGATGGCCAGCTGCTCCTCCAGCCGCGCGAACTTCTCCTTCGGGAAGGGGATGCCGTACGCGGTGTGCTCCTCCTCGTACCAGCCCGCGCCCAGGCCCAGCTCGACTCGTCCACCCGACATCTGGTCGACCTGCGCGACCTGGATCGCGAGGACGCCCGGCAGCCGGAAGGTGGCGGCGCTCATCAGGGTGCCCAGCCGGATCCGCTTGGTCTCGCGGGCCAGCCCGGCCAGGGTGAGCCACGCGTCGGTCGGGCCCGGCAGCCCGTCGACGTCCCCCATGTGGAGGTAGTGGTCGGAGCGGAAGAAGGCGTCGAAGCCGAGGTCTTCGGTGGCCTTCGCGACGGACAGCAGAGTGTCGTAGGTCGCCCCCTGCTGGGGCTCGGTGAAAATACGGAGATCCATGCCCCCCATCCTGCCTTCTCATGCGGCACCACCCCACTCCCCACCCCACTCCAGCCCCGTGAGATGCCTCAGCATCCCGAGCACCCGGTCCCTGGCCTCGTCCGCCGCGTCGATCGCCTCGACGCACTGCCAGTACAGCGCCTCCTCCTCCGTGCTGGAGGCGACGCCCACCAGCGCGAATCCCGCCTCCGCCAGCAGATCCCCCAGCGCCAGCAGCACCCCTCTGGGGTCCCGCACCTCCGACAGCTGAGCCGCCCGTAACCCCCCGCCGCGCAGCGCGGGATGGTGCAGCGCCGGGTGGAACAGCGCCCCGCGCGCCCTGCCGCCCGCCTCGCACAGGCCGCGCGCCTCCGCCCGCGCCGCCGCCGGGCCGCTCACCATGAAGTATCCGCCGACCGCTTCCGCCAGCGCCTGGACCTGCCAGGCCTCGGCCACGATGTCCTGCACGCCCCCGGCCTTCGCCAGGGCGTGCCGGGTGACACCGATCAGCCGCATCGCGTCCATGCCCCGAACCCCTCTCAACGGACTTTCCGCACCCGTTACTCCTCCACTACCCAGAGTGATGACTAACAGGCCGAAAAGCTAGGGGAATTCAGGAATCTGTTGACAACAGTTGCGTTGTGGATAACTCAATCACTACTGAGAGTGACGAATCGGGCCTCCGGGCGCCGCAACCGGGAACCGGCCCTCGTTGCGGTCGATCTTCGCGGCCAGCGCGGCGAGCGCGTCGATCCCCAGCACCTCGCAGAACTGGAGCAGATACGCCAGCACATCGGCGACCTCGTCCTCGACCCGGGCCGCCTTCCCCGGCTCCTCCATCACCCGCGCCGACTGCTCCGGCGTGAGCCACTGGAAGATCTCCACCAGCTCCGACGCCTCGACGCTCAGCGCCGCCGCGAGGTTCTTCGGGGTGTGGTACTGCTGCCAGTCGCGTACCGCCGCGAAGGCCGCCAGCCTGCGCTGCAGGCC
Organism: Streptomyces sp. NPDC059850; assembly: GCF_042731515.1. Lineage (NCBI taxonomy): Bacteria > Bacillati > Actinomycetota > Actinomycetes > Kitasatosporales > Streptomycetaceae > Streptomyces > Streptomyces sp. NPDC059850. Next base: position 20,555 of record NZ_JBHWJI010000018.1, read on the forward strand.
CGCCACATCAAGGCCATCGGCCGCCGCGCCAAGGTCATCGGCCACCACATCAGGGCCATCGGATCGTCGCTCACACGCCGCGGCAGGCGCACCGGACTCGGGTTCAGGAGACTCGCTCACGCTCCAGGTTTACCACCGTGACGGGGGCGCCCCCGACCGCCCCCGTCACGTCCCCCACCGTCCCCACCAGCCGGATGTGCCCCCGTGCGCACATCCGGGCCGCCACCCCCAGCAGCTCCCGCGCCTGCCGCCGGTCCAGACAGCGGTCGAAACCGTCCGCCAGGACCGTCAGCACCTGCCGCGCGGGAAGCACATCCGCCGCCGGTTCCATCGCCAGCACCCCCGGGCCGGTCAGCAGCACCAGCGCGAGCGCCAGATAGCGCAACTCCCCATCGCCCAGCCGCTCCACGGGCATCGCGCCCAGCTCCCCCTGCTCCACCAGGGCCCGCACCCCGCCGCCCCCGGCCCCCTCGGTCACCAGCCCCTCCACCGGCCCCGCGCACCCCGCCCGGACCGCCGCGACCAGCGCCGCGTGCCGCGAGACGCACTCCCGGCTGGTGCGCCGCAGCACCGCCGCCAGGTTCTCGCAGCCACCGCGCAGCCGCCCGTCGCGCGGCGCCGCCGGTGCCCGCATCCGATCCGGCCGCGGATCGCAGGCGAACACCGAGCGCAGCGCGATCACCACCTGCTCGGCGGCGGCCAGCGCCAGCCGCTGCCCCTCGGTGATGCCCGCCACCCGCAGCGGAAGCAGCGAGGTCGCCAGCCGGTCGTCCGGCAGCGGAGCCCGGGTGACCGCGACCGCCCCCGCCGTGTGCCAGGCCGCCTGGACGCAACGCCGCTCCGGATCGCGCAGCGCCGTCTCCAGCAGGGTCTCCCCCGCCCCCGTCAACCGCTCGCCCACGATCCGCAGTTCGGGCTCGGCCTGTACGGCGACATCGAGCCGCACCGGCCCGACCGGGCCGTCCACGGTGCACCCGATACGGAACCCGCGCCTCCCCTGCCGGTCCGGCCGCGCCCGGCGCGGGATGTACGCCGCCGGATCGCAGAACACCTCCGCGAGCCGGGCGCCACCCGCCAGGCGCGCGAGCGCCCCGTACGCCTCCAGCACCCCCGACTTACCGCTTCCGCTCGGCCCGGCGAAGAGCGTCAGCGGCCCCAGGGAAAAGACCGCACGTCGATGGGACTTGAAGGCGGACAGCCTCAACTCGGTCACGGCGGGCCGCAGCCCGGATGCGCTCATGCCCGGAACATATCTGTGGCGCATACCGCCGAACCGTTACTCCTTCCGTATCTTCCTACCATCGGGGGATGGTGACAGTGACTGAAGATGACCGCGGGGGCGCATGATGTTCGACAGCACGTTCTGGATCGCGTCCCTCACCGGTGGCACCGCCGTGCTGGCCAGTTGGGTCACCAGCCGCGGCAACACCCGGGCCGCCGAGATCCAGGCCGACACCGCAGCCCGCGCCCAGCAGGCGGAGCGGCTGCGCGACAGCAGGCGGACCGCGTACCTGGAACTGATCGAACAGGTCCACAGCATGGGCGAGTTCTACTGGCAGATCTCCGCCGCCCAGCGCGCCGGAGACTTCCGGAGCCGCCCCGCCCTGCTGGACGAGACCCTGGAGCGCGAGCGCGACCACTACGGCAAGCTGCGGCGCTGCGCGCGCGTGGTCGAACTGGAGGGCCCCACCGCCGCGGGCGAGGCGGCCCACAAACTGCAGAAGTCGACCGGCCGCTTCCACCGCTCCCTCCAGGCGATGACCACCGGCGACCCAGAAGCGATACGCCGCTTCGACGACGCCTACAGCCCCTTCTGGGCCGCCCTCACGCACTTCGTGGACACCGCGAAGACGGCCCTGCAGGAGCCGTAGCCCGGATCACCCCGCAGCGCGGCTTCAAGAGGGCAACCTTCACCTGGACTTGACTGTCTGTTTACGGTGAGCCGCGCTTCCTGTTTATCAAGATTCGGGGGATCCCACATGAATCGCACCATCCGCACCGCCGTCTTATCCATCGCCCTCACCGGCCTGGCGTTCGGCCTCTCCGCCTGTTCGGACGAGGAGACCGTCGACACCGTCGACAAGGTCGTGGACCAGACGTACGAGATCACCTACGAGGTGACGGGGAAGAACGTCGAGTCGATCGAGTTCAACGGGGGCGGCGGCAAGGCCATGGACCCCAAGACCACCACGGTGAAGAAGCCCGCGCTGCCCTGGAAGAAGACGGTGACACTGCGGGGCGTCATGCCCTCCGCGGTCATGCCGGTCACCACCGACCCCACGGTGACCTGCAAGATCGTGCACAAGGGCAAGGTCATCGCCGAGGAGAAGGGCGAAAGCCTGATCAACGCCGGTGGCTGCGTAGCGGAGTCCCCGATCGGCAAGTAACGCCGGGCAGTTCACTCGCCGTGGTACATGCGTTGCAGATCGACAAGCTCGACATCACCGCGCCGGCCGGCTTCGCGCCGGAGGTCGTCGGTGAATCCGGAACGCGCGAAGAGCAGGAGCTTGGGCAGTGCCCCCACCCGGGCGCTGGGCAGCAGCCCCCGGAGGTGTTCCAGCCGTTCCAGCTGTGGCAGCCCGACGGGGGCGAGGGTCCCCTTGGCCTCGCCGATCGCGGTGATCCGCTCGGGGCCGTACGCCGGTGACTCCGCCACCACGAGGTCCAGTTCATGCCCTCGGCGGTGCTCCCTACAGGCGATCTCGGTCGGGCGCACCCAGCTCGCCCGGCCACCGAGGCTCTCCGCTGCGGCGTGCTCGAAGCACCACTGGCGGGCCAGCTCCTCGAAGTGCGGGCCGTAGATCTTCGCAGAGACGGTGTCGGCGTTGTCCGCCCAGACGCGGTCGGCCCGGCCCACGACCAGTTCGGGCTCATGGCGCTGGACCAGCAGCTGGTGCAGCCGCACCACGGGCTCGGCGACCCGGAAGACGCTGCGCTTCTCCCTGAGGGCGTCCTCGACCTGCTCCAGCAGTCCGATGTCCTGGAGCCCGGAGAGCAGATGCGCCAGCGCGCTGCTCGGCCGCCCCAGGGCTCCGGCGATCTCCGACCGCCGGTGATGTCCGGCGCTGACCGCCGCCAGGACCGCCGCATACGAGGTCGGGTCGGAAATCGAGGGCTCCTCACGAAGCAGCAGCCCGCCCTCACGGAACATCGCGGAGGCCGGGTTGAGGAGCCGCCGCGCCACCCACCCGTCGAAGTCCGCCAGCCCCTCCGGCCCCGCACCGCCGCACATCTCCCGGTACGCCGGGGTCCCGCCCACCAGTGCGTGCAGCCGGAACGCCAGCTCGGGGTCCTCCGCCACACCCCAGAACGCGGCCGCCTCCCGGAAACGGAAAGGCCGCACCACCAGCTCCATGCCCGCCCGCCCCCGCAGCGGGGCGCCCCCGCCGAGCAGCTGCGCCATGGTGGTCAGCGCACTGCCGCAAAGGATCATCCGGGTCCGGGTGTGCTCCTTGGCATGGCTCAGCGGGCTGAGCGCCTGCTGCAGATGGGAGGGCAGCGCGGGGGTCGCCGACACCAGGTAGGGGAACTCGTCGATCACCACTGGCGCCGCCGCGTCCTCACCGATCCGCAACAGCTCGTCCAACGCGTCCCGCCAGTCGGTGAACAGCACCGGCCGCCGCAGCCCCCGGAACGCCGCATACGCCGCGCCCAGATCCGCGAGGTTCTGCGCCTCGCTCTGCTGGGTCGCCGCGAACAGGAAACCCCCCGTCTGGCGCGCCAGCAGTTCAAGCATCAGCGTCTTCCCCTGCCGCCGCCGCCCGTACACCAGACCGAGCGACGCCCCCTGCTGCCCAGAGGCGGCGAACTCGCTCAGCTCCCGCCACTCTGTGTCCCGCGCGAACAACCGCTCCGGCTTGGCCACAGTCACAAGAATCACCTCTACAGTTATGATAGCTGCACCTATCATAACCAGCACGCTGAAGGGAGGCCACGCCCTGACCGCAGGTTCGATCGGTCGTACGTCGTCGCCCCACCCCGACCCGCCCGGGCTCCACCCCGCTCTGGGGGACGCCTACCGCGCGCCTTGACCAGAGTGTGCGTCTGGCGTGGGGCCCGCCAGGCACCGGCGAGACAACGGTGCTGAAGCGTGCCGTCGGCGATCCGATCGCCCGCAGGGAGCGCGTACTGCTCGCGTCCGCCACGAACATCGCCGTGGGCAACGCCCTGCTGGGCGTGGTGGAGGAGAACCGGCACGGCCCGGGCGACATCGTCCGCGCAGGCCACCGCAGCTGCGCGAGGTAGCCGACAACCCGGAGGTGTCGCTTCCGCACTCCGCTTACCACGATCGAAAGGCTAAGGAGTGAGCGACCCAGCACTCATCGTGCCCTGCGATAGGCAACCCTTCTCGGCAGCGCCCAGCAGGCTGGCTACTGCCATGAAAGGACGCGACGGCTGCGGAGGGTGCGGGCGTGATGCACGAGCCATGGGATAGCCCGACGGAGGCTCAGCGACTGCAAGAGCATGCCGAACGCGCCTTCGTCGAGGTGCAGCGGGCGGATACCAAAGCAACGGCGTTGTGCGGCATAGCCGGCGGACTACTGGCTGCGGGAGTCGCCGTGCTGTCGAGCACATCCGGCATGCCCCGGATCGGTGTGTTCTCCCTGGTAGTGATGTGCCTGTTGCTGCTGGCCGCGATAGGGGCTGCCCTGCTCGCACTGCGGCCTGTGGTCCCGCGGCCGGGACTGCGGGTCGCACTGATGGCCGAGGCAGCCGTACGCCACAGGTGTGGTGTGAGCGCAGCCACGCGTGGGGAGCTTGAACGGCATGTCGAGGCACGCCGATTGGGAGTCTTTGCCTGGCTGGCAGACAGAAAGCTGCGCACGGCCCGCCTGGCTGTGGACTTTGTCCTAGCCGCTCTCTTAGTGGCTGGAATGTGCCTATTGAGCTACTTTCTTATCAATTGAGACGATCCCCTGGGTGTTGATAGGGACCACGCAGCGGGAGGGACGTGTGTATCAGCCGCATGCCACGGTGATCGGTGGCGAATTCTGGGCAGCCTTGAAGGCGCTGGCACCGCGGTGCATCCGCCCCGCTCGGAGCGTGCTGCTGCGCCAAGGAGATGCAGCAACGCACGTCATCGTGCTGGAATCCGGGTCAGCGCTGATCACCCTGGCCGGCGACGGCGGGGAAAGGACACTGCTCGCCGTGCGCGGCGCCGGTGAGTTACTCGGAGAGCTTGCCGTTCTGGACTCTCAACCGCGCACCGCTACAGTCATCGCCGCCGAGCCCTGCCACATCCGCATCATTCCGGCTGCCTCCTTTCTCACCTTCGTCGACCAACATGGCCTGCTCGCTCCTCTGCTGCGCCACGCCATCGCCCGCGTCAGGGAGTCGGAGGCCGTCCGCCTCGAACTGGCCACCGCGTCCGTCCCGCTACGCCTGGCGTCGGCCTTGTCTCGGCTGGTCGACGCCGCATCCACTTCCGCCTCGGATCTCGCCGTGCGACTCACACAGACAGAGCTGTCCCAGATGATCGGGGCTTCCCGCAACGCGGTGGTCAACGCACTCAAGCCCTGGCGCGAGCAAGATTGGATCCGTACCACCTCCGGCGGCGGGCTCCTCGTTCGCGACATTCATTCGATTCAGTCGCACGCACGTACGCAGGCGTGACAGGCCGCACTTCAGACGTGCCCACTGCTGGGCAGCGTTGGCCGTCCCGCCCGATCAGCATGGGCACTCCCCTGACCGCCCGCGCTGAAAGGACGGTGCCCGATGGATGCGCCGCTACCCGCAGAAACTCTGGACGTGCCCGCTGAACTCGCGCTCCTGGCGATCGACATGGAGAGGTACAGCCAGATCCCCGAGGCGAAGATGGCCGCCGCGAGATGCGATGTGGACTCCATCGTGGCGAACGTGCTCGCCGAGTGTCAGCTGCCCGACCCGCAGGAACTGCCCGGTGGGTACAAGGACAGCGGCGACGGAGCGATCCTGCTGTTCCCGCCCGGGATGCTGGCCCGGCTCGTGGACCCGCTGCTGGGCCGCCTCGCCGCAGCGCTGATGCGCTACGAACAGCAGCGGCTGGCCAGCAGTCCCATCCTGCGCCTGCGGGCCAGCGTGCATGTCGGCCCTCTGTCCCTGCCCGACCACCGCGGTATCGCCATCAACGACACCACCCGACTGCTCGACAGCCAGGCGACCCGCCAAGCGCTGTCCGTCGCAGGGGACAGCGGCGCCTTCCTCGCGGCCGCGCTCTCCGAGATCGCTTACCAGCGCACCGTGCACGCAGGGCGCACGCCGGATCTGGGCCCGCACCACTTCCTTGAGGCGGTTGCCCGCGTCAGCGACAAGCCCGGTTTCGAGCAGCCCTGCCGAATTCACGTGCCGGGCCTGACCGGACCTGCCGTACGCCCCTATCTCACCGACGCTCCTCCGCCCGATGCTGCTCCCGCCCCTGCCTCGCAGCCGGGCAATGCGTCGGCGACACCGGCTGCCAGCAGCGGCGGCACGTTCCAGTTCCACGGTCAGGTCAACGACCCCACGATCGTCAACAGCCTCGGAACCCTGCGGATCGACCGTCGCCAGCGGTGAGACGCCCGGCCGCCAACATCCCGCAGTCACCCTGGAGTTCCCGTATGCCTGACGTACCGTTCGACCCCACCCGCTCCGACACCACTCCGCCGACCAGCGAGACCGGCGAGAACCAGTCCAACGGCTCCAGCAGTTGGCTGCATCGATGGCGTCCTAGCTCCGGCACGGGCGCCTCCGACCGGCCGGACGCCGACCCCGACAGCCCATCGCCCTCCCCCGCGCCCCCGTCGCCGGATACTGTCCCGCCCACGCCGCGTGTACACGAGACCGGCGGTGCAGCGACACACGTGTACGGGGACCCCGACGTCGTCGCCAACGTCATCGAACAGCTGATCCTGGAGACCCGAAAACGGGACTTACTGGAGGGTGTCGAACAAATTCGCGAGCGACTGCTCGACCAGCCACTCGTGCGCGGCACGCACTGGGAATCGGTCTGGGAGCAGATCATCGATCCCGCGACCAGTCGCCCGTACCAACCCGTGATCATCATTGTGGCGCCCCGCTCATGCGGCTCCACAACTCTCGCTCTGCGGCTGCTGGCCGAGCACACCGCAGACAACACCACCGTGGTCAAGCTGGACGCGGACTGGAAAACCCCAAGCAAGGGTCGCCTGCCGCTGGAGAAGGCGCACGCCTACCAGCTTGACCTCAAGCACCCGGAGAACGATCAGGTATCGGCCGACTTCCTCAACGCGCTATCGGAACACGCCACCCACCTCCGGGGTTGCCGCTCCTATCTAGCTCTGACCGTGGCACAGGACCTGTGGAAGGACCACCGCCTCAGCAATCGTGACGGCATCCTCGTGGTTCGTCTGCACGAGGCGCCCGATGCCCAGGACGTAGTCGAAGCCCATCTGGACGCCCACGGGTACAGCCAACTGGTCACGTCACTGCGCTCGCTCCCCAAGGCCACCGCTTCCTTGCGCGGGCTGACTGCGGTGGCCGCCGTGCGAGCCGCGCACACCGTCGCGATGGCCTGGAAGGAACACACCCACATCAGCTTCCAGCAGTCTCTCGCAGAGGCCGGCAGCGAGGGTGAACCCCAGAGCACTCTTGAAGAACGCATCATCGCGGCGCTGACCGATTGGCGCGGTGAACTCGATAGCCGGTTCGGCGAAATGAACAGTCTGCGCACGCACGACAACCCCTCCCTCACGGTGGAGGACCGCTGTCTGCTGCTGGCCCTGGCCGTGCAGCAGTCCGCGCCCATGCCCGTCGTCGCGCACAGTTCGGCCGCTCTGCTGAAAGCCATCGGGAACCTCCCGGAGGCCCCCGACGCGGCACCAGGATTCTCACCGGCCCTCAGCGCGCTGGCCGGACGGGGAATGCGCCGACGTATCCAGGATGTCGGGGGTCGAGTCGACATGCAGGACACAGTGGTGTTCGATCGACCCGCCTACGGGCGCGCGGTACTGGAGTACGTCTGGGACAACTACGACATCATGCGCAAGCCGTTGCTGACCTGGCTCGTCGCGACAGCCCAAAACGCCGATCCGGAAGACCACGCCGTGGCAGCGCTGGCCGAGCTCACCGTGAGGCACGGAACGGTGGACTACCTCTCGACACTGGGCGAACTCGTCGGCAGCAGTCAGCCAGAGGTGCTCAGTGCGGTCATGGAAAGCGCCGTGCGCAACGAACACGTCGGACGCCTGGCGTGGGAAGCGCTCTACGGGTGGGCGGAACAGAAGAGCTACGCGCCCGCCGTGATCGCACTGTGCCGAAGCACCCTGGAGGACTCGTCCGTCGCCGGCTCTCTGGCCAAGCGGGCGATGGTGCGCTTGCGCCGCGTCGCGCACAAGAACACCGATGCCACGGTGATCAGCCAAGTCCTGACCGCCTTCGACGCTCTGGCCCAACACTCAAGCGTGGCCCAGCGACTGGCAGGTGAAGTCCAGGGATGGCAGCACGGTAAGGGATCGGCCGCACGCAGTGGCGCACTGGCCTTCCTCGCGTTGATGGCTGTCCGCCGCGACGGCACGCCGTGGCTCGTGTGCGCTCCTCCCACAGACATCGACGTGCAGCGAGCCGTCCACGATCTGCTCTCCTCTTCGGACACCGCTGCCGAGGTCATCACGCGCCTCACGGACTGGATCCGTTCTTGTGCCGACGACCCCGACGCCTACACCCAGTTACGTGACCAGCTCCTGCCAGCGCTGCGCGGCCACAACATGTTCGAAGCCGGCATGAAGCTCATGAACGAGCTGCGTGGCATCTCCACCACTGAGGGCGTCAGCGTGGCTGACGACTTCTACAACCACCTCGTTGACAGCCGTCTGCGTCCGGTCTTCCCTCTCGAAGAGAAGTTCGCATGAGGTGGCCTTGGTGCCGCGCAGTCCGTACGAGTACGTCTGTCCAGCCGCGTCAGCTGCACAGCTCCACCGACGGCATCGCGTTCGAGGCCGTGTACACGATCACCTGGCGACCCCTCTGGCGTGTGCCTCCCAATGTGGAGGAGGCCGTACGCACCACTGTGCACGCCACGGCCGCCGAGACAGCCACGCGTCTGGGAGCCTCGGACGTGCCCGCCGCGCAGGACACCATCAACGCCGCCCTCGGGAGTCTGCCCCGCCGCGCCCCGAACTACCGCCTGCTGGCCGTCCACGCGACTCTCGGTCTGTCCACCGCCGCACAGGAGTCACTGGCTCAGCGGGCGGCGGACGAACAGCGGATCCGCCGCCTGCGCTTCTTGAAGGAGAACCTCTACGACCGCCCGGACCTCGTCGTCCTGGACCGGCTTGAGCACCACGCCCCCGGTGACCTGGGCGACGACCACGTAGCCCAACTCCAGCGCCTCGCTCGCCTGATCTACTCCTGCGATCGCTGGTGGTTCCCCCTCCTGCAGCAATGGGAACAGGTCGGCCAAGGGTTCAAGGACATCGAGAAGCGACAGCAGGCCATGCTCGTGCTGTCCGACTCCCTCAAGGCTCTCAACGGTGGCAGCCTGCCCAGCGGTATCCCGCCACTGGAGGCACCCGGGGCGGACGGGACACCTCGAAGGGCGCATCCATGAAGCTCGTCCTGTGGCGGATACTACTGGCCCCCCTGACCAGCCTCCGAGCCCTGCTCATCCAACAGCGCGGCGCAACCCCCATGTCGTACGACGTCGCCTGGCGCCAGGCCCGCCTGCACCGCTGTCCCGACGACATGGTCTACCGACTCCACGGCCACAAAGCCACCACCCCTGACCAAGCACCCAACACCCCGTCGCGGAAGGACGAGCCGACCGACCGGCATCCCTAATCCGAGGATCTGGTCAACGCACTAACGTCTTCGCCCTGTCTATGAAGGACAGGGCGAAAGAACGCCCTGGTTACGCGCGGGCAAAACAGCAGGTCAGGAGCCCTTAGCCATCGGCTCCATGATCGCCACGCACTCCACGTGGTGCGTCACCGGGAACAGGTCGAAGGCGCGGAGGCGGCGCGGGGTGTAGCCCGCTTCGCGGAAGTAGGCGAGGTCTCGGGCGAGGGCGGCCGGGTCGCAGGCTACGTAGGCGATGCGGCGGGCGCCCAGGGAGGCGAGGTGGGTGACCGTGTCCTTGCCCGCGCCGGCGCGGGGCGGGTCGAGGACGATGAGGTCGGCCTCGGTGATGCCGGTGCGGGGCAGGACCTGCTCGACCTTGCCGTGTTCGACGCGGACCCGGTCCAGGTCCTCGAGGTTGTGGCGGGCGTCCTCGGCCGCGCGCTTGCTGGACTCGATGCCCAGCACCGCGCCGCGGTCGCCGACGCGCTCGCCGAGGGCGCCCGCGAAGAGGCCGACGCCGCAGTAGAGGTCGAGGGCGGTGTCGCCCTTGCGCGGCATGAGGCCCTGCATGACGGCCTCGACCAGGAGATCCGCGGCCTTGGGGTGGACCTGCCAGAAGCCGCCCTCGCCGACGCGCCAGGTGCGGTCCGCGGCGCGTTCGCGGACGAAGGGGCGGCCGTGGACGCGGTGCACGAGACGGTGGCGCTCGCGGCCGCGGGACTCGCCGATGCGCAGGACGGAGACCGGGCGGTCGAGTTCGACGATCGGCAGGCGGCCGCCGGGGCGGGGGGTGAGGACGACCTGACGGTCGGAGGAGCCGGTGGCGGCGATGGCCTCGATGGATTCGATCTGCGGCCATTCCCGCTTCTCGATGCCGAGTTCGGTGACGCCGGGCGCGGCGATCAGGCAGTGGTCGACGGGCTCCACCTCGTGCGAGCGGTGGCGGCGCAGCCCGGCGTGGCCCTGTGCGTCCACCGCGTACTGGAGCCGGGTGCGCCAGGCCGGGACCTCGCCGCGGGACACCTTGTCGCCGGGGGCGGGTTCGACGGTGCCGTCCCAGCGGGCGTCCTCGGGGGTGAGCCCGGCCAGCCGCTGGAGCTGCTCGGTGATCACCTCGGCCTTGAGCCTGCGCTGGGCGCCGGGGGCGACGTGCTGCCAGTCGCAGCCGCCGCACCGGCCGGGGCCGGAGAACGGGCAGGGGGCCTCCACCCGGTCCTTGGCGGCGTCCAGCACCTCGACCGCGTCGGCGCGCAGGAAGCGCGCGCCCTCCTCGCCCTCGGTGACCCTGGCGACGACCCTCTCACCGGGCAGGGTGTGGCGTACGAAGAGCACCTGGCCCTCGGCGGTCCGGGCGATGCAGTGGCCGCCGTGTGCCACCGGGCCGATCTCGACCTCGTACTCCTCGCCGACCAGCGACGCCTTGGGTTCACTTTGCATGGCGGGCTCGGCTCCGTAATCCGTAAGGGGTGAGGGGGTGGTGGGGGAACAGCAGCCCACCAGTCTACGTCCCCGCACCCCCAGCCCTCACCCGGGCGACGGCTTCCGCCCGGCCCGAACCCGGGCGGCGGCTACCGCCCCGGCGTCCGGACGCCCGTCTTCTCGGCCTTGCGCTCGCCCTTCGGCCGCTGCGGCACCACGGGGCCGCGGCGCACCGAGCCCGGGGCGTTCCAGTCGGCGCGCTTGCGGGCGCGCTTGCGGGCCAGTTCGGAGGAGTCCAGCTGCCAGGGCACGGAGGTCACCATCACGCCGGGGGTGAACAGCAGCCGCCCCTTGAGCCGCAGCGCGCTCTGGTTGTGCAGCAGGTGCTCGTACCAGTGGCCGACCACGTACTCGGGGATGTAGACGGAGACCACATCGCGCGGGCTCTCCCGGCGCAGCCCCTTGACGTAGTCGATGACCGGCCGGGTGATCTCGCGGTACGGCGAGTCGAGGATCTTCAGCGGGACGTCGATGCCGCGCTCGCTCCACGCGGACTGCAGCGCCTTCGTCTCGGCGGGGTCGACGTTGATGCTCAGCGCCTCCAGCCGGTGGGAGCGCATCAGCTTGGCGTAGGCCAGGGCGCGCAGCGTCGGCTTGTGGATCTTGGAGACGAGGACGATGGAGTGCACCCGGGAGGGGCGGACCTCGTCCTCGTCGTGCTGCTCCTCGGCCGCGGCCAGCTCCTCGGAGACACCGTCGTAGTGGCGCCGGATCGCGGACATGGTGATGTAGAAGACGGCCATGCCGAGCAGCGCCACCCACGCGCCGTGGGTGAACTTGGTGAGCAGCACGACGACCAGGACAAGACCGGTGAAGAAGGCGCCGAAGGTGTTGATCGCGCGGGCGCGGACCATGCGGCGGCGCGCGGCCGGGTCGCGCTCGGTGGCCAGGTGGCGGTTCCAGTGCCGCACCATGCCGGTCTGGCTGAGGGTGAAGGAGACGAAGACGCCGACGATGTAGAGCTGGATCAGCCGGGTCGAGTCCGCGCCGTAGACGTAGACGAGGACCGCGGCGGCCCCGGCGAGCAGCACGATGCCGTTGGAGAAGGCGAGCCGGTCGCCGCGGGTGTGCAGCTGGCGCGGCAGGTAGCGGTCCTGGGCGAGGATCGAGCCGAGCAGCGGGAAGCCGTTGTACGCGGTGTTGGCGGCCAGGAACAGAACCAGCGCGGTGGCCGCGGCGAGCACCACGAACAGGAACGAGCCGTCGCCGAAGACGGCGGCCGCGACCTGCGAGATCACGGGGTTCTGGGTGTATCCGGAACCGAGCGCGGCGCCGTCCTTGAACAGGTCGCGGGCCGGGTCCTCGGCCATTTTGACGTTGGTGACCAGGGCGAGGGTGATGATGCCGACGAACATGGCGACGGCGAGGCCGCCCATCAGCGCCAGCGTCGTCGCCGCGTTCCGGCTCTTGGGCTTGCGGAAGGCGGGCACCCCGTTGCTGATGGCCTCGACGCCGGTGAGCGCGGCGCAGCCGTCGGAGAAGGCCCGCAGCAGCAGGAAGACCAGCGCGAACCCGGCCAGCCCGGTCTGCTCGGCGTGGACCTCGAAACCGGCGGTGGGGGCCTTCATGTCGTCACCGAGGACGAGCGCGCGGTAGGCGCCCCAGAGGATCATCACGAAGACGCCGCCGACGAAGACATACGTGGGGATCGCGAAGAGCTTGCCCGACTCGCGCACACCGCGCAGGTTCATCAGAGTCAGCAGCAGGATGATCGCGACCGCGACGAGCGTCTTGTGCTCGACGATGAAGGGGACGGCGGAGCCGAGGTTCTCCACCCCGGAGGAGATCGACACGGCCACCGTCAGGACGTAGTCCACCAGCAGCGCGCTGGCGACCGTAAGACCCGCCTTGGGGCCGAGGTTGGTGTTGGCGACCTCGTAGTCACCGCCGCCGCTGGGGTAGGCGTGCACGTTCTGGCGGTACGAGGCGACCACCGTGAACATGAGCACGATGATCGCGATCGTGATCCACGGTGAGTAGTGGTAAGCCGACGCACCCGCCACGGAAAGGACGATCATCACCTGCCCAGGCGCATACGCGACGGAGGACAGGGGGTCGGAGGCGAAGACGGGGAGCGCGATGCGCTTCGGGAGGAGGGTCTCCCCCAGCTTGTCGCTGCGCAGCGCGCGCCCGATCAGGATCCGTTTCGGGACGTCGGTCAGTTTGGACACGCTGAGGATCGTAAAGGGTGGGCAGGGCGCCCGCCCAGCCGCCTGCCCACCCGGGGACGGGCGGGCGGCCGGGCGGCCCGTACGGCGGTCAGGACAGCCGGACCGGCAGGGCGCGGTGGCCGTTGGAAATGAAGGATTCCACCGGCTCCAGCGCCCCCTTCCCGGACGCTAGCGAGAGTCGAGGGAAGCGGTCGAACAGGGCCGGGAGCGCGATCGCGGCCTCCAGCCGGGCCAGCGGTGCGCCGACGCACAGATGGACGCCGTGCCCGAAGGCGAGGTGGCTCTTGAGCTGCCGGGTGACGTCGAACGCGGCGGCGTCCTCGCCGTGGATCCCGGGATCGCGTCCGGCGGCCGCGTAGGCGGCGAGGATCGCGTCGCCCTCGCGCAGCACGACCCCGTCCTCCAGCTCGATGTCCTCGACGGCGTAGCGCAGCGGCAGGTTGGCGACCGGGGCGGAGTGCCGCAGTGTCTCCTCGATCACGTCCTCCCAGGTGGCCCGTCCCTCGCGTACATGGGCGAGCTGCTCGGGGTGGGTGAGGAGGGCGTGGATGGCGTTGTCCAGGAGGTTGACCGTGGTCTCGTGACCGGCGGTGAGCATCAGCGCGAGGGTGTCGCACAGCTCCCGCTCGCTGAGCGCCGAGTCCTCCTCGCTCCGTACGGCGATCAGCCCGCTGGTCAGGTCGTCGCCGGGCTGTTCGCGCTTGGACGCCACGAGCGCAGCCATGATGGCGTCCATCTCGGCGGAGGCGGCCGCGACCTCCTCCGGCGTGGTGGTCGTGCGGAAGGAGCTGTCGGCGAACCGGCTCATCCGCGCGCGCAGCCCCTCGTCGGCGAGCCCGAACAGCTCGTAGATCACCTGGAGCGGCAGGGGGTACGCGTACCCCTCGCGCAGATCGACCGGCTCACCGGGCGGGGCGGCGGCCAGCCGGTCCAGCAGATCGGCGGAGATCGCCTCGATGCGCGGCCGCAGGGCGGCGGTGCGCCGCGCGGTGAACGCCTTGGAGACCAGGGTGCGCAGCCTGCGGTGGTCGGCGCCGTAGGCCGTGAACATGTTCTGTACGGCCACCCAGTTGATCAGCGGCCAGTCGGACGTGACCTCACCCTCGTTCCAGGCCCGCCAGTGCAGCCGCGGGTTCTTGGACACCCGCGGGTCGGTCAGGAGTTTCTTGAGCAGGCTCTGGCGGCTTACTGCCCACGCCACCAAGCCCCCAGGAAGCTCCACAGGCGTCGCTGGCCCTTGGGCTCGGACGCGGTCGGCTTCGGCGTTGATGTCGCTGCCGGTGGGGTCGAGGACGAGGGGACGGGACTCGTGGACCACTGGTTGTCTCCCTGGGGCTCGGCGGGCTGTCGCGGGGCGGGCACGGCCGCGGCGGGCGGCATGGAGGCGGGTTCAGGGGTCGGCTTCGTGAGGACGGGGAACCGCACGGGCAGCGACGCCAGGGCGCGGTTGAAGGGGCCGGGGCGCCAGGTCAACTCGTCCGCCGTCACGGCCAGTCGCATGTCGGGGAGGCGGTCGAGGAGCCTTTCGATGGCGACGGAGGCGATGACCCGGGCGGGGCCCTCGGCGGGGCAGCGGTGGGCGCCCACGCTCCAGGCGAGGTGGGCCCGGTTGCCCGCGCGGCCCTGGGAGGTCAGCACGGGGTCGGTGTTGGCCGCGGCGTAGCTGGTGAGCACCGCGTCGCCCTTGCGCAGCCGTACGCCGCCCATCTCGACGTCGTAACGGGCGAACCGGGTACCGAAGTTGGCCAGCGGCGGGTCGGCCCACAGCACCTCGTCCAGGGCGTCCTGGACGGGCAGGCTGCCGCCGGACAGCTCACCGGCGAACCGGTCGTCGGAGAGCAGCAGCCGCAGCGCGTTGCCGATCAGGTTCACCTGGGGTTCGGTACCGGCCGCCATGAGCAGCGCGATCTGCTGCATCAGCTCGTCGTCGGCCAGCCGCGAGGGGTGGGCGATCATCCAGGAGGTGACGTCGGCGCCGGGCTTGAGGCGCTTGGCGTCGACGAGGGCCGCCATGTAGCGCGACAGGTCCTCATTCGCCTGCCCGGCGTCCGCGGTGCTCGCGTCGAACATGACCGTGAGGATCCGGATCAGTTCGCTGCTCTGCTCCGGAGGGGCGCCGAAGAGCCGGTTGAACACCATCAGCGGGATGATCCCCGCGTACTCGCTCAGCAGCTCGGCCTCGCCCCGCTCCACGAAGGAGTCGATGAGCGTGTCCGCGCTGCGCTCCACGTAGTCGCTCAGCGCGTGCGAGTCCACCCGGCTGAGGCTGTCGGTGATCGCCCCGCGGTAGCGCGCGTGCTGCTCGCCGTCGGTGAACAGGGCGTTGGGCCGGAACTCCATCATCGGCAGCACGGGGCTGTCGGGCGGGAGCCGTCCCTCGGTGAGGGCGGCCCAGTTACGGGGGTCCTTGGCGAACCGCTCGGTGTCGCGCAGGACCTCCAGCGCCGTGGCGTAGCCGGTGACCAGATACGCGTCGACCCCCGGGGCCAGCTCCACCGGAGTGATGGGCCCGCCGGCGCGCATCCGCGCGTAGAACCCGTGCGGATCGGCGGCGAAGGCGGCGCCGTACATCGGCACCCGGCCTCCCGGGCCGAGGGAGCCGGTGGAACCGCCGGGCGCCACACCGCCTTGGTGCGCGGGACAGCCCGGCGGTGGTGCGGTTGCTGTGGCTGCCTCGAGGTCTGGACGGTTGGTCACACATTCTCCTGGGACGTAACGCGAGCGTGCCGGGACTGCAGATACTGGACGAGGGCGATCAGCGCGTGGGTGGAGGAGACCCGGTCCCTGGCGTCACAGGTGACCAGCGGGGTCTCCGGCAGCAGATCGAGCGCCTCCCGGACCTCCGTCTCGGCGAAGCGGGGCGCCCCCTCGAAATGGTTGACGGCCACCGCGTACGGCAGCCCCTGCTCCTCCAGGACGGCCATCACCGGGAAGGACTGCTCCAGCCGACGGGTGTCGGCGAGCACCAGCGCGCCCAGCGCGCCGCGCGTCATGTCCTTCCAGATCCGGGTGAAGCGCTGCTGTCCGGGCGCGCCGAAGAGGTACAGGACCAGGGACTCGCTGAGGGTGAGACGGCCGAAGTCCATGGCGACCGTGGTGGTCGTCTTCTGCTCGATGCCCGCGAGGTCGTCGATGAGCGCACCGGCCTGAGTCATCGTCTCTTCGGTGCGCAGCGGGCGAATTTCGGACAGCGAGCCCACGAAGGTCGTCTTGCCGACCGCGAAGTGCCCGACGACCAGCAGCTTCGCCGCGGTTCGTACGGTCTGGGGCAGATAGACCGCACCCCGGTCAGAGGCGAGCGCGGAGTCCATCGAGCACCTCCTGGAGCAGCTGGGTCTCGGGGAGTTCGGCGGGCGGGATGGGGGCCCGGGTGCTGATGTGGCCGCTGTCGACCAGATCGCCCAGCAGGACCTTGGTGACGCTCACCGGCAGCTCCAGATACCCGGCGACCTCGGCGACCGACAGCGCGCCGCCGAGGCAGAGTTCCATGACCGCCCGCTTCTCCGGGCTGAGACCGGCGAGCGGCCGGTCGGGGTGGGCCATGACCAGGGTCACCAGGTCGAAGGTGTTGCGGCTCGGGTAGGCACGGCCGTCGGTCACGACATACGGCCGTACCAGTCCTCGTTCGCGCCTGCCCGGACTCATGCGGGGCTGCCGATGCCCTGCCGGGTCACGCCCTGCCGCGGCGGGCTGGTCAGCTCCTTGCCGAGCCGGTCGACCAGCTTCTGCATCCGGTAGCTGACGCCTTCCATGTCCACGTGCTCGGTGGTGGAGACGGCCAGGTACGCGCCGGGTCCGGCGGCGATGAGGAAGACATAGCCGCCGACGAACTCGACCAGCGTCTGCTGCCAGGGCGTCTCGTCGCGGTCGCAGAACTCGGAGGTGCTGCGGCTGATCGACTGCAGCCCGGAGAGCGCCGCGGCCTGGCGCTCGGCCTCGTCACGCGCGATGCCCACGGAGTGCGCCCGCAGCATGCCGTCGGCGGACAGCAGGATCGCGTGCCGCGCCTCCGGCATCTTGACCACCTCGTCGAGCATCCAGCCCAGCTCGTTGTTCATGTGGTCGTTCATGCCTGGCGATTCCCTTCTTCGGTGTGAGGGGCGGCATCCTGTGTGACCCCACGGCCGGAGCGCGTACCGCGCGCGAACGCGCCCATACGCTTGGCGGTCTCTTCGGCCGAGCGGACACGGTGCGAGCCCGTGTCGGTTCCGGTGGCGCCGGACGGCTGTCCGGGCGCGGAGGGCCAGTCGTCCACCGGTGGGGCGGCGGTGGGCTGGCGGCGGCGGCGCTTGGGCAGGCCGCCCGCGGTCTCCCCGTACACGCGCGTCGCCTCGTCGTCCTCGGACGCCGCCGGAGCGGGGGCGGGCGCCGGAGCGGGCGCGGGCGCGGGAGCCTCGGCCTGGGGCGCGGAGGGCGCCTGGGCGAACGCGTCCGCCGGGGCGGGCTCCGGGGCCGCCGCAGGGGCCTGGGGCGCGGCCCTGCGGCGGGTCGGGCGGGACGGGATGGTACGCAGCGGGGCGGCGGCCTCGGCCTCGTACGGGTCCTGGGGCGCGGCGGTGGGGGCGTCCGCCTCGATGTGGGTGAGCAGCGCGGTGGGGAGGAACAGGACGGCGCGCACGCCGCCGTACGGGGACCGGGTGTCCACCGAGACGCTGAAGCCGTACCGGGCGGCGAGCAGGCCCACCACGGCGAAGCCGAACTGCGGCGGGTCGCCGAGCCGCGAGACGTCCACCGCGCGCTGGCCGGAGAGCAGCCCGGCGGCCCGCTGGACCTCCAGGCCGTCCATGCCGACCCCGGCGTCGTCGATCACGATGCAGGCGCCGTTGTGCACCGGCTGCAGGCTGACCTCGACGTTGGTGTTGGGCTGGGAGTGCCGGGCGGCGTTGTCCAGCAGCTCGGCGACCGCGAGCACCACGGGCTCCACCGTGCGGCTCACCACGCCGATGTCGATCAGGGCGTGCACCTGGACCCGCCGGTAGTCGCGGATGCGCGACTTGGCGCCCCGGACGACGTCGGTCATCGGGGAGGCGGTGCGCTGACGGCCCGGCCAGGAGCCGCACAGCACGGCGATGGCCTGGGCGCGCCGGCCGAACTGCGCGTTCGCGTGGTCGATCTCCAGGAGGTCGCGCAGCACGTCGGGGTTGTCGTGCCGGTCCTGCATGTCCGAGATCGAGACCTGCTGCTCGTTGGCGAGGCCCTGGAGGGCGCGCATCGACGCCTTGAGCGCGGCCTTGGCGGAGGCGTCTGCGCGCGACTGCGCCTTGTCCACCGCGCGCGCGAATTGCTCCATGACCGCGTGCAGGCTCTGCGCGTACGCGGTCCCGGCCAGTTTCTCGTCCCGCAGCCCGGGCAGCGGGGTGGGCTGGCTCAGGGCGTCCGCGATCGCCGGGAGGCGGATCTCGACGAGATGCTGCACTTCCTCGTCACGGGCGCGCAGACTGTCCTCAAGGGTGGCGTTGCGCCTGCGCACTCCGGCGGTGATCCGGCGCTGGCGCATCAGAAGGACCAATACGACCAGGAGGACGACGGCCAGGCACCAGCTCACCGCCTCCGTTATGTGATCTGTCATCAGGAACCTCGTGCAGAGAACGCGGGCGCGGAAGGAACGATTCAGTGCCCTGATGTCCCGTCCGGAAACGGAATACGGCGATCATCATCTTAGCCACGCCGTGACCTAGTGTCCGACGGCCGTAACAAAGTTCGAACTCACGGGACTCTATTGCCATTTCCCGTAACAGTTCAGTGAAGATCCTGGATATCGGGCAAAGATGAGGGAGCCGCACCCCCGGAAGCGGCCCCCGGCGCCCGCCTCCCGACGACAGCCGCCGGGCCGTCCGCACCCCCTGTTTCCTCCCGGCCGGTGTCCTCGGGCGCGGAATCGCCCCATGGGTATGGATACGGTGGGAACAGACGCCGTGGCGGCCGACCTCCGTCGCCGTGCGGCACTGGCATCGGGGCCCTTGCCCCGCTGTCGCCCCGTAGGTCCTGGAAGGAAGATGTGAGCAGGGTGTTTGCGCAGGTCAGCACGGTCATCAGGAGTGCGGGGTAAGACGCATGCATATCGTGATCATGGGCTGTGGCCGGGTGGGCGCGGCGCTCGCCCAGACCCTGGAGCAACAGGGACACACCGTCGCGGTCGTCGACCAGGACCCCACCGCCTTCCGCCGCCTCGGCGCGGGCTTCGGCGGGCGCCGGGTGACCGGCGTCGGATTCGACCAGGACACGCTCCGCGAGGCGGGCATCGAGGAGGCCGGGGCCTTCGCCGCGGTCAGCAGCGGCGACAACTCCAACATCATCGCGGCCCGGGTGGCCCGCGAGATGTTCGGCGTGGAGAACGTGGCGGCCCGGATCTACGACCCGCGGCGCGCCGAGGTCTACCAGCGCCTCGGCATTCCGACCGTGGCCACCGTGCGGTGGACCGCCGACCAGATGCTGCGGCGGCTGCTGCCGTCCGGCGCCGAGCCGCTGTGGCGGGACCCGAGCGGCGGGGTGCAGCTCGCCGAGGTGCACACCTCCCCCGCGTGGGTGGGGCACAAGGTCAGCAAGCTCCAGGAGGAGACCGGGGTGCGGGTCGCGTTCCTGACCCGGCTCGGCGAGGCGATGCTGCCGACGTCGCAGACGGTGCTGCAGGAAGGCGACCTGGTGCATGTGATGATGCGCACCGACGAGGTCGAGAAGGTCGAGGCGGCCTTCGACGAGGGGCCCGAGGAGACACGATGAGGGTTGCCATTGCCGGAGCGGGCGCCGTGGGGCGCTCCATCGCGGGCGAGCTGCTGGAGAACGGGCACGAGGTCCTCCTCATCGACAAGGCCCCCACCGCCATCTCCGTGGAGCGGGTGCCGCAGGCCGAATGGCTGCTGGCCGACGCGTGCGAGATCACCTCGCTGGACGAGGCGGCGCTGCAGCGCTGCAATGTGGTCATCGCGGCCACCGGCGACGACAAGGTCAATCTGGTGGTGTCGCTGCTCGCGAAGACCGAGTACGCGGTGCCGCGGGTGGTCGCCCGGGTCAACAACCCCAAGAACGAGTGGCTGTTCAACGAGGCGTGGGGCGTCGACGTCGCCGTCTCGACGCCGCGGCTGATGTCGGCGCTGGTCGAGGAGGCGGTGAGCGTCGGCGATCTGGTGCGGCTGCTGCGCTTCAGCCACGGCGACGCGAACCTGGTCGAGCTGACCCTGCCGCCGGAGGCGGCCCTGGTCGGGACCCGGGTCGGCGATGTGGAGTGGCCGGAGGACACCACGCTGGTCACCATCATCCGGGGCACCCGGGTGCTGACCCCGAACAAGGACGACATCCTGGAGGCGGGCGACGAGCTGCTGTTCGTCGCGGCCCAGGCGCGCGAGGAGCAGCTGGAGCAGCTGCTGTCCGTCCAGCGCCAGGACGCCGCGGGCTAGGTCGCAGGCGGGCCGGTCGTACGAAGCCCCGGGCACCCTGTGCGGGAACCCGGGGCTTCGTACGACACACAGTGTGCTCAGTGCCGGGGCGCGCTCTCGCTCTCGCGCTCCCGCTCCGCCTTCTCCTCGGCCTCCATCTCGGCGATCACGTCGATCGGCGGCGGGGCCTTGGCGAGGAAGATCCACGTCAGGTAGACGCACAGCAGGAACGGCGGAATGCCCAGCGCCACCTTGACCCAGCCCAGCTGGGTGACGTCCCCCCACCAGTAGAGCGGGAAGAGGATCGCCGACTTGGCGAGCAGGATCAGCCCCCACGCCCAGGTGGCCCGGGTGTAGGCGCGGAACCGGCCGGGGTTGCGGGTGCGCCAGGAGAGGTTCTCCTTGAGCATCGGCCCGAGCAGCACGCCGATCAGCGGATAGCGGAAGATCGCCGAGAGGACGTACGCGATCGCCAGGCCGAGCGTGTAGAGCATGCCCGGCAGGTAGAAGTTCTTGGCGTCGCCGGACATCATCGCGAAGATCGCGCCGAACGCGACCCCGAAGACCCCGCTGAAGGCGTGCTTCAGCGTCTCCTTGCGCGCCAGCCGGATCAGCCCCAGCAGCACGGTGAGACCGAGCGCGGCGATCGCGGCCAGGTGGATGTCGCGCTTGATCGTGTAGAGCAGGACGAAGACCAGCCCGGGGACGGTGGTGTCCACCATCCCCTTCACCCCGCCGAACGCCTCCAGGAGCGCGGTGTCCGCCGCCGCCCTGCTCTGCGGGGTGGCGGCATCCTGATGGTCGGTCGGGGTCGTCTTGTCGTCAGACGTCACCGGCTACTCCTGTCCGAGCGGTCGGAGTTCGTACTTCGGATTGAACAGCACGCGGCGCCCGTGACTCATGGAGATCCGGCCGGTGGCGATGAGCTTGCGGCCCGGTTCTATGCCGATGATGGAGCGGCGGCCCAGCCACACCACGTCGAGGGCGGCGGTGCCGTCGAAGAGTTCCGCCTCCAGCGCGGGCACCCCGGCCCGCGGCCGCAGCGTGACCGTGCGCAGTGTACCCGTCACCTTGACTATCTGACGGTCGCCGCAGTCGCCGATCTTGGTGCAGCCCGCGTCTTCCGCGTCCTGCTGCAGCTCGGCGGAGTGCAGCTCCTCCTGGGAGCTGGACAGCCGGTCGATCATCCGCCGGAAGCGGCCGACCGGCTTGTCACGCTTCCCGGGGGGCTGGGGTACGGAACTCATACGGCCAGCGTACCGGTGAGGCCCCGCCGGATCGCCGCGCTCACCGTTCGAAGCGGTACCCCATCCCCGGCTCGGTGACGAAGTGCCGGGGATGCGACGGGTCGTTCTCCAGCTTGCGGCGCAACTGCGCCATATAGACGCGCAGGTAGTTGGTCTCGGTGCCGTACGAGGGCCCCCAGACCTCCTGCAGCAGCTGCTTCTGGCTGACGAGGCGGCCCTCGTTGCGCACCAGCACCTCCAGCAGATGCCATTCGGTGGGCGTCAGCCGGACGTCGCGGCCGTCGCGGTGCGCCTTCTTGGCGGCCAGGTCGACGCTGAACCCCCCGGTCACGACGACCGCCGCGGCGTCGGACGGACCCGACGGCTCGGCGCGGCGGACCGCGGCGCGCAGCCGGGCCAGCAGCTCGTCCATGCCGAAGGGCTTGGTGACGTAGTCGTCGGCCCCGGCGTCCAGGGCCTCGACCTTCTCGTCGGATGTCTGCCGGGCTGAGAGCACCAGGATCGGCACCCGGGTCCAGCCCCGCAGCCCCTTGATCACTTCCACGCCGTCCATGTCGGGCAGGCCCAGGTCGAGCACGACCACGTCAGGGTGGCGGGCGGCGGCGAGCTTCAGGGCGGTCGCGCCGTCCCCGGCGGCGTCGACCTCGTACTTGCGCGCCTTCAGGTTGATCACGAGGGCGCGTACGATCTGCGGCTCGTCGTCCACCACGAGCACCCGGTTCATCTGACGGCCTGCCTCTCCGTTGTGCCCCGCGGATCGTGCCCCGGGCGGCCGGGGGCGGCCCGCAGGGTCAGCACCATGGTCATCCCGCCTCCCGGGGTGTCCTCGGCGGCCAGCGATCCGCCCATCGCCTCCACGAAGCCGCGGGCGACGGCGAGCCCGAGGCCGACGCCGGAGCCGCGCGGGGCGTCCCCGTAGCGCTGGAAGGGTTCGAAGATACGGTCCTTCGCGGCGTCCGGCACACCGGGGCCCCGGTCGGCGACGCGCAGCTCGACCCGCTCGCCGAGCGCGCTCGCGGAGACCAGCACGGGCCGGTCCCGGGGGCTGTACTTCACCGCGTTCTCGACGATGTTGGCGACGCCGCGCTCCAGCAGCCCCGGGTCGACCGCGACCATCGGCAGGTCCTCGGGGATCTCCAGGGTGACGTCCGCCTCCGGGACGCCGACCAGCGCCATCGGCACCACCTCGTCCAGGTCGATCTCCCGGATGAGGGGGGCGACGGTGCCGGTCTGCAGCCGGGACATGTCGAGCAGGTTGCCCACCAGGTGGTCGAGGCGGTCCGCGCCGTCCTCGATGCCCTCCAGCAGCTCCGCCTCGTCCTCCGGGGACCAGGCCACGTCGTCCGCGCGCAGGGAGGAGACGGCCGCCTTGATGGCCGCGAGCGGGGTGCGCAGATCGTGGCTGACGGCGGCCAGCAACGCGGTACGGATGCGGTTGCCCTCGGCCAGCTCGCGGGCCCGCTCCGCCTCCCCCACCAGCCGCTGCCGGTCCAGGACGACGGCGGCCTGGGCGGCGAAGGCGGCCAGCACCCGGCGGTCCTCGGCGGGCAGCACCCGGCCGGACAGCGCGAGCGCCATATGGTCGCCGACCGGCATGTCCACGTCCGCGTCCTCGGGCCGCTCCGGCGGCGGTACGCCCGCGGTGCCGCCGACGCTGCCCGCGCGGGTCCAGGGCGCGACGTCGCCCTCCCGCTCCAGCAGGGCCACCGTGTCCATGCCGAACGTCTCGCGGACCCGCTCCAGCAGCGCCTCCAGGCTGGTCTCCCCGCGCAGCACGCTGCCCGCGAGGAAGGACAGCACCTCGGACTCGGCGCGCAGCCGCGCGGCCTGGTGGGTGCGGCGCGCGGCCAGGTCGACGACGGAGGCGACGCTGACCGCCACCGCCACGAAGATCACTATGGCGACGAGGTTCTCGGGGTCGGCGATGGTCCAGGTGTGGGTGGGCGGGGTGAAGTAGTAGTTGAGCAGCAGCGATCCGACGGCCGCCGAGGCGAGGGCGGGCAGCATCCCGCCCAGCAGGGCCGCCAGCACGTTGAGGAAGAGGAACAGCAGCACCTCGTTGGCGAAGCCGGGACCGGCGTCCGCGGTGAGCGTGGCGCCCGTGGCGGTGAGCCCCAGGGTGAGCAGGACGGGCCCGGCGATCCCGACCAGCCAGCCCGCGATCAGCCGGGAGCGGCCGAGCCGGGCGCCGCGCGCGACCGGCAGTCCGCGCCCCTTGGCGACCTCCTCGTGGGTGACGATGTGCACGTCCAGATCGGGCCCGGACTCCCGGGCCACGGTCGCGCCCACCCCCGGCCCGAAGACGTACTGCCAGGCCTTGCGGCGGCTGGAACCGAGCACGATCTGGGTGGCGTTGACGCCGCGTGCGAACTCCAGCAGCGCGCCCGGGATGTCCTCTCCGATGACGTGGTGGAAGGTGCCGCCCAGGTCCTCGACCAGGGTGCGCTGGACCGCCAGCTCCTTCGGGGAGGCCGAGGTGAGGCCGTCGCTGCGGGCGATGTAGACGGCCAGGATCTCGCTGCCGGAGCCTTTGGCGGCCATCCGGGAGGCGCGCCGTATGAGCGTGCGCCCCTCGGGGCCGCCGGTGAGCCCGACGACGATGCGCTCGCGCGCCTGCCAGGTGGAGCGGATGCTGTGCTCGTCGCGGTACTGCTGGAGGTATTCGTCCACCCGGTCGGCGGTCCACAGCAGGGCCAGTTCGCGCAGCGCGGTGAGGTTCCCGGGCCGGAAGTAGTTGGACAGCGCGGCGTCGACCTTGTCGGGCGCGTAGATGTTGCCGTGCGCCATGCGGCGGCGCAGCGCCTGGGGCGACATGTCGACCAGCTCGATCTGGTCGGCGCGGCGCACCACCTCGTCGGGCACGGTCTCCCGCTGCCGGACGCCCGTTATCGACTCCACGACGTCCCCCAGCGACTCCAGGTGCTGGATGTTGACGGTGGAGACGACGTCGATCCCGGCCTTCAGCAGCTCCTCGATGTCCTGCCAGCGCTTGGTGTTGCGGGAGCCGGGGACGTTGGTGTGGGCCAGCTCGTCAATGAGCGCGACGCCGGGGCGGCGGGCGAGCACGGCGTCCACGTCCATCTCGGTGAAGACGGCGTCGCGGTACTCCAGCTCCCGGCGGGGCACCTCCTCCAGGCCGTGCATCATCACCTCGGTGCGGCGGCGGCCGTGGTGCTCCACGAAGCCGACCACCAGGTCGGTGCCCCGCTCGACCCGCCGGTGCCCCTCGGACAGCATCGCGTAGGTCTTGCCGACGCCCGGCGCCGCGCCGAGGTAGATCCGGAGTTTGCCGCGTCCCATGCCCCTATTTTCCCCGTTCGCTCATTTTTCCTGTGCGCCTGTGCGCGGCGGTGTCAGCGCCGGGCGAGCTGCTTCAGCGCGATGTTCAGCTCCAGGACGTTGACGTGCGGCTCGCCGAGGAAGCCGAGCTGGCGGCCGTCGGTGTGGTCCTCGACCAGCCGGGCGACCTCGGCGCGGGGCAGCCCGTTGGCCTTGGCCACCCGGCCGACCTGGAGATCGGCGTACGCGGGCGAGATGTCCGGGTCGACGCCGGAGGCGGAGGCGGTGACCGCGTCCGGGGGCACGGCGGCGGGCGGGACCTTGTTGAAGGCGGCGATCTGGGCGCGGCGGTCGTCGACCTGCCCGCGCAGCACCGTGCTGTCGGCGGCGAGGTTGGAGCCGCCCGAGACGATGATCTTGTACTGGGTGTTGACGGTGTTGGTGCCCGCCGCCGAGGGGCGGGGCTGGAAGTACGCCGGGTCCGGCAGCGGGTTCCCGTCCTTGTCCTTCCGGTCGAGGGTGTACGTCTGGCCGATGAGCGAGGAGCCCACCGTCCTGCCGTCCGCCCGCACCTCCGAGCCGTTCGCCCGGTGCGGGAAGGCGGCCTGGGCGATGCCGGTGACGGCGAGGGGGTAGAGCACCCCGCAGAGCACCGTGAGGGCGAGCAGGGCGCGCAGTGCGGCGCCTGCCAGCCGGGCGGTGGAGCGTGCTGTGCCGTTGAGAATGGTCATGGTCTTCCAGTCACCCGATGCCCGGTATGAGGGAGATGATCAGGTCGATGATCTTGATGCCGATGAACGGGGCGATGAGCCCGCCCAGGCCGTAGAGGGCGAGGTTGCGGCGGAGCATCCGGTCGGCGCTCATCGGGCGGTAGCGCACGCCCCGCAGGGCGAGCGGCACCAGCGCGACGATGATCAGCGCGTTGAAGACGACCGCGGACAGGATCGCCGACTGGGCCGAGGCCAGCTGCATGATGTTGAGCGCGTCCAGGCCCTGGTAGCCCGCCACGCCCGCGAACATCGCCGGGATGATCGCGAAGTACTTCGCGACGTCGTTGGCGATCGAGAAGGTGGTCAGCGCGCCCCGGGTGATCAGCAGCTGCTTGCCGATCTCGACGATCTCGATGAGCTTGGTCGGGTTGGAGTCCAGGTCGACCATGTTCCCGGCCTCCTTGGCGGCCGAGGTGCCGGTGTTCATGGCCACGCCGACGTCCGCCTGGGCGAGCGCCGGGGCGTCGTTCGTACCGTCGCCGGTCATCGCGACCAGCTTCCCGCCCGCCTGCTCGCGCTTGATGAGCGCCATCTTGTCCTCGGGCGTGGCCTCCGCCAGGAAGTCGTCCACCCCCGCCTCATCGGCGATCGCCTTCGCGGTCAGCGGGTTGTCGCCCGTGATCATCACGGTCTTGATGCCCATCCGGCGCAGCTCGTCGAACCGGTCCCGCATACCCTCCTTGACGACGTCCTTGAGGTGGATCACGCCGAGCACCCGCGGGCCGTCCGCGTCCTCGACCGCGACCAGCAGCGGGGTGCCGCCCGCCGCCGAGATGAGGTCGACCTTGTCCTGGGCGTCGGGCGAGACCTGTCCGCCCCGTTCGCCGACCCAGGCGACGATGGCACCCGCCGCGCCCTTGCGCACCCTGGTGCCGTCCACGTCGACGCCGGACATCCGGGTCTGCGCGGTGAAGGGTACGAACTCCGCGTGGCCGAGTTCGCCCTCGTGGCGGGCGCGCAGGCCGTACGCCTCCTTGGCGAGGACCACGATCGAGCGGCCCTCGGGCGTCTCGTCCGCGAGCGAGGAGAGCTGGGCGGCGTCCGCGAGCGCCGCCGCGGTCACCCCGCTCACCGGGACGAACTCCGCGGCCTGCCTATTGCCGAGCGTGATGGTGCCGGTCTTGTCGAGCAGCAGCGTGGAGACATCGCCCGCCGCCTCGACCGCGCGCCCGGACATCGCCAGCACATTGCGCTGGACCAGCCGGTCCATGCCCGCGATGCCGATCGCCGAGAGCAGGGCGCCGATGGTGGTCGGGATGAGGCACACCAGCAGCGCGGCGAGCACGATCATGGTCTGCTCGGCGCCCGCGTAGATCGCGAACGGCTGGAGGGTGACGACCGCCAGCAGGAAGACGATGGTCAGCGAGGCCAGCAGGATGTTGAGCGCGATCTCGTTCGGGGTCTTCTGCCGGGCGGCACCCTCGACCAGGTTGATCATCCGGTCGATGAAGGTCTCCCCCGGCTTTGTCGTGATCTTGATGACGATGCGGTCGGAGAGCACCTTGGTGCCGCCGGTCACCGCGCACCGGTCGCCGCCAGACTCGCGGATGACCGGCGCGGACTCGCCGGTGATGGCCGATTCGTCGACGGACGCGACGCCCTCGACGACATCGCCGTCGCCCGGGATGACCTCGCCCGCCTCGCAGACCACCAGATCGCCGACGCGCAGCGCGGTGCCCGGCACCCGCTCCTCGCCGCCGCCCGCCAGCCGCCGGGCCTCGGTGTCGGTCTTGGCCTTGCGCAGGGTGTCGGCCTGCGCCTTGCCGCGCCCCTCGGCGACGGCCTCGGCGAGATTGGCGAAGATCACGGTCAGCCACAGCCAGACCGCGATCGCCCAGCCGAACCAGTCGCCGGGGTTCAGGGCGGCCAGCACGGTGGTGAGCACCGAGCCGATCTCCACCACGAACATCACCGGGGACTTCGCCATCACCCGCGGATCGAGCTTGCGGAAGGCGTCCGGCAGCGAGGTGAGCAGCTGCCGCGGTTCGAAGAGACCGCCGGAGACCCGGCTGCCCTCCGCGTCGTGCCGGTGCGGGCGCTCGCCGCCGGGGGCGGGGCGTACGGGAGTGGTCGTGCTCATGAGAGTCCCTCCGCCATCGGGCCAAGGGCCAGGGCCGGGAAGTAGGTGAGACCGGTGACGATGATGATCGCGCCGACCAGCAGCCCCGCGAAGAGCGGCTTCTCGGTGCGCAGGGTGCCCGCCGTCTCGGGGACGGGCTTCTGCTCGGCGAGCGAACCGGCCAGCGCCAGGATGAAGACCATCGGCAGGAAGCGGCCGAGCAGCATCGCGAGGCCGATCGTGGTGTTGTACCAGTCGGTGTTGGCGTTCAGGCCCGCGAAGGCGGAGCCGTTGTTGTTGGCGCCGGAGGTGAAGGCGTACAGCACCTCGGAGAAGCCGTGCGCCCCGCTGTGGCCCGTCGCGTTCCCCGCGGTGTTGAGGATCGAGTCCGGCGGGGTGGACAGCACCATGGACAGGGCGGTGAAGCCGAGCGCCAGGGTCGGGGTGACGAGGATGTAGCAGGCGGCGAGCTTGATCTCGCGGGAGCCGATCTTCTTGCCCAGGTACTCGGGCGTACGGCCGACCATGAGCCCCGCGATGAAGACCGCGATCACGGCCATGACGAGCATGCCGTAGAGGCCGGAGCCCACCCCGCCGGGGGCGATCTCGCCGAGCATCATGCCCAGCAGCGCGATGCCGCCGCCGAAACCGGTGAAGGAGGAGTGCATGGCATCCACCGCGCCGGTGGAGGTCAGCGTCGTACTCGTCGCGAAGATCGAGGACGCGCCGATCCCGAACCGCTGCTCCTTGCCCTCCATCGCGCCGCCCGCCGCCTGGAGCGCCGGGCCGCCGTGGTGGAACTCGGTCCACATCATGAGCGACACGAAGCCGAGCCAGATCAGGCCCATGGCGGCGAGGATCGCGTACCCCTGGCGGACGTTCCCGACGAGCACGCCGAAGGTGCGGGTGAGCGAGAACGGGATGACGAGGATCAGGAAGATCTCGAAGAGGTTGGTGAAGGCGTTGGGGTTCTCGAACGGGTAGGCGGAATTGGCGTTGAAGAAGCCGCCGCCGTTGGTGCCGATCTCCTTGATGGCCTCCTGCGAGGCGACCGCCCCGCCGTTCATCTGCTGGCTGCCGCCGGTGAGCTGCCCGACCTCGTGGATGCCCGCGAAGTTCTGGATCGCGCCACACGCCACCAGCACGACGGCCGCGATCACCGCCATCGGGATCAGGACGCGGACGGTCGTGCGTACCAGGTCGGCCCAGAAGTTGCCCAGCTCGCCGGTGCGGGAGCGGGCGAAGCCCCGGACGAGCGCGATGGCCACCGCGATGCCGACGGCGGCGGACAGGAAGTTCTGCACCGCGAGCCCGGCCGTCTGGACGACATGGCCCATGGCCTGCTCGCCCGCGTAGGACTGCCAGTTGGTGTTGGAGACGAAGGACGCGGCGGTGTTGAAGGCCTGCGCCGGGGTGATCGAGGAGAAGCCGAGCGAGAGCGGCAGGGCGCCTTGGACGCGCTGCAGCAGATACAGGAAGAGGACGCTGACGCCGGAGAAGGCGAGCACTCCGCGCAGATACGCGGGCCAGCGCATCCGGGTGTCCGGATCGGCGCCGATACAGCGGTAGATCCACCGCTCGGCGCGCAGATGGTTCCCGGAGCGGTAGACGGCGGCCATGTAGTCGCCGAGCGGCCGGTACACCAGGGCGAGCGCGCCGATGAGCGCGGCGAGCTGGAGCACCGCGGCGAGTTCGGAACTCATGACGCCCTCAGAACCTCTCGGGGAAGAGGAGGGCGAGGACCAGATAGCCCAGCAGCGCGACGGCCACGACCAGGCCGACGACGTTCTCGGCGGTCACAGCTTCGTCACCCCTTTGGCGACGAGGGCCACCAGCGCGAAGACCGCGAGCGTGACGACGACGAAGGCCAGGTCGGCCATCGTGGGCTCCTAGAGGATCGGTGGAGTGCTGACCTCTAGAGGAAACCCCTGTTCGGAGCGTGTGAGCCCGCCGTTGACGGCTCCCTTACGGCGGTGCCCGCGCTCTTGACGCTTCCCTGACGCCGGGCGGGCCGCACCACACATAGCCGGTGGGCCGTACTCCGCAGAGAAAAGTACGGCCCACCGGTAGAACGCTCACATCATCAGCCGAGCCTTACGCCGGGGACTCAGCCGGATGCGAGCGAGCAGCCCGCCAGGGCGTCAAGACCGGAGGGGGCGGTCGAGCCCTGGCGGGAGAATGAGATCTCTATGCGGTCGATCGTGGACTTCCGCTTGTCCGCCAGCGGGCCCAGGATCGCGTTCTGGACGAAGTTCGGGCCGCCCTGGCCCGCGGAGGTCTCGAGTCTCTTGTTGGCCTCGCTGAGCTGCGTGTCCAGCAGCGCGAGGTTGCGGTCCACCTCCGCCTGGGCGGCGGCCGGCACATCGCCGATCTCCCCGGCGACGTCCGGGCAGCTGATCGTCTGGCCGGAACCGGCGCCCGCGCCGGTGTCCGCGCCTTCGTCGGCACCGGCACCCGTGTCCGCACCCGCGTCCGCGCCGGTCTCCGCCGCGGGGTCGGCCGAGGCCGCGGCCGTCGGGTCCGCCCCGGCGCCCGACTCGGCACCCGCCCCGGCGTCGCCGCCGGACACCGAGCACTCGGCGAGCGCGTCCAGACCGGTCGGCTTCTCGGCGCGGCGCCCGATGGAGATCGCGATGCGGTCGAGGGTGGACTTCCGCTTGTCCGCCAGCGGACCGAGGATCGCGTTCTGCACGAAGTTCGGGCCGCCTTCGCCCGCGCTGGTGCTCAGCCGCTTGTTCGCCTCGGCGAGCTGGGTGTCCAGGAGGGCGAGGTTACGGTCCACCTCCGCCTTGGCCTCCGCAGGGATCTCCGGGAGGGATCCCTCCACGGCGGGGCAGCTGATGGAGGACGCGGCCTTGACCGACGCCTTGTCCGTGCCGCTGCTGTCGTCCTGACCGGCCATGGCGGCTCCCACCGCGACGGACGCACAGGTAATACCGCCGATCACACCGGCGACAACAATCCGCCGACGGTGAAGTAACGGAAGGCCTCGGGACATTGATCACTCACCTCGTTGAGGTCGGACAGGGGGTCTCCCCCATCAGTACGCCCCGGGTCGCACCAGTGTTCAACGTGATGCGAAAAAAAGTCGAAGGGGTCCGGGAACATTCCCCGGACCCCTTCGGACCTCGGCTTTACGCGCTCGGCGCGGCCTCCGGCCGTCAGCGCACCTCGGTGATCTCCGGACCGCGCTGAAGCTGGTCGGCGCCGCCCGCGAAGCGCGAGCCCTGCGCTTCCTCCTGCTGCACCCCGTCGGGCACCATCTGCGCGTCGTTCGGCAGCTTGAGCACGATCGGGTCGCGCGGGGCCATCGGGCCCTCACCGCGCACCACGACCGTGTCCTGGAAGATCGCCTCCAGCAGGCTGCCGGTCTCGGGCTGCACGGCGCCCTGCCCGGAGATCACTCCGCGCAGGAACCAGCGGGGCCCGTCGACGCCGATGAAGCGCACCACCTGGACGCCGTTCTTGCCGTCCGGCAGCTGTACGGGCACCTGGGCCCGCAGCTCCCAGCCGAGCGGGCCCTCGACCTCGTCCACCACACCGCCCTGCTGGGTGATGCCGGTGGCGATCTCGTCCCGTACCTCGCCCCAGATGCCTTCCTTCTTGGGCGCGGCGAACGCCTGCAGCTGCACGGCGCTGTCCCGCAGCACCACGGTGGCGGCCACGATCGCGTCCCCCGCGACCTCCACCCGCAGCTCCATGCCCTCGACACCGGGCACGAACATGCCGCCGAGGTCCACCCGGCCCTCGCCGGGCTCCCGCACCTCGGACACGTCCCACGGGCCGTCGGGGCGTGGCGCGGGAGGCAGGCTCACCCTCGTGGCCTCCTCGTCGCCCTCGTCGAGGGCCGCCGCGTCCTCCGCGTCCTCCGCGTCCTCGGCCAACTCCTCGGAGGTCACGTCGAGCGACTCGACGTCCTCCTCGCTGCGCTTGCGGCGACGTCCGAACACGTCATCGTCCTTCCCGGTCGGAACCGACCGAAGCGTATCCATTCCCACCCGTTGTGCCGTCCACGGCGGCATGACCGCCGGTGGACCCGAAGCCCCCTTCGGCCCGCGCCGACCCGGGAAGCTCCGCCACCTCCTGGAAGCGCACCTTCTCGACCTGCTGGACGACCATCTGGGCGATCCGGTCGTAGCGCTCGAACCGCACGCTCTCGCGCGGGTCGAGATTGACCACGATCACCTTGATCTCTCCACGGTACCCGGCATCGATGGTCCCCGGGGCATTCACCATGGCGACCCCGCAGCGGGCGGCGAGTCCGGACCTCGGATGCACGAAGGCGGCATACCCCTCCGGGAGCGCGATAGACACTCCGGTGGGCAGAACCGCGCGCTCGCCCGGGGCCAGTTCCGCCGCCTCGGTGGTGACGAGATCGGCACCGGCGTCCCCCGGGTGGGCATACCCCGGGATCGGCACCTGGGGGTCCACCCTGCGGATCAACACGTCCACCGGTACGGGAGTCACGGATTCACCTCGAATGCGCGCGCGACCTTCAGCTGATCCGGGTCGGAGAGCGCCGCGTTGATCTCCTCCGACCGGCCGTTCTTGATGAAGTGGTCGACCGGCACCTCTATGAAGAGGGCCTCCGCGCGCACCGCGAGGGGCCCCTCGGGGCCCCCGATGCGGCCCGTGGCCGCGCAGTAGAGCTTGCGTCCGTGCACGGCGGTCACCCGTGCCTCCAGGTGCAGCACGGTGCCGACGGGCACCGGCCGGACGAAGTCCGTCTCCAGCCGCCCGGTCACCGCGATCACGCGCTGCAGCCAGTTGAGTGCCCCGAGCGCCTCGTCCAGCGCCGCGGTCAGCACCCCGCCGTGGGCGAGGCCCGGCGCGCCCTGGTGGGCGGTGTCGACGGTGAACTCGGCCGTGAGGCCGACCCCCTCGCCCGCCCGCACCCGAAGGCGCAGGCCGCCGCTCTGCTCACCGCACCCGAAGCACTGGTCGTAGTGCGCGCCGAGCGGCTCCCCTGGCGCGGGCGCGTCGGGGTGGCGCACGGGTGCCGTGGCGCCGTCCGGCGGCTTCAGCACTGTCGTTCTTCCACTCACAACGGCTGACCTTACCCGCGCGGGATGCCCCGGCAGGCGGCCATGCCAAGCTGATACGCATGCAGCCTTACGACGAACGTCTGACCGCGCCTCGTTCATGGTGGTTCATCGCGATTCTGATCGGGTTCGCGACGGCGTTGATCATGCTGCCGTTCGGCACGCTGCCGATGCTCGGCGGCCTGATCGGGGGCGGGGCGCTGGCCTGTGTCGCGGTGAGTTCGTACGGCTCGGCACGGGTGCGGGTGGTGGCGGACTCGCTGGTGGCGGGAGAGGCCAGGATCCCGGTGTCGGCGCTCGGGGCCGCCGAGGTGCTGGACGCCGACGAGGCGGCCGCCTGGCGGTCGTACAAGGCCGATCCGCGGGCCTTCATGCTGCTGCGGAGCTACATCCCGACCGCGCTGCGGGTCGAGGTCACGGATCCGCAGGATCCGACGCCGTACGTGTACGTCTCCACCCGGGACCCGGAGGGCCTGGCGGCGGCGCTGACGGCCGTACGCGCCTGACGGCCCCTTAAGGGGGCTCAGAGGGCTTAAGAGAGCTTGGGGGGCGGCAGTTCGCCGGGGGTGTCGCCGAGGGCTTCCGGGGCCGGGGGAAGGGCGTCCCAGGGCACCTGGCGGTCGCGCAGATCCTTGCGGATCTTGTGCGCGAGTCTCTTGGTGTCGCGCCGGTTCATCGAGGCGCCGATGGCCGCGCCGACCATGAAGGGCGCGAGGACCGGCAGATTCCGGAAGCTCCGTCTCACCACCTGCTGGCGCAGCTCGCGCTTCATCCGGACGTTCAGCGCGGCGTTGACGCTGCCGGGGACGGTGGGGTCGACCCCGCGCTCCTCGGCCCATGCGCTGAGGTAGACGGTGGCCCGCTGCCGCACGGTCCCGGGCGCCCGCAGCCCGTAGACCTCATGCAGCTCGGCGATGAGCTTGAACTCTATGGACGCCACGCCGACGATCTCGGCGGCCAGCTCGGTGGGCATGGCGGGCGGGGTTGGCAGCATCGCCGCCGCACCGACGCCCGCTCCCACGGTGGAGGTGCCGTTCGCCGCACCCGCCACCAGTTTGTCCGCGATCTCCTCCGGGCCGAGCCCGGGAAACTGCTTGCGGAGTGCCGCGAGGTCGCGGACCGGAATGCGCGGTGCGTTCGCCACGATCCGGTCAGCGACCGCGTTTACCCCCGCCCGGGCGCGGTCACCGCCCTGCCGAACGCCGCGGCCGAGGGCGGCCGCGAGCGAGGCCACCCGGCCCCGCTCGACATGCGCCTCGTCCACGCCGCCGTGCTCCGCGTCCATGCCGCCGTGCCCCGCGTCCACGCCGCCGTGCTCCGCGTCCACGCCTGGCCTGCGGCTCAGGCCGCGCAGTCGCGGCAGATCGGCTGGCCGTTCTTGGTCTCGTTGGCCAGCTGGCTGCGGTGGTGCACGAGGAAGCAGCTCATGCAGGTGAACTCGTCCGCCTGGCGGGGCAGCACCCGCACGGACAGCTCCTCGTTGGAGAGGTCCGCGCCGGGCAGTTCCAGGCCCTCGGCCTGCTCGAACTCATCGACGTCGACCGTGGACGCCGACTTGTCGTTCCGCCGGGCCTTGAGTTCCTCGATGCTGTCCTCGTTGACGTCATCGTCGGTCTTGCGTGGGGTGTCGTAATCCGTTGCCATGTCGCTCTCCCCCTCTGGGTGTCTGCGGTGTCTCAGCGCTCGTAACGCGTGAGAGGCCGGACTTGTGCCCGACCTGAGGCGGAGATTTTGCCTCACATCAAGGTCTGTTACTCAATCGACACCCAACCGCACCCCTGAAGAGGTGATCGGGTTGGATGGCCATCGGGACCGTACACGGTCCGAATGTCGCACTCTCGCGCGCCATGACGTGTACTTCCCGTGATCACGGTGCCTGAAAACCCGGATTTTTACGGCTTTCCGGCAACCGGCACGATCACGCAGAGTGTATGGCTTGAAAATCGCCCATGTGATCGATCACACACGATACAGGCGGTGGGCGGATCACGAAAATTCCGCCCAAAGCGAACACCCCACGAGGGTACTCCCCTTTCCAGCGTTCCGCCGTTCCGCGCTCAGACCGGGAGCACCACCCTCATGACCAGGCCACCGCCCTCGCGCGGCTCGGCCGCGATGCGGCCGCCGTGGGCGCGCGCCACCGAGCGGGCGATCGACAGTCCGAGGCCCACGCCCTTGTCGCTGCCCGTGCGCTCGGTGCGGAGCCTGCGGAAGGGCTCGAAGATGTTGTCCATCTCGTACGCCGGGACCACCGGGCCGGTGTTCGCGACCACCAGCACCGCCTGCCCCTGCCGCACCTCGGTGGTCACCTCCACCCATCCGTGGTCGGGAACGTTGTAGCGCACCGCGTTCTGTACCAGATTCAGCGCGATCCGCTCCAGCAGCACCCCGTTGCCCTGGACCACCGCGGCCGCCCGGTCGCCCCGGATCTCCACCCCCTTGGCCTGGGCCTCGGCCCGGACCTGTTCGAGGGCCTGGGAGGCGACCTCGGCGAGATCCACCGGCTTGCGGTCGACGATCTCGTTGTCGCTGCGGGCCAGCAGCAGCAGGCCCTCCACCAGCTGCTCGCTGCGCTCGTTGGTGGACAGCAGCGTCTTGCCTAGCTGGACCAGCTCCGGGGACGCCTGCGGATCGGACAACTGCACCTCCAGCAGGGTGCGGTTGATCGCCAGCGGGGTGCGCAGCTCGTGCGAGGCGTTGGCGACGAACCGCTGCTGGGCGGTGAACGCCCGGTCCAGCCGCTCCAGCATCTCGTCGAAGGTGTCCGCCAGCTCCTTCAGCTCGTCGTCCGGCCCGTCCAACTCGATCCGGCGGGACAGGTCCGAGCCCGCCACCTGACGCGCCGTACGGGTGATGCGGCCCAGCGGCGACAGCACCCGCCCGGCCATGGCGTAGCCGAACGCGAACGCGACCACGGCCAGCCCCAGCAGCGCCAGCAGCGAGCGGCGCAGCAGCCCGTCCAGGGCGTAGTCGCGCTGCTGCGACATGCACTGGGCCACCGCCCGGTTGAACGCGTCGTTGTTGCCCTGGCTGGGCAGATGGCACGTGTCGGAGGGCTTGTAGTCGATCCGCACGATCTGCAGCGGGAACTCGCTGCCCCGGCGGATGGCGTCGGCCGCCAGCAGATAGATGATCGTCAGCAGCAGCACCCCGGCGATCAGGAACATCCCGCCGTACAGCAGGGTGAGCCGTATCCGGATGGTGGGGCGCAGCCAGGGGTTGGGCGGTGAGGTGTGCCGCGGGTCCCAGCTGGGCTTGGGCGGGGCCGCCGGGGGGAGTGGGGTCGTGGCCATGCCCGTCAGATCCGGTAGCCCGAGCCGGGGACCGTGACGATCACCGCGGGCTCGCCGAGCTTGCGGCGCAGCGTCATGACGGTGACCCGGACGACGTTGGTGAACGGGTCCGTGTTCTCGTCCCAGGCCTTCTCCAGCAGCTGCTCGGCGGAGACCACGGCGCCCTCGCTGCGCATGAGGACCTCCAGCACCGCGAACTCCTTCGGCGCCAGCTGGATCTCCTTGCCGTCCCGGAACACCTCGCGGCGGTTCGGGTCCAGCTTGATCCCGGACCGCTCCAGGACCGGCGGCAGGGCGACGGTGGTCCGTCGGCCGAGCGCCCGCACCCGGGCGATCAGCTCGCTGAAGGCGAACGGCTTGGGGAGGTAGTCGTCGGCGCCGATCTCCAGCCCCTCGACGCGGTCGCTGACGTCGCCGGAGGCGGTGAGCATCAGGACGCGGGTGGGCATGCCGAGTTCGACGATCTTGCGGCACACGTCGTCACCGTGGACGAGCGGCAGGTCACGGTCGAGGACCACGACGTCGTAGTCGTTGACGGCGATGCGCTCCAGGGCGGCGGCACCGTCATACACGACGTCGACAGCCATGGCCTCCCGGCGTAGTCCGGTGGCCACCGCGTCGGCGAGCAGCTGCTCGT
Source organism: Streptomyces sp. NPDC059850 (assembly GCF_042731515.1). Classification (NCBI taxonomy): domain Bacteria; kingdom Bacillati; phylum Actinomycetota; class Actinomycetes; order Kitasatosporales; family Streptomycetaceae; genus Streptomyces; species Streptomyces sp. NPDC059850. Next base: position 57,676 of record NZ_JBHWJI010000018.1, read on the forward strand.
CCTCGACGACGAGTACACGCACGTCGTTGGTCCTTCCCTCATGGCCGCGGCGGGCTCTCGTGCTCCACAGCGTTCGGCGCCTCCATCCTGCCTCGAAGTCTCATAAACCGGCGGTAAGAGGTGCCGGGCGGCCGACTTCAAGATCATCGAGAAACTTTTCGCGGCGGAGGTTTCCGCTCCGAGTGGGGTGGGGAGGACGACTGCACACCCCGCGATCACGCCCTGTATGTGGCTATCCAGTGACGCCGCTGCCACCCTCAGGGATTCACGTACGTGATCGCTCCCGCCGTCGGCACACCCCCGTGCCACCGACCCACGACGAGGGGGCGCACCATGGACGCGTTCACCGCAGGCATTCTGCAGCGTATAGAGACCACTCAGACCGATCTGACCCGCGCCCGTGAGACGGGCGACGAGTTCCTCGCCGATGTGGAGCTGGCGGAGCTGGAAGACCTCCGCCGACTGGCCGCCGAGCACGGCGTCGAAGTAAGCGCCGCTTGATCCAGGCTGCTTGATCCAGTGCGCCGCCTGATGTTCCCGGCGGCTTGATCACCCGGTGTGACGGAGACCGATCCAGCTCCGGCACGCCTCCGCATGACGCACAACCGGTACACACCACGCCGAAGCGCCCCGGTGCCCTCATGGCACCGGGGCGCTTCGCGTGCGCGAGGGGTCCTGGCCGTCCTCAGTCGTGCCAGGCGCCCAGGTCCTCCAGCAGCGCCCGCAGCGGCTCGAAGAGCCCGGGGGCGGCGGCGATGGTCAGCTCCGTCGAGGCGGGTACGCCTGGCCGTCCGCCGGTGAGCGCGCCCGCCTCGCGGGCTATCAGGGCACCGGCCGCGTAGTCCCAGGGGTTGAGCCCGCGCTCGTAGTACGCGTTGAGCCGCCCACAGGCCACGTCGCACAGGTCGATGGCGGCCGAACCGCCGCGGCGTATGTCGCGCACCTGGGGCAGCAGCTCGTGGAGGACCCTGGCCTGCCCGACGCGGCGCTCGCGCACATAGCCGAAGCCGGTGCCGATCAGCGCCTGCTCGAAGGGCGGCGCGGGGAGCACCCGCACCGGTTCCCCGTTGGCGTGCGCGCCCTGGCCGAGCACCGCGTGGTACGTCTCGCCGCGCATCGGCGCCGCCACCACGCCGACGACCGTCTCGCCGTCCCGCTCGACGGCGATGCTGACCGCCCAGGACGGGAGGCCGTAGAGGTAGTTCACCGTGCCGTCGATCGGGTCGATCACCCAGCGGACGCCACTGGTGCCCTCGCTGCTCGCGCCCTCCTCGCCCAGCACCCCGTCCTGCGGGCGGTGCTGGGCGAGGAAGTCGGTGATCAGCTTCTCGGAGGCGACGTCCATCTCGGTGACGACGTCGATCGGGCTGGATTTGGTGGCGGCCACGCCGAGATCGGCCGGGCGGCCGTCGCGCAGCAGGTCCCCGGCCCTGCGTGCGACCTCCAGGGCCAGATCGAGCAGTTCGGCGTTGAGCGAGTCGGTCATCGTGCTCCTTAGCGGATTACCCGTGCGTACTGCGTGTGCGCGTGCGAGGGCCTGCGTGTGGGCGTGCGACGGCTGTGGCACCGGTGCGGACCCGGTCGGCCCCGGCGGCTAGTCCGCCCCCGCTGCGGCGGGGCGGGGCGAGCGGGCCGGGCAGCAGCCCACCGGGCAGAGATCGTGGCTGGGCGCCAGCGCGCCCAGCGCGCAGCGCTCCGGGGCCGCCGGGGCGTCCCCCGCGGCGAACCGCTCGGTGGCCGCGCGCTCCAGCAGCAGATCGCGCACCGCCGCCGCGAACCGCGGATCGGCGCCCACCGCCCGGGCCCGGGCGACCGGCAGGCCCAGGTCGGCCGCCTTGGCCGCCGCCTCGGTGTCCAGGTCGTACTTGACCTCCATGTGGTCCGAGACGAAGCCGATCGGGACCATCACGGCGGCGGGCGCCCCCTCGCCGTGCAGCTCCTCCAGGTGGTCGCAGATGTCCGGCTCCAGCCAGGGGATGTGCGGGGCGCCGCTGCGGGACTGGTAGACCAGCCGCCAGGGGTGCACCGCGCCGGTCTCCTCGCGCACCGCTTCGGCGATCAGCCGGGCGACGTCGAGGTGCTGGGCGACGTACGCACCACCCTCGCCGTGCTGCTCGACCGGGCCGGAGGTGTCCGCGGCGGCGGTCGGGATGGAGTGGGTGGTGAAGGCGAGGTGGGCGCCCGCCCGCAGCCCCTCAGGCAGTTCGGCGAGCGCGGCCAGCGTGGCGTCCACCATGGGCCGGACGAAGCCGGGGTGGTTGAAGTAGTGCCGCAGCTTGTCCACGCGCGGCAGCGGCAGCCCCTCGCCCTCCAGGGCGGCCAGCGCGTCCGCGAGGTTCTCGCGGTACTGGCGGCAGCCCGAGTACGAGGCGTACGCGCTGGTGGCGAGCACCGCGATGCGGCGGTGGCCGTCGGCGACCATCTCGCGCAGGGTGTCGGTCAGATACGGGGCCCAGTTGCGGTTGCCCCAGTAGACCGGCAGCTCCAGCCCGTGGTCGGCGAAGTCCTTGCGCAGCGCGTGCAGCAGCTCGCGGTTCTGCGCGTTGATCGGGCTGACACCGCCGAACAAGAAGTAGTGCTGCCCGACCTCCTTGAGCCGCTCCCTGGGGATGCCCCGCCCCCGCGTGACGTTCTCCAGGAACGGCACGACGTCCTCCGGGCCCTCCGGCCCGCCGAAGGAGAGCAACAGCAGGGCGTCGTACGGAGCGGGGGATGTCTGCGCTGACTGTTCGGGCATGGTCCCGATCCTGCCACCAGCCCCGGACAGGCGGGAAATGCCCCTGTGCGGGCCCCGGGGTGACCGTAAGCTGTATCAGCTTCGACGTGCCTTACCGGCTCCGCCGACCTGCTTCTCCCCCACTTCCGCCGTCCCGTCCCGCCGCTCTGCCCGCCCGCGGAGGCCCCTGCCATGCCCGGACCCAGTCCGTACCGTGTGATCTTCGCCGCCCCCGGCGCCAAGGCGTTCTCCGTGGCCGGGTTCATCGCGCGGATGCCCGTGGCCATGACGAGCATCGGCGTGGTCACGATGGTCTCCCAACTCACCGGCCGGTACGGGCTGGCCGGTGCGCTGGCGGCCACCCTCGCGCTCTCCGTCGCCGTCATCGGCCCGCAGATCTCCCGGCTGGTCGACCGGTACGGGCAGCGCCGGGTGCTGCGCCCCGCGGCCCTCATCACGCTCGCCTCGCTGACCGGGCTGCTGCTCGCGGCCCACCGGGGCTGGCCGGACTGGACGCTGTTCGCGTTCGCCGCCACCGCCGGGTGTGTGCCGAGCGTCGGGTCCATGGTGCGGGCCCGCTGGGCCGCGATCCACCAGGACGCCCCGCGCGAACTGCACGCCGCGTACGCCTGGGAGGCCATCGTCGACGAGGTCTGCTTCATCCTCGGGCCGGTGATCTCGATCGGGCTCTGCACCGCCTGGTTCCCGGAGGCTGGCCCGCTGGTCGCCGCTGGCTTCCTGGCCGTCGGCGTCTTCTGGCTCACCGCGCAGCGGGCGACCGAGCCCGCGCCGCATCCGCGCGGGACGCACACCGGCGGCTCCGCGCTGCGCTCGCGCGCGCTCCAGGTACTGGTCCTCACCTTCATCGCGGTCGGCACGATCTTCGGAGCAGTCGACGTGGCGACCGTGGCCTACGCCGAGGACCAGGGCCACAAGGCGGCGGCGAGCCTGGTCCTGGCGGTGTACGCGCTGGGCTCCTGCGGGGCGGGAGCCGTCTTCGGACTGCTGCCGCTCAAAAGATCGCTCTCTTTCCGCTGGTTGCTGGGTATTTGTGCGATGACCGTGAGTATGATCCCCCTCCAACTGGTCGGGAACCTTTCGTTTCTGGCCGTGGCGCTCTTTGTCGCGGGCCTGGCCGTCGCACCGACGATGGTCACGACCATGGCCCTCGTCGAACAGCACGTACCACGCGCGCAGCTGACCGAGGGCATGACCTGGGTGAGCACCGGGCTCATGGTCGGGGTGGCGCTCGGCTCGTCGGCCACCGGAGGGGTGGTGGACGCCGCCGGGGCCCGCGCGGGGTACGCGGTGCCGGCCGTGGCCGGGGCGCTCGCGGCGGCGGTGGCGTTCCTCGGGTATCGCCGGCTCCGGCCGGCGCCACAGCGGGAGGGGTCGGGAGCGGATGGCCGTCAAGACCGTAAGAACCGAGCGAAACAGCGTGTGGCGTAACTGGGCGGGGAATGTCATCGCGCGTCCGGTACGGAGCGTGGCCCCCTCCTCCACCCAGGAGCTGGCCGAGGCGGTGCGCCAGGCCGTGGCGGACGGGCTGCGGGTCAAGGCGGTGGGCACCGGCCACTCGTTCACCACCACGGCCGCCACCGACGGCGTGCTGATACGCCCGGACCGCCTGGTGGGGGTGCGGGAGGTGGACCGGGAGGCGGGCACGGTGACCGTCGCGGCGGGCACCTCACTGCGTCAGCTGAACGAGACCCTGTCGGCCCACGGTCTGTCGCTGACCAACATGGGCGACATCATGGAGCAGACGGTGGCCGGGGCCACCTCCACCGGCACCCATGGGACGGGACGCGACAGCGCCTCGACCGCCGCCCAGATCAAGGGGCTGGAGCTGGTCACGGCGGACGGCTCGGTCCTGCGCTGCTCGGCCACCGAGCACCCGGAGATCTTCGCGGCCGCCCGGGTCGGCCTCGGCGCGCTGGGCGTGGTCACCGCGATCACCTTCGGAGTGGAGCGCGAGTTCCTGCTCACCGCGCGCGAGGAACCGATGCCCTTCGAGCGGGTGATGACGGACTTCGAACAACTCGTCGCCGAGAACGAGCACTTCGAGTTCTACTGGTTCCCCCACACCGGCAACTGCAACACCAAGCGCAACAACCGCAGCACCGGCCCCGCCTCCCCGGTCGGCCGGGTGAGCGGCTGGGTGGACGACGAACTGCTGTCCAACGGCATCTTCCAGATGGCCTGCACGGTGGGCCGGGCGGTCCCCGCCACCATCCCCGGGATCGCCAAGATCTCCAGCCGCGCCCTGTCCGCCCGCACGTATACGGACATCCCTTACAAAGTCTTCACCAGCCCGCGCCGGGTCCGCTTCCTGGAGATGGAGTACGCGGTGCCGCGCGAGGCCGCCGTCCCGGCGCTGCGCGAACTGAAGGCCACCGTCGAGCGGTCGGGGCTGCGGGTCAGCTTCCCGGTGGAGGTGCGGACCGCGCCCGCCGACGACATCCCGCTGTCCACCGCCTCCGGCCGGGATACCGCGTACATCGCCGTCCACCTCTACCGGGGCACCCCGCACCGGGCGTACTTCACGGCCGCCGAGCAGATCATGACCGCGCACGGCGGACGCCCGCACTGGGGGAAGCTGCACAGCCGCGACGCCGCGTATCTCTCCGGGGTCTATCCCCGGTTCGGCGAGTTCACCGCGGTGCGCGACCGGCTCGACCCGGACCGGGTGTTCGGCAACGACTATCTGCGGCGGGTGCTCGGCGGCTGACGGGGCCGGGCGGGAGCGGACGCGACCCGAGCGGCGCGCCTCCCGCCCGCGCGTGGACATTCGTTCCCGCTCGCAGAGGGAAACAGAGGGAAGGGGACTATAACCGAAGCGGATCGTTCCGATTCTGACGTTCCTGTGAAAGTTGCCACCCAAATTGCGCCCCACTTCGAAGGATTCGGCGCCGGATCACCACGCCACGCCCGAACTCTGCTGGCGCGCCGCTCCACCCGAGCGGCCCGAATGGAGTACTGTGGCGAGCCCTGGCCCCGCTTTCCCGTCCGGCCGCCCGGACCCAACGGGAGGGGGCAGAGGGCGGCAACGAACCGGCCCGGGCAACTCGGCAAAGTTGTGGCAGGCTGCACCCGGGCAGGCCACACTCGTCTAGCGGGAGAGCAGCGACGCAACCGTGACGTCGGCAGGCACCACCCGGGAGGTCCCCATGCCCGAACTGCGTGTCGTGGCCGTCAGCAACGACGGCACACGGCTGGTGCTCAAGGCTGCGGACAGCACGGAGTACACGCTTCCCATCGACGAGCGACTGCGCGCCGCGGTGCGCAACGACCGCGCTCGGCTCGGCCAGATCGAGATCGAGGTCGAGAGCCATCTCCGGCCCCGTGACATCCAGGCCCGTATACGCGCTGGCGCCACGGCCGAAGAGGTCGCGCAGATGGCCGGCATCCCCGTCGACCGCGTGCGCCGCTTCGAGGGCCCGGTGCTCGCGGAGCGCGCGTTCATGGCCGAGCGCGCCCGTAAGACACCCGTGCGCCGCCCCGGCGAGAACACCGGACCGCAGCTCGGCGAGGCCGTGGCGGAGCGGCTGCTGCTGCGCGGCGCCGAGAAGGACACCGCGCAGTGGGACTCGTGGCGGCGTGACGACGGCACCTGGGAGGTGCTGCTGGTCTACCGGGTCGCCGGTGAGCCGCACTCGGCGAGCTGGACCTACGATCCGCCCCGGCGGCTGGTCCAGGCCGTGGACGACGAGGCGCGGACGCTCATCGGCGAGGCCGACGACACGCCGGAGCCCAGCTTCCCCTTCGTGCCGCGCATCGCCCGGCTGCCGCGCGACCGGGACAAGGACAGAGACCGCGACCGGGACAGAGAAAGAGACTGGGAGCGGGGGACGTCCTCCGACCACGGCGACGACGAGGACGAGTCCTCGCTGCCGGTCCCGGCCTCCGCCTCGATGGACGACGGCCTGGGCGGCGAGCGTGACTCGCTGACCAGCCTGCTGGAGGCCGTGCCCAACTTCCGTGGCGACATGGTCGTGCCCGAGACGCCGGTCGTGGCGCCGCCCCCGCCGCCGGACGAGCCGGTGGAGGAGGCCGAGACCGTCGAGCCGCCCGCCCCGGCGGCGAGCGCGGGTTCGGCGTACGCGGATGTGCTGATGCCCCGTGCGGTCGCGGGCCACCGCGACCGGCTGACCGGTACGACGGACCGCCAGGCGGAAGCGGACGGTGTCCGTCCGGGCCGTCGGGCCGCGGTGCCGAGCTGGGACGAGATCGTCTTCGGGACGCGCCGCAAGAAGCAGGAGTAGCCTCCGGGCCGCTCGCTCTGAAATGGGCTCCGGGCCCGTCACCGCAGGTCGGTGACGGGCCCGGAGCTGTGTGTGGGCTCAGCCGCGCTCGGGGCCGGTGGCCACCGGACGGCTGCCGTCGGCGGACCACTCGCTCCACGACCCCACGTACAGGGCCGCCGGAATGCCCGCCTCCGCCAGCGCCAGGACCTGGTGCGCCGCCGAGACGCCCGAACCGCAGTACACCCCGACCTCGGTGTCCCCGGTGGCGCCGAGGGCCGCGAAGCGCCCGGCCAGCCGCTCGGCGGGCAGCAGATGCCCGTCCGCGGTGACGTTCTCGGCGGTGGGAGCGGAGACCGCGCCCGGGATATGGCCGCCGACCGGGTCGATCGGCTCGACCTCACCCCGGTAGCGCTCACCCGCCCGCGCGTCCAGCAGCACCCCGCGCCGGGCGAGCGCGGCCGCCTCGTCCGCCGTGAGCAGCGGCAGGGCGCCGGGCTCCGGGACGAAGTCACCCTCGGGCTCGCCCGGGAGGTCGGTGGTCAGCGCGCCCCCGGCCGCCGTCCAGGCGGGCAGACCGCCGTCGAGCACCCGTACATCGGGGTGGCCCGCCCAGCGGAGCAGCCACCAGGCGCGCGCCGCCGCCCACCCCTGTCCGCCGTCATACGTCACCACGCGCCGGTCCCGGCCGACCCCGGCCCGGCGCATCGCGGCCGCGAACGCGGAAAGATCGGGCAGCGGATGGCGTCCCGCCGCCCCGGCCGGACTCGCCAGCTCGGTGTCGAGGTCGACGTACACGGCGCCGGGCAGGTGCCCGGCCTCGTAGGCGGGGCGGCCGGGCGGGCCGCCGAGCTGCCAGCGCACGTCCAACAGGAGCGGGGGACGCTCCCCCGCCCGTGCGTTCATGAGATCGGGTGCGGTGATGATGGCATTCATGGGAACCATCCTTGCGTAGATACCGCTGCGACGTTTGGACCCCCCGATCACCCACCGCACAGCCGATGGTCACTCAACGGTAAGCACAGCGAAACGGATGTGCGGCAGTAAACCGGGCATTCTTCTTGCCGGGCGCACATCGTGCGGCGCGGCCGGGGCGCTTGTCGCGGCAGGTGGTGCAAACATCGTTCGGGCCCCCCACATCAGCACCTCCGTAATCCCGCCCCGCGCCGCCGACCGGCCGGGGCCGCACGGCCACGACGATGGTCCGAGGAGAGAGTGACGTATGACCGAGGCAGCGACTCGGCGCACACCGGGCACGCCCTGCTGGACGAGTTTGATGGTGCACAGCCTTTCCGCGACACAGGACTTCTACCACGCCCTGTTCGGCTGGGAGTTCGCCCCGGGGCCACAGCAGCTCGGCGCGTACGTCCGCGCGCTACGGGACGGCCGACCGGTCGCCGGACTGGGTGAGCTGCCTCCGGAACGACAGCTTCCGGTCTCCTGGATGACCTATCTGGCCTCGAACGACGCAGACGAGACGGCGGAGATGATCCGCGCCTGCGGCGGCACCGTGGCCGTGGGCCCGCTGGACGCGGACGAGGCGGGCCGGATGCTGATCGCCTCCGACCCGGAAGGCGCCGTGTTCGGCGTGTGGCAGGAGGACGAGCACGCCGCCCTCCGGGAGGCGGGAGCACCGGGCACCCCGGTCTGGCACGAGCTGACGGCGCGCGAGTCCGGCGCGGTCACGAAGTTCTACCAGATGGTCTTCGGCTACGAAGCGGACGGTACGGAGAGCGCGCCGCCGCCCGGGCCCGGCCGCCGGACCCTGTGTCTGGACGGGCGGCCGGTGTGCGCGATCCGGAGCGTGGGCCAGGCCCTGCCCCGCGATCGGGGCGCGCACTGGATGACGTACTTCGCGGTGGCGGACGTGGACGAAGCGGTGCGCCGGGTGGCCGAGTTGGGCGGCCGGGTGGTCGAGCCGCCGTCCGACCGGGCGACCGGGCGCGCGGCCCTGGTCGCGGACCGGGAAGGAGCGGCCTTCACCGTCGTACGGGCTCAGGAGTCCTAGAGCACCTTCGGCGGGGCGGCGGGCGAGTCGACCGGGAGCACATCGGGGGACAGGCTGGCGGCCCGCGCCCCGGCGGCCGTCATCCGGCGCCGGTGGTGGCGGCGGCACAGCACCTCGTAACCGACCTCGCTCTCCGGCCGGTTGACGTCGCCCACGACGACCTGGGCGCCCTCGACGACCATTTCACCGCCGACCGTACGGGCGTTGTGCGTCGCCCGGGCGCCGCACCAGCACAACGCCTCGACCTGCAGCACCTCCACCCGGTCCGCGAGTTCGACCAGGCGCTGGGAGCCGGGGAAGAGCTTGCTGCGGAAGTCGGTGGTGATGCCGAAGGCGAAGACGTCCAGCTCCAGGTCGTCGACGACGCGGGCGAGTTGGTCGATCTGGAGCGGGGTGAGGAACTGCGCCTCGTCCACGATGACGTAGTCGGCGCGGCCCCCGGCCGTCAGCACCCCGACCACATGGGCGTAGAAGTCCAGGTCCGCGACGGCTTCGACGGCCTCGGTGACCAGTCCGAGCCGCGAGGAGAGCTTGCCGTGGCCCGCCCGGTCGTCCCGGGCGTAGATCATCCCCTGGAGCCCGCGGGCCGACCGGTTGTGCTCGATCTGCAGAGCCAGGGTGCTCTTTCCGCAGTCCATGGTTCCGGAGAAGAACACCAGCTCGGGCATGGGGGTGGTGGAGCCTTTCGTACGGAACGGGTGACGGGGAGGCAGCCGGTGCGGCGGCCGCCCCGGGGCAACGCGGTCGCTCAGGAGCGTACTTCGAGCAGCGGGACGAGCTGCTCCACCGGGGTCATCGAACCGTGCAGCCCGACCATCGCGGACTCCTTCGGCTCGGTCTCCGAGGCGACGATCGCGACGTCGTCATAGGCGGCGGCCACGATGTCGCCGATGCGCCGGTAGACCCGGTCGTCCACGCCGCCGCTGCCGCCGGGCGGCCCGAACCAGCCCGCCTCGATGGCCTCGTCACGGCTGGCCACCCACATCCGCTCCCCCACCACCTCGCGCCATACGGCGAGCACGTCACCGGCCGCGCCGGGGACCGCGTACAGATGGCGGGCCCGGCCCTCGCCGCCCAGCAGCGCGACGCCCGCCCGCAGCTCCCAGTCGGTGTCGAAGTCGAGGCGCGACTCCGGATCGAAGGGGATGTCGATCATGCCGTGGTCGGCGGTGACGTACAGCGCGGAGCGGGGCGGCAGTTGCTCGGCGAGCCGCTGGGCCAGCCCGTCGACGTAGCGGAGTTGGTCACGCCACTCTGCGGAGTCGACACCGAAGCGATGACCCTTGCCATCCACTTCGCTGTAGTACGTGTAGACGAGCGAGCGGTCCGCGGCGCCGAGCTGCTCGGCCGCGAGGTCCATCCGCTCCTCGCCGGAGAGCCGCCCGTGGAAGGTGCCGCCGCTCAGCGCGATCTTGGTGAGCGGGGTCTCGGCGAAGGTCGGCGCGGAGACCTGGCAGGTGTGCACGCCCGCCGCGTCGGCCAGCTGGAAGACCGTGGGATACGGCTGCCAGGCGTGCGGATCCGTCCAGGGCTGCCAGCGCAGCTGGTTCATCAGCTGGCCGGTGGCGGGGTCGGCCACCGTATAGCCCGGCAGGCCGTGGGCGCCGGGCGGCAGCCCCGTGCCCACGGAGGCGAGCGAGGTCGCGGTGGTGGACGGGAAGCCCGCGGTGAGCGGGACGCCGGTGCCGTTCAGCGAGCTGGACAGCAGCGAGGTCAGAAAGGGCGCCTCGGCGGGGTGGGCGCGCAGCAGCTCCCAGCCCAGGCCGTCGACGAGGAAGACGCAGACCCGGTCGGCCGGGGCAAGGGGCAGCCCGGACGCCAGCCCGGGAACCCCCTGACCTGCGGCGATCGCGGGCAGCAGATCGGCGAGCGATCCCGTGCCGTAGCGCGGCAAGGGAGCGGCGCGGGGGTCGAGGGGCACCGGCTCGGGCCAGGCGGAGTCGGCGGCGGTGGTCGGGCCGGTGGCGGAGCCGGGCATCAGCGGCCGGTGTCCGGCGTGGCCGCGGTGGCCTCGGAGAGCGCCTGGGCGAAGGCGAGGGTCTGGCGGACGGTGTCGGGGCCGTCGCCCGCCTCGCTGACCCGCAGGCTCAGGTCGTCGGCGGTGGACGAGCCGGTGTAGCCGTGGTCGGCCTCGCAGTTGGGGTCGCCGCAGGCGGCGGGCTCCAGGTCGAGGCGGTTGACGGCGCCCCAGCCGATGGTCAGCACGACCTCGCGGGGCAGCGTGCCCGGGGTGTACGACTCGGGGTTGGCGACGACCCGGCTGAGCACGACCGAGGAGATCCGCTGGAGCTTCACCGACTCGGTGGAGGTGGTCGCGTACGGCGACGGTGAGGTGCCGTCCGCGGCCTGCTCGTCGGTGTGGCTGACGATGAAGCGGTTTCCGGTGAGGACGAGGACCGTGACATGGCGGCGGACCTCGTTCGCATCGAACGTGGTCTCCTGATGGACCAGGTACGACACGATCGGCTCGCCGCCCACGGCGGCCTCCACCGCCTCGGCCACGAGTGCCGGGTAATAGCCGCTGCGCTCGATCGCCGCGCGCAGCCCCTGGGTCGTCGTACCGGTCTTCGCCATGGACACCATCCTACGGGGCGGCGCCGACACCGGCTCCCATGCCCGCCCGGGTCCAGAGCCGTCAGTAGGCGGGCAGATGGCGGGGGCCGAGATCGGTGCGCACCGGCGGAGGTGCCAGCCGCGCGGACGCGCCGAGCACGGAGAGGCCGCGCTGGGCGACGACCACCGGCTCCAGATCGACGGCGACCACCTCGGGATGGTCGTCCACCAGCCGCGACACCCTCAGCAGCAGCTCTTCGAGGGCCGCGGTGTCCACCGGGTGGGAACCCCGCCAGCCGAAGAGGAGCGGTGCGGTCCGGATGGACCGGATGAGTTCGGCCGCGTCCCGGTCGGTGGCGGGGACCAGCCGGTGGGCGGTGTCGCCCAGCAGTTCGGACGGGGCACCGGCGAGCCCGAAGGAGAGCACGGCTCCGGCGCCGGGGTCTATCGCGGCCCGGACGACGGTGTCGACGCCGCGCGGCGCCATCCGCTGCACGACCAGGCCCAGCTCCTCGGCGGGGCCGAGATGGGCGGTCAGTTCGGCGTAGGCGCGGCGCAGTTCCGTCTCCCCGCCGAGGTCGAGCCGCACCCCGCCCAGGTCGGTGCGGTGGCGCAGCCGCGGGGCGGTGGGCTTCAGCGCGACCGGGTAGCCGAGCCGCCCGGCGGCCCGTACGGCGGCGTCGGGGTCGGGCGCGGGCAGCGCGGGCAGCACGCTGACGCCGTAGCGGGCCAGCAGGCGCTGGGTGTCGGCGGCGGACAGCTCGATGCCGGTGCCGCCGGGCCCGTCCGGCGCGGGGGCCTCCGGCGGGGCTCCCTGGGGCGGGGCCAGCAGCACCTCGATGTCGGCGGCGGCCCCGGCCTCGTCGATGTCGTCGTACTCCGGCACCCGGCCGGGCTCCTCGGCCTCCCGCCGCCAGCGCGCGTACCGCACGGCCTCGGCGAGCGCCCGCACCGCGCGCTCGGCGGCTGGGTAGGCCGGGATCCGGCGGGCCTCGGCCGGTGGCGCGGCGCCGGGCTCCGAGGCCGGGTCACCGGCACCCGCGAGGGCCTCCGCGAGGCCGGGGACCTCCAGGTGGACCACCGCCACCGGCTTGGCCGCGCCGCGCCCGGGCGCCTCGGCGGCCGCCCTGCGGACGGCCGCGGCCAGGTCCGCGGTGCGGGCGTCGCCGACCCAGGGGATGGCGGTGACCACGACCGCGTCGCACGTGTCGTCGCCGAGCGCCCCGGTCAGGGCGTGGTGGAAGTCCTCGGGGGCGGCGGCCGTGGTCAGGTCGCGGGGCGGCAGCGGGCTCAGCCCCTCGGTGAGGCAGGCGTCGTAGGTGAGCAGGCCGAGGGATTCGGAGTTGCCGAGGATGGCGACGCGCGGCCCGTCCGGGAGCGGCTGGGAGGCGAGCAGCACCCCGGCGTCGGCGAGCTGGGTGACGGTGTCCACGCGCAGCACGCCCGCCTGGCGCAGCAGGTCGGAGACGGTGGCGTCGGGGATGCGGGTGGTGGGCACGGCGTGCCCGGTGGGGGCGCTGCCGCTGTGCCGGGCGCCCTTGACGACCACGACGGGCTTGACGGCGGCGGTGCGCCGGGCGAGCCGGGTGAACTTGCGGGGGTTGCCGATGGATTCGAGGTACATGAGGGCGACATCGGTCTCCGGGTCCTCGTACCAGTACTGGAGGAGGTCGTTGCCGGAGACGTCGGCGCGGTTTCCGGTGGATACGAAGGTGGAGAGACCGACCATGCCCGCGAGGCCCCCCAGACCCGCCGTCCCCTCCGCGCCGGTGGGCCGGGCGAGCCCGGCACCGCGCCGGTGCAGTCCGGAGAGCAGGGCGATGCCGATCGCGCCGGACTGGGTGAACAGCCCGATGCGGCCGGGGACCGGCAGCCGGGGCGAGAGGGAGGCGTTCAGCCGTACGCCCTCGGCGGTGTTGATGATGCCGAAGGCGTTGGGGCCGATAACGCGCATGCCGTAGGTGCGGGCCTGGCGGACCAGGTCGCGCTGGCGGTCGCGGCCCTCGGGGCCGCTCTCGGCGTATCCGGCGGAGAGGACGACGAGCCCCTGGACGCCGTGTTCGCCGCAGTCGGCGACGACGGCGGGCACCTGCGCGGCGGGCACGGCAACGACGGCCAGGTCGACCGGTCCGTCGATCTCGCGCAGAGAGCGGTGGGCCGGGACGCCCTCGGGGTCCAGCCGCGTCCGGTCCTCGGGGAAGGCGTGGTTGACGGCGTGGACCCGCCCGGTGAAGCCGCCGTCGAGGAGGTTGCGCAGCGCGGTGCGGCCGACTCCGCCGGGGGCCCGGCCGGCTCCGATGACGGCGACGGAGCCGGGGGTGAGCAGCCGCTGCACGGAGCGGGCCTCGGCGCGCTGTTCACGGGCGCGCATGACGGCCACGGAGCGGTCGGTGGGTTCGAGGTCGAATTCGAGGCGGACGACACCGTCGTCGAAGCTGCGCTTCTGGGTGTAACCGGCGTCCGTGAACACCTTGATCATCTTGGTGTTGGCGGGCAGCACCTCGGCGGCGAAGCGGCGGATGCCGCGCTCGCGGGCGACGGCACCGATGTGTTCGAGGAGGGCGGAGGCCACGCCGCGGCCGTGGTGGGCGTCCTGGACCAGGAAGGCGACCTCGGCCTCGTCGGCGGGGGCGCGGCCCGCGTCGGCTTCGGAGGGCGGCGGGAGATGGGCGGGCAGGCCGTTCTCGTCGATGCGGTCGAAGCGGACGGTGGCGATGAACTCGTCCCCGACAGTGGCCGCGAGGCCGACCCGGTCGACATAGTCGTGGTGGGTGAAGCGGTGGACGTCGCGGTCGGAGAGCCGGGGGTAGGGCGCGAAGAAGCGGTAGTACTTCGACTCGTCCGAGACGTGTTCGTAGAAGCTGACCAGGCGCTGCGCGTCATCGGGGGTGATGGGCCGGATCTGCGCGGTGCCTCCGTCCCTGAGCACCACGTCCGCCTCCCAGTGGGTGGGGTACGCGTGGTGATCCGACGGGCTCGGCATGGGGACAGAGTACGGGCTGAGGACCGGGACGGAAGGGTCCGTATGACGGACACCCTTGCGTGAACGGGGGATGTCGAGGGAAAGTCCGTATCGGACCCGTTCGGACATGACCGGACCCACTCGGGCTCGACCCGGGCGAGACCGGACACCGTATGATCTGGTCTAGACAACAGCACCCGCAGATCTGAAGGGCAACACCATGGCTGAGCGCCGCGTCAACATCGGCTGGGCCGAGGGCCTGCACGCCCGCCCGGCGTCGATCTTCGTCCGTGCGGCGACCGCCGCCGGCGTCCCCATCACGATCGCCAAGGCGGGCGGCACCCCGGTCAACGCCGCTTCCATGCTCGCCGTGCTCGGCCTGGGCGCTCAGGGTGGCGACGAGGTCGTACTCACCTCCGAGGCCGACGACGCGGAGGCGGCGCTCGACCGCCTGGCGAAGCTGGTGGCCGAGGGCCTCGAGGAGCTTCCGGAGACCGTCTGATTCCGTCCGAATCGCATTTCGGCGCGGCGGGGCCGCGGTGAACCATTACGGATCACCGCGGCCCCGTTGTTTTTCCGGATACGGAATTCCCTTGGGTGCTTTACCGGGCGGCTGTTAATTCCGGCCGCTCGCCGTGTTTACGGAATGTTTCGAAGTCCTCACCTGGGACGCGTTTCGCAATCGATATTCGGACAGCGAACGCTCGGTGTGCGCGGCGGCGAGCGCCCGCGCCCGCTCGGCATCACCGCGCGCGACCGCGTCCACGATCGCCCCGTGCTCCGCCCAGGACTCGACGGCGCGCACCGACAGGTCCGCGCCCCCGGCAGCGCCCGGTACGCCCGGCACCACCTGCACGGCCTGCGCGGGCTGGGCTGACCGCCGGGCCGGATCCACCGCGTACACCCACGCCGTCTTGCGCCGCAGCTGCACCAGCAGCCCCGCCAGGCTCGGGCTGCCGGACGCCTGGGCCAGCGTCTCGTGGAACCAGTCGCCCAGCGAGCGCAGCTCGCCCAGCCGGCCGTGCTGGGCCCGCTCCTGGCCGAGCCGGACCAGACCGCGCAGCACCTTCAGATGCCCCTCGGTGCGCCGCTGGGCGGCCCTGGCGGCGCCCAGCGGCTCCAGCAGCGCCCGGATGTCCAGGAGGTCGGCCGCCTCCTTCTCGGACGGCTGCGCGACGCACGCGCCCGCATGCCGCCTGGTCGTGACGAAGCCCTCGGACTCCAGGGTGCGCAGCGCCTCGCGGACGGGCACCCGGGAGACCCCGTAGCGCCGGGCCAGCAGCTCCTCGGTCAGCCGGCTGCCGGGCGGACAGGTACCGGAGATGATGTCGTCACGGATCGCCGTACACACCGCATGAGCCGAAATCCGGCGACCGCCCTGGAGCGCGGCCGTATCCCCGTTCACTTCCGGTCCCGCATTGTCGAACCTCCGCCTCAACCCCGCGAAACGCATCCGATTGACGCGCGTTCAGCGACTCTATTCGAAGCTGCCGGGATTTCCGATGGGCGAAGGAAATTCAGGGATATTTTTTGGTCACGGCGGCACAGTTGGCCATAGGGGCGGAGCACGCCGAAGGCCCCGTCCGGAGCGGACGGGGCCTTTCGACAGGAGTGGGCGACGGGTCAGAGGTTGACGCCGTGCGAGCGCAGGTACGACAGCGGGTCCATATCCGAACCGTAGTCCGCGCCGGTGCGGGCCTCGAAGTGCAGGTGCGGGCCGGTGACGTTGCCGGTGGCGCCGGACAGGCCGATCTGCTGGCCGGGGGTGACCTTCTCGCCGACCGAGACGCCGATCGACGAGAGGTGGCCGTACTGGGTGTAGGTGCCGTCGTTCATCTTGATGACGACGTTGTTGCCGTAGGAGCCGCCCCAGCCCGCCTCGACGACCTCGCCCATGCCCACCGACTGCACCTCGGTGCCCGTGGAGGCGCTGAAGTCGATCCCGGTGTGACTGCCGGAGGACCACAGGCCACTGGACGCCTGGTAACCGGTGGAGACGGAGGAGCCGTCGATCGGCGAGACGAACGTGTTGAGGCGCTTGCGCTCGGCCTCACGCGCGGCGCGTTCCTTGGCCTCGCGCTCCGCCTTGGCCTTCTTCGCGGCGGCATCGGCCTTCCGCGCGGCCTCCTGGCGGGCCACGGCCTCGGCCTTCGCCTTGGCTTCGGCGGCCTCTGCGGCGCTCTCCTGGGACAGGGCCTGCGCGTCGATCTGGTCGGAGAGACCGTCGCCCATCACCATCGCCTGCCGGAGACCGGTGTCCTGGGCAGACGCCTCTCCGGTCGCGGCGAGGGCGGGGCCGGCGATCCCGGCGACGACGCCCGAGGCGACCGTGGTGATGCCAGCGATGTTCGCGCCGGTGCGGACGGCGGTCTGGCTGGGACGTCGGTGCTTCCCGGCGGCACGGGTGAACGCCATGGTGTGGCGCACTCCTTTCCTTCCCTCTCGCCTACCGGGTTAGCTGACGGGTTCGGAGCAGGAAGGTCTCCTACGGGCCCCTCCCCCGGCCGGGGAAGGCGTCCGATTCACCCCAGGGACGTTTGGGTCCCCGGCTCCCCTGGCACTCACACCATGGGACTCGGCGATGGCTGTCCGTGCCGCGGGTGCGGCGGTATCCGGCGAACAGCCGCACTGACGCTAGACGGGCCGTGTTTCGATCACCAAACGGTTACGGGTTTTTGTTGTTCTCGCCACAAACCAAACGCCCCGCACATCGGACATATGGGAGGACCCCGGCGTCTTACTCGACGCCAGGGTCCTTGTGGGGGTAGTGCGTTGAGCGGCCTCAGCCGGTGATGACGGTCACCTCTCCGATGCCGAGCGCCTTCACCGGCTCCTCGATCCGGGAGGCGTCACCCACGAGCACGGTCACCAACCGGTCGGCCGGGAAGGCGCTCACGACCGCCGCGGTCGCCTCCACCGTGCCCGCGTCGGCGAGCCGGGCGTACAGCTGCGCCTGGAAGTCGTCCGGCAGGTGCTGCTCGACCTGGTCGGCGAGGGTGCCCGCGACGGCGGCGGCCGTCTCGTACTTGAGCGGGGCGACGCCGACGAGGTTCTGCACGGCGACATCGCGCTCGGCGTCCGTCAGCCCCTCCTCCTTCAGCGTCCGCAGCACCGTCCACAGGTCCTCCAGCGCCGGGCCGGTGACCTCGGTGGCCACCGAACCGCTGATCGCCAGCAGCGAGGCGCCCGCCGAGCCGCCGCCGGCCGGCGAGGGCGGCGTGGAGCGCAGCACCTGGCCGAAGGCGCGCACCCCGTAGGTGTAGCCCTTCTCCTCGCGCAGCACCCGGTCCAGCCGGGAGGTGAGGGTGCCGCCCAGGCAGTAGGTGCCCAGCACCTGGGCGGGCCAGACGCGGTCGTGGCGGTCGGCGCCGATGCGCCCGAGGAGCAGCTGGGTCTGGACGGCGCCGGGCCGGTCGACGATCACCACACGGCCGGTGTCGTCGGCGATGACCGGCGGGACCGACCGCTGCGGGGCGGGGCCGCCGGTCCAGGCGCCCAGGGTGTCGGCGAGCGCCTGGTCGAGGTCGACCCCGGCCAGGTCCCCGACGATGACCGCGGTCGCGGTGGACGGCCGGACGTGCGCCTCGTAGAAGGCCCGCACCGCCGCCGCGTCGATGCCCTCGATGGTCTCCTCGGTGCCCTGGCGCGGCCGGGACATCCGCGACTCGGTCGGGAACAGCTCCTTGGCCAGGGCCATCGAGGCGCGGCGGGCCGGGTTGGCCAGCTCGTGCGGGATCTCGTCGAGCCGGTTGCGCACCAGCCGCTCGATCTCACCGTCGGGGAAGGCGGGGGCGCGCAGGGCGTCGGCGAGCAGGCCGAGCGCCTTGGGCAGCCGGGAGACCGGCACCTCCAGGGAGACCCGGACGCCGGGGTGGTCCGCGTGGGCGTCCAGCGTGGCGCCGCAGCGCTCCAGCTCGGCGGCGAACTCCTCGGCGGTGTGCTTGTCGGTGCCCTCGGACAGGGCGCGCGACATGATCGTGGCGACGCCCTCCAGACCGGCCGGCTCGGTGTCCAGCGGGGCGTCCAGGTTGATCTCCACCGCGACGACCTGCTGGCCGGGGCGGTGGCAGCGCAGCACGGTCAGCCCGTTGGCCAGCTCACCGCGCTCGGGCGCCGGGAAGGCCCACGGCTTGGGGGCGCCCCCCTGCGGCTGCGGGTGGAAGGTCATGGTGGCGGTGACGGCGTCGCTCACTGGGCCGCCTCCCCTTCTGCGTCGATGTCGGCGGCTTCTGCGGCGTCGGCCTGCTCTGCGTCCTCGGCGCCCTGGACGGGCTCGTAGACCAGCACGGCGCGGTTGTCGGGGCGCAGCCGCGCCGCGGCCACGGCCCGCACCTCCTCGGCGGTGATGTCCAGCACCCGCCCCACGGCGGTCAGGGCCAGCTGCGGGTCGCCGAACAGCACGGCGAACCGGCACAGCTCGTCGGCGCGGCCGCCGACGGTGGCCAGCCGGTCCAGCCACTCGCGCTCGATCTGCGCCTGGGCGCGCTCCATCTCCTGCGGGGTCGGGCCCTCCTCGGCGAAGCGGGCCAGCTCCTCGTCGACGGCGGCCTCGATGCCGGGCACCTCGACCCCGCCCGAGGTCTTCACGTCCAGCCAGCCCAGCGACGGCGCGCCCGACAGCCGCAGCAGGCCGAAACCGGCGGCGACGGCCGTACGGTCACGGCGCACCAGGCGGTTGTGCAGCCGGGAGGACTCGCCGCCGCCGAGGACGGTCAGCGCCAGGTCGGCCGCGTCGGCCTCACGGGTGCCGTCGTGCGGCAGCCGGTAGGCGGCCATCAGGGCGCGGGCCGGGACCTCCTCCTCCACGACCTCGCGCAGCTGCCCGCCGATGACCTCGGGGAGCGTGCCGTCGCGGGGCGGCCGCTTGCCCTCGTGGGAGGGGATGGTGCCGAAGTACTTCTCGATCCAGGCGAGCGTCTGCTCGGGGTCGATGTCGCCGACGATGGACAGCACCGCGTTGTTCGGCGCGTAGTACGTGCGGAAGAACTCCCGGGCGTCCTCCAGGGAGGCGGCGTCCAGGTCGGCCATCGAGCCGATCGGGGTGTGGTGGTACGGGTGGCCCTCGGGGTAGGCCATGCCGACGAGCTTCTCGAAGGCCGTGCCGTACGGCACGTTGTCGTACCGCTGGCGGCGCTCGTTCTTGACGACGTCCCGCTGGTTCTCCAGGCTCTCCTCGTCCAGCGCGGTCAGGAGGGACCCCATCCGGTCCGCCTCCAGCCACAGCGCCAGCTCGACCTGGTGGGCGGGCATCGTCTCGAAGTAGTTGGTGCGCTCGAAGCTGGTCGTGCCGTTGAGCGAGCCGCCGGCCCCCTGGACCAGCTCGAAGTGGCCGTTCCCCGTCACCTGGGCCGAGCCCTGGAACATCAGGTGCTCGAAGAGGTGGGCGAGGCCGGTACGCCCCTTGACTTCATGGCGTGAACCGACGTCGTACCAGAGGCAGAGCGCGGCGACCGGGGTCAGGTGATCCTCGGAGAGCACCACCCGCAGGCCGTTGGCCAGACGGTGCTCGGTCGCTTTCAGGCCGCCGGAGCCGGCCTGTTGCGTGGCCGTGTGACCCATGGGCATGTACGTCCCTTCGATCGCGTGATGGAGCGCGTGCGAACCGCTGTGATGAGCGCTTCTGTCACTGTATGCAACCGCACGGACATCTGGCGAAGTTCCCGTCACGCAAAGGTCCGGCCAAGGTCCCCTGGGGGCTCCCGGGGACGGACCGGCACGGCCGCCGAGGGGTGCTCACGGAGCCTCCGGGGGATGGCCCGTTCCACAGTTGTCGGCGGACGGGGCCACAATGGTCCGCGTCAGATCCCGCTCTGCCGTTGAAGGAGCCGCAAGCGCGATGGCCCGCCGCAGCACGAAGAGTCCGCCGCCGGACGACTTCGAGGAGCGCATCCTCGACATCGACGTCGTCGACGAGATGCAGGGCTCCTATCTCGAGTACGCCTACTCGGTCATCTATTCGCGCGCGCTGCCCGACGCCCGCGACGGGCTCAAGCCCGTGCACCGCCGCATCCTGTACCAGATGAACGAGATGGGGCTGCGCCCCGAGCGCGGCTTCGTCAAGTGCGCCCGCGTCGTCGGCGAGGTGATGGGTAAGCTCCACCCGCACGGCGACGCGTCGATCTACGACGCGCTGGTGCGCATGGCGCAGCCGTTCTCGATGCGCCTGCCGATGGTCGACGGCCACGGCAACTTCGGCTCGCTGGGCAATGACGACCCGCCCGCCGCGATGCGTTACACCGAGTGCCGGATGGCCTCGGCGACCTCGCTGATGACCGAGTCCATCGACGAGGACACGGTCGACTTCTCGCCGAACTACGACGGCAGCGAGCAGGAGCCCGTCACCCTGCCCGCCGCCTATCCGAACCTGCTGGTCAACGGCACGTCCGGAATCGCCGTCGGCATGGCGACCAATATGCCGCCGCACAACCTGGGCGAGGTGGTCGCCGCCGCCCGCCATCTGATCAGGCACCCGAATGCCGACCTCGACACGCTGATGCGTCATGTGCCGGGCCCCGACCTGCCGACCGGCGGTCAGATCGTCGGGCTCGCCGGTGTCCGGGACGCCTACGAGACGGGGCGCGGCACCTTCAAGATCCGCGCCACGGTGGCCGTGGAGGACGTGACGCCCCGCCGCAAGGGCCTCGTCGTCACCGAACTGCCCTTCACCGTCGGCCCCGAGAAGGTCATCTCCAAGATCAAGGACCTGGTCGGCGCGAAGAAGCTCCAGGGCATCGCGGACGTCAAGGACCTCACCGACCGTGCGCACGGCCTGCGCCTGGTGATCGAGATCAAGAACGGCTTCAACCCGGAGGCCGTGCTGGAGCAGCTCTACAAGCTCACGCCGATGGAGGAGTCCTTCGGCATCAACAACGTGGCGCTGGTGGACGGCCAGCCGCTCACGCTCGGGCTCAAGGAGCTGCTGGAGGTCTACCTCGACCACCGCTTCGACGTGGTGCGCCGGCGCAGCGAGTTCCGCCGCACCAAGCGGCGCAACCGGTTGCACCTGGTCGAGGGGCTGCTGGTGGCCCTGCTCGACATCGACGAGGTCATCCGGCTCATCCGGTCCAGCGAGAACTCGGCGCAGGCCAAGGAAACGCTGATGAACCGCTTCAGCCTGTCGGACGTCCAGACCCAGTACATCCTGGACACTCCGCTGCGCCGGCTGACCAAGTTCGACCGGATCGAGCTGGAGTCGGAGCGCGACCGGCTCAACGCGGAGATCGAGGAGCTGACCCGGATCCTCGACTCGGACGCCGAGCTGCGCAAGCTGGTCTCCTCCGAACTGGCCACGGTGGGCAAGAAGTTCGGCACCCCGCGGCGTACGGTGCTGCTGGAGTCCGCCGACGCCCCGCTGGCCGCCGTGCCGCTGGAGGTCGCGGACGACCCGTGCCGGGTGCTGCTGTCCTCCACCGGGCTGCTGGCCCGTACGGCGAACGGGGAGCTGTTCGCGGGCGAGGGGCAGACCAAGCGCAGCAAGCACGACGTGATCGTCTCGGCGGTCCCGGCGACGGCCCGCGCGGAGGTCGGCGCGGTGACCTCGACCGGGCGGCTGCTGCGGCTCCAGGTCATCGACCTGCCCCAGCTACCGGAGTCGTCCGCGCCCCCCAATCTGGCGGGCGGCGCGCCGATCGCCGAGTTCCTGTCCCTGGAGGACGACGAGGAGCTGATCTGCCTCACCACCCTGGACGAGTCCTCGCCGGGGCTCGCCATCGGCACGGAGCAGGGCGTCGTCAAGCGCGTGGTCCCGGACTATCCGGCCCACAAGGACGAGCTTGAGGTCATCGGCCTCAAGGAGGGCGACCGGATCGTGGGCGCGGTCGAGCTGCGCACAGGCGAGGAGGACCTGGTCTTCATCACGGACAACGCGCATCTGCTGCGCTATCCGGCGGGGCAGGTACGGCCGCAGGGGCGCGCCGCGGGCGGCATGGCGGGCGTCAAGCTCGCTCCCGACGCGAAGGTGATCTCTTTCACCGCGGTCGATCCGGCGGCCGACGCGGCGGTGTTCACCGTCTCCGGTGCGCACGGCACGCTCGACGACTCCGCACAGCAGACGGCCAAGCTCACCCCCTTCGACCAGTACCCGCGCAAGGGGCGGGCCACGGGCGGGGTGCGCTGTCAGCGGTTCCTCAAGGGCGAGGACTGTCTGGTGCTGGCCTGGGCGGGCGCGACCCCGGCCCGCGCGGCGTCGGCCGCGGGCGCCCCGGTGCCCCTGCCGGAGCCCGATCCGCGCCGGGACGGCTCGGGAGTGCCGCTCGACAAGCCTGTGGCGGTGGTCGCCGGTCCGGTGTAGGACCGGCGGTAAGCGAGTGGTCAGGGGCGCGGCACCGGATGGGTGCCGCGCCCCCGCGCATGCGGCCACTGCCTAGTGCCCGGCGGCTCCGTTGCGCCGGGCCCGCAGCTGCTGGAGCGCGACCCGGGCGCCGGGGTGGCCTCGGTCGGCCGCCTTCCGGAAGTGCCGCTCCGCCTCGGCCGGATCGCCACGGTCCAGATGCAGGGTGCCGAGCACCACCAGCGCGGTGAGGTCCCCGGCGGCGACCGCCTTGCCGAGCCAGTGCAGGGCCTCCGGGAACGCACCGCGGTTGCCGAGCCCGATCCCGTAGACCGTCATGCCCTCCCGGTCACCGGCGAGCGCCGCCCGCCGGGCGAGTTCCTCGGGGATCGGCCGCCCCTCGGCGTACGCCGCCCGCACCCTGGCCTTCAGCGCCGCGTCCAGCCGCCGTCTCCCGCGCTTCCCACGGCGTCCGCGCCACCGCGCCCACAGTCCGCGCATCAGCCCCCCCCTCCGCCCCCGGAGCGCCATTCTCCCGCCGTCCCCGCCCCCACGGAACAGGCCGCGCCCCCGGGGGAAACCGGACCGTCTCGCTCCCCCGTCACCCGGATTCCCCCACCCGTGCGCGAAGCTGATCGACAGAGGTTAGGCTTACCTTCGTGAGCACGTGCACGACCGCTTCCCGGGATCTGTCCGAGCCTCTCGCCGGGACGGCGGCCACCGCCCCCACCTGGCTTCTTCTCGAACAACCGGGCCCCTGGGGTACCGAGGCCCTCACGGCCAGCCGTCTGGACCCGGCCGTGGGGCGCGCCCTGGAGCGCGCCGCCGAGGGCACCGGTGTCCGGGTGGCGCTGATCCGGCGGCCCGGCCGCCATGCCGACCTGCACGCGGGCAGCCGTCACCGGGTGTTCGTGGCGCACACCCGGCCCGGCCGCTCCTGGATCCGTACGACCGCCCTCGCCGACCCGGGGCGGCTGCTCGACCTGGACTTCGCCGCGCTGGGCGCGGGCGACCCGGGCGGGCTGGCCGGTGCGGCCGACGACGCTCCCGCGGAGTTCCCCGACGACGCCCACGGGGCGTGGCAGGAGTACACCGGCGATCCGCTGGTACTGGTGTGCACCAACGGCAAGCGCGACCGCTGCTGCGCGCTGCTCGGCCGCCCGCTAGCCGCCGAGCTGACCTCCGCCGGGGTGGAGGGCACCTGGGAGATCACCCACATCGGCGGCCACCGCTTCTCGCCGACGCTCGTCGTCCTGCCGCACGGCTACGCCTACGGCCGGACCACCGCCCAGGACGTCAAGGACACCCTGGCGGCGCTGCGCGAGAACCGGGTGGCCACCGAGGGCTGCCGCGGCCGCTCCGCCTGGGAGCGGCCCGGTCAGGCGGCCGAACTGGCGGTCCGCGAGCTGACCGGTGAGGACGGGGCCGACGCGCTGACCGTCGTGCGGACCGAGAGCGCCGCCCCCGCCTGGTCGGTGACCGTGGCGCACACCGACGGCCGGGTGTGGCGGGTGAGCGTGGCGCAGGTGGCGGCCGCCCCGCCGAGGCAGCAGAGCTGCGGTTCGCCGCTGGGCTCCCCGGCCCGGATGGACGTGGTCGGCATCCACGCGGTGCGGCCCGCGCGCGACGGACGGACGGTCGCCCTCGGCGGACGCTGACAGACCGCTCCCCCGACCTCCGCCGCCGCGCCAGGAAGCGCGCCGGGGGGGGGCACCAGGGGGTGTCCACGCCCCGCCCTTCGTTACCCTTCGTTGCCATGAGCGCCGCGATACCGCCGGGGCCGCCCTCCGCGCCCTCAAGGTGGCGCATCGGCTGGCCCCGACGCGTCTTCTCCCAGGTGCTGCTGATGCAGCTGGCCATCGCCACGGGTGTCACCGTGCTGGCGACCGGGCTCTTCCTGCGCCCGCTCGGCTCCCAGCTCGACGACCAGGCCATGCGCCGGGCGCTGGCCATCGCCCAGACCACCGCCACCGAACCACGGCTGGTCACGGCGCTGCAGCACACCCGCCCCACCAGGGGAGGCCCGGTCCAGGCCGCGGCGGAGCGCATCCGCCGGTCGACCGGCGCCGAGTACGTCGTGATCATGGACCGGCGCGGGGTCCGCTGGTCGCACACCTCCCCGGGCGAGATCGGCAAGCACGTCTCCACCAGCCCGGACGACGCCCTCGCGGGCCACGAGGTCATGCAGATCGACAACGGCACGCTCGGCCGCTCGGCCCGTGGCAAGGTGCCGCTGCGCGACCGGGACGGCCGCATCGTGGGCGCCGTATCGGTCGGCATCGCGTACGAGACCGTGCGCGGCCGATTGCTCGGCGCGCTTCCCGGGATGCTCGCGTACGCGGGCGGCGCGCTCGCCATGGGCGCCCTGGCGGCCTATCTGGTCTCCCGCAGGCTGCAGCGGCGCACCCACGACCTCGCCTTCTCCGACATCTCCGCGCTGCTCGCCGAGCGCGAGGCGATGCTGCACGGCATCCGCGAGGGGGTCGTCGCGCTCGACGCGCACGGCCGCATCCGGCTGATGAACGACGAGGCGCAGCGGCTGCTGGATCTGCGCGCCGACGACACCGGACAGCCGCTGGAGGCGGTGCTGCCGCCCGGCCGGACGACCGATGTGCTCGCCGGGCGGGTCACCGGCGCCGATCTGCTGACCGTCAGCGGCGGCCGGGTGCTGGTCGCCAACCGGATGCCCACGGACGACGGCGGCGCGGTGGCCACCCTGCGCGACCGCACCGAGCTGGAACGCCTCGGCCGCGAGCTGGACGGCACCCGCGGGCTGATCGACGCGCTGCGCGCCCAGGACCACGAGCACGCGAACCGGATGCACACCCTCCTCGGCCTGCTCGAACTCGAACTCCACGAGGAGGCGGTCGAGTTCATCACCGAAGCGGTCGGCGTCCACCGGGCCACCGCCGAGCAGGTCACCGAGCGGGTGCACGATCCGCTGCTGGCCGCCCTCCTGGTCGGCAAGGCCACCGTCGCCACGGAGCGCGGGGTGTCCCTGCGCATCGCCGGGGGCACCCTGCTGCCGGACCGGCTGGTGGACCCGCCGGGCCTGGTGACGATCGTCGGCAACCTGATCGACAACGCGCTGGACGCGGCGGTCGGTTCGGCCGGGCCACTGGTCGAGGTGGAGCTGTGCGCGGACGACCGTACGGTGCTGCTGCGGGTCTCGGACACCGGACCCGGCGTCCCCGCCGACCGGCGCGATCTGGTCTTCACCGAGGGCTGGTCCACCAAGAAGCCGCCCGCGCACGGACAGCGCGGCATCGGTCTCGCGCTGGTACGCCGCCTCGCCGAGCGTCAGGGCGGCAGCGCGCGGGTGGCCGACCGCGACGGCGGCGGCGCCGAGTTCACCGTCGTCCTCCCCGAGGCGCTGACCGAGGAACCCGCCGAGGGACCGGCCGGGGACCCGGCCGAGGCGCCGCTGACCGCGACAGGAGAGCCCCGATGACATCGGACACCGGCCCGGGCGGCCTCATCGAGGTACTGGTCGTGGACGACGATGTGCGGGTCGCCCGCGTCAACGCGGCGTACGTCGGGAAGGTGCCGGGCTTCCGCGTCACGGGGCAGGCGCACACGGCCGCCGACGCGCTGGCCTTCCTGGAGCGCGGCCACGCCGATCTCGTCCTGCTCGACCACTATCTGCCGGACGAGACCGGGCTCGCGCTGGTGGGGCGGCTGCGGCAGCTGGGCCACCACACCGACATCATCATGGTGACCGCCGCCCGCGACATCGGCACCGTCCAGGCCGCGATGCGCAACGGCGCGCTGCAGTACCTGGTGAAGCCGTTCACCTTCGCCGGGCTGCGGGCCAAGCTGGAGGGCTACGCGGCGCTCCGCCGCGCCCTGGCGGGCGGTGGCGAGGCCGGGCAGGACCAGGTGGACCGGATCTTCGGCGCCCTGGGCGGCGCCTCGGCCGGTCCCGCCGAGCTGCCCAAGGGCCACTCGGCGCTCACCGCCGACCTCGTACGGGAGGTGCTGCGCGGCGCCGACGGCCCGCTGTCGGCCCAGGAGGTCGCCGAGCGCGCCTCGCTCAGCAGACAGACCGCCCAGCGCTATCTGAAGCTCCTGGAGCGCACCGGCCGGGTACGGCTCAGCCTCAAGTACGGCGAGACCGGCCGCCCGGAACACCGCTACGACTGGGTCTGACCCGGGGGCGCCCGCTCAGGCGGCTCCCGCCCCCGTGAGGGCCCGTACCTCCGTCTCCGCGTGCCGGGCCGCGTGCCCGCGGGCGTCCGCCGCCTCGCCGGAGAGGACCGTGCCGAGCCACCCGGCGAGGAAGCCGAGCGGGACCGAGACCAGACCCGGATTCTGCAGCGGGAACACGTGGAAATCCACCCCGGAGAAGATCGCGTCGGGGCCGCCGGAGACCACCGGGGACAGCACCACCAGCACCACCGCCGGGACCAGCCCGCCGTAGACCGACCACACCGCACCGCGCGTGGTGAACCGCCGCCAGAACAGCGCGTACAGCAGGACGGGCAGGTTCGCGGATGCGGCGGCCGCGAAGGCGAGCCCCACCAGGAAGGCCACGTTGAGGTCGTCGGCGAGCAGCCCGAGGCCGATCGCCGCCGCCCCGATCCCGACCGCCGCGACCCGCGCGACCGCGACCTCACTGCGCGGTGTGCGGTCCTTGCGGCGGCTCAGCGAGGCGTACAGATCGTGCGCGACGGAGGCCGAGGAGGCCAGGGTGATCCCGGCGACGACGGCGAGGATGGTGGCGAACGCGACGGCGGCGACGATCGCGAACAGCACCGTCCCGCCCGTCGACCCGGCGCCCCCGCCGAGGTCGAGCGCGAGGAGCGGCACGGCCGTGTTGCCCGCCGCGTTGGAGCTGCGTACGGCGTCGGTGCCCAGCACGGCGGCCGCGCCGAAGCCCAGCACGATCGTCATCAGGTAGAAGCCGCCGATCAGCCCGATCGACCAGATCACGGACCGCCGGGCGGCCGGGGCGGTCGGCACGGTGTAGAAGCGCGAGAGGATGTGCGGCAGCCCGGCGGTGCCCAGGACGAGGGCGACGCCCAGGCTCACGAAGTCCAGCCGGGCGGTCCAGCCGTCCCCGTACGCGAGGCCCGGGGCGAGGAAGTCGGCGCCCTGCCCGCTGTGCAGCGCCGCGGTGCTCAGCAGGCTGTCGATGTCGCCGTTGAAGCGGACCAGGACGAGCACGGTGAGCGCCACCGCGCCGCCCATCAGCAGGACGGCCTTCACGATCTGGATCCAGGTCGTGGCCCGCATCCCGCCCAGCGCGACGAAGACCACCATCAGGGTGCCGACGCCGATGACCGTCCAGGACCGGGCCCGGGATCCCGTCTCGTCCAGCAGCAGGGCGACCAGGCTGCCCGCGCCGACCATCTGGGCGACCAGGTAGAGCACGCAGACGGTGACCGAGGAGACGCCCGCGGCGATCCGGACCGGGCGCTCGCTCATCCGCGCGGCCAGCACGTCGGCGAGGGTGAACCGGCCGCAGTTGCGGACGAGTTCGGCGACCAGCAGCAGCACCACCAGCCAGGCCACCAGGAAGCCGACGCAGTAGAGCACCCCGTCGTAGCCGAAGAGCGCGATGAGGCCGGAGATACCGAGGAAGGAGGCGGCCGACATGTAGTCGCCCGCGATGGCGAAGCCGTTCTCCATCGGAGAGAACAGCCGCCCGCCCGCGTAGAACTCCTCCGGGGAGCCCTGCCGGCGACGGCTCGCCCAGGTGGTGATCGCGAGGGTGGCGGCCACGAAGACGCCGAAGAGCAGGAGCGCGAGGCTCTGCTGATTGCCGGTCACCGCCCGTGCCCCCGCATCATCTCCTGCGTCACCCAGCGCAGCTCCAGCGCGACCCGGTCCCGGCGCAGCCGTGCGTGGCGGGCGTACGCCCAGGTCAGCAGGAAGGTGGTGGCGAACTGGGCGAGGCCCGCGACCATCGCGACATTGAGCGATCCCGCCACCGGACGGGCCATCACACCGGGCGCGGTGGTCGCCGCGACGACGTACGCGAGATACCAGAGCAGGAAGGCGGCGGCCGCGGGGAAGACGAAGCGGCGGTAGCGCCTGCGCACCTCCTGGAAGGCGGCGCTGCCGTGCACCTCCGTATAGACCTCCTCGGCGGCGGGCGGACGGGCGCGCCGGGGCGGGGCGGCCGTCTCGTCCGGCCCGTCCCAGCCGGAGGCGAGCGCGTCGTACCAGGGATCGTCCAGCCGGGCCGCCCCGGCATCGCGCGCGTTGTGCATGTCCACCCGAAAGCTCCTTGTTCACTGCCGCGTTGGCGTGCCCAAGGATGGACAGAGGGACAAGATCCCGGATACTCCAATACCGGACGTTCACCCCATCAGGTGACTCAGGTGATGAACAACCCGGAATCGGTGTCAGGTGGATTCCTGGTGGAAGCCGTCCCGACCCCCGGGGGTGGTGGGACGGCCGCCGCAGTTGCTCCCCGACACCGACCGCGATGGGCGACCGGTCCAGGGGGGCCGCCCAGTTGGTGATGAACAGCTTGGGCGGCGCGAGCACGGTGCCCA
>NZ_JBHWJI010000018.1:86937-139763 GCF_042731515.1 Streptomyces sp. NPDC059850
TAACACCTTTTTTTTTTACTTTTTTTTAAAACACCCGTTTTTGGTGTTGTGTTTTTTTGGGTGTGCAGGCGGCCCCCCCGGGGGGGGGTGGAGGGACGGCCGCCTCAGGTGCTCCGCGACTCAGACGTCGATGCGCGACCGGTCCAGGGTCGCCGCCGAGTTGGTGATGAACTCCTTGCGCGGCGCGACCTCGTTGCCCATCAGCAGGTGGAAGGCCTGCTCGGCGGCCTCCAGGTCGCTGATGTTGATACGCCGCAGGGTGCGGTGGCGCGGGTCCATCGTGGTCTCCGCGAGCTGGTCGGCGTCCATCTCGCCGAGACCCTTGTAGCGCTGGATGCCGTCCTTGTAGCGGACCCCGCGGCGCTCCAGGTCCAGCAGCGTCTCCCGCAGCTCGTTGTCGGAGTACGTGTAGATGTACTTCTCCTGGCCCCGCTTCGGGTTGACCAGCTCCACCCGGTGCAGCGGCGGCACGGCCGAGAAGACCCGCCCCTGCTCCACCATCGGCCGCATGTAGCGCTGGAAGAGGGTGAGCAGCAGACAGCGGATGTGGGCGCCGTCGACATCGGCGTCGGCGAGGAAGATCACCTTGCCGTAGCGGGCCGCGTCGATGTCGAACGTACGGCCCGAACCGGCTCCTATGACCTGGATGATCGATCCGCACTCGGCGTTCTTCAGCATGTCCGAGACGGACGACTTCTGGACGTTGAGGATCTTGCCGCGGATCGGCAGCAGCGCCTGGAACTCGGAGTTCCGGGCGAGCTTGGCCGTACCGAGCGCCGAGTCGCCCTCGACGATGAACAGCTCGCTGCGGTCCACGTCGTCGCTGCGGCAGTCGGCCAGCTTCGCGGGCAGCGAGGAGGACTCCAGCGCGGTCTTGCGGCGCTGCGCCTCCTTGTGCTGGCGGGCCGCGATCCTGGTGCGGGCCGCGGCGACGACCTTCTCCAGGACGGCGCGGGCCTGCTGCTTGGCGTCCCGCTTGGCGGAGGTCAGGAACGCCTTCAGCTCCTTGGCCACCACGTTGGCCACGATCCGGGAGGCGGCCGAGGTGCCCAGCACCTCCTTGGTCTGGCCCTCGAACTGCGGCTCCGCGAGCCGCACGGTCACGACGGCGGTCAGGCCCTCCATGACGTCGTCCTTGACGACGTCGTCCTCCGCGACGCGCAGCAGCTTGGCGGAGCGCAGCACCTCGTTCACGGTCTTGGTGACCGAGCGCTCGAAGCCGGAGACATGCGTGCCGCCCTTGGGGGTGGCGATGATGTTCACGAAGGACTTGGTGGTGGCGTCGTAGCCGGTGCCCCAGCGCAGCGCGATGTCGACGCCCAGCTCCCGGGTGACCTCGGTCGGCG
Organism: Streptomyces sp. NPDC059850; assembly: GCF_042731515.1. NCBI lineage: Bacteria > Bacillati > Actinomycetota > Actinomycetes > Kitasatosporales > Streptomycetaceae > Streptomyces > Streptomyces sp. NPDC059850. The sequence continues at coordinate 88,284 of NZ_JBHWJI010000018.1, forward strand.
TCATGTGGCCGCGGTCGTCGAGGACCGGCACAGTCTCCTTGAAGGTGCCCTGCCCGGACAGGCGCATCACGTCGCAGACGGCCTTGTCCTGGGCGAGGTACTCGCAGAACTCGCTGATGCCGCCGTCGTAGCGGAACGTCTCCTCGACGGGCCCGTCCCGGCCGTCGAGAGACCGCTCGTCCCGCACGACCAGCGTCAGGCCGGGCACCAGGAAGGCGGTCTGACGGGCGCGGGCGTGCAGGTTCTCCAGGGAGAGCTTGGCGTCCTTGAGGAAGATCTGCCGGTCCGACCAGTAGCGGATGCGGGTGCCGGTGCGGTTCTTGGGAACCCGCTTCCCCTTGAGGAGACCGCCGGAGGGGTCGAAGGGGGCGTCCGTTCCGGATTCGGTGAAGATCCCGGGGACGCCGCGCCGGAAGCTGATCGAATGGGTCTTGCCGTCCCGGTCCACCTCGACGTCGAGACGGCTGGACAGCGCGTTCACCACGGAGGCGCCGACGCCGTGCAGACCGCCGGAGGCCGCGTACGAGCCTCCGCCGAACTTGCCACCGGCGTGCAGCTTGGTCATCACGACCTCGACGCCGGACAGCCCGGTCTTGGGCTCGACGTCGACCGGGATGCCCCGGCCGTTGTCCCGCACCTCGACGGAGCCGTCGTCGTGCAGGTTCACCTCGATGCGGTCACAATAGCCGCCCAAGGCCTCGTCCACCGAGTTGTCGATGATCTCCCAGAGGCAGTGCATGAGACCGCGGCTGTCGGTCGATCCGATGTACATACCGGGGCGCTTGCGCACCGCCTCGAGCCCCTCGAGGACGAGAAGGTGCCGCGCGGTGTAGTTGGATCCGCCCCGGTCTGCTCCGGTGAGCAGCGCAGTGGACGGCACGGACGTGTCGGCGGTCACGCGGTTCGCTCCTCGCTGAATTTCTGTTGGCCCGACTATGGGCACGATGGTGGCACGGGTCGCCCGTCAGAGCGTACCGAGGCCTGATAGAGCCTTCGTGCCGCCACCCGTGAAACGACCATCCTAGTCCAGAGAACGCCCGTTTCGCTCGTACGTTCGATAGCCCGTTTGGCGTGAAGCACACATCACGTTCCCTTGGAGGCATGAACCATTTAGGCTCCGGGCACGTCCTCATGAACAACCGGCAACCCGGCCGGGAGGACAAAACCCGACAAGCGACGTGAATCCGTAAACCAACGCAATACGGCTCATTCGCCGCCAACCGTCACCATCCGGCCCACTCAGAAGCAATTTTTGAGAAAAAGCCACGAGCGGGAACGATATCGGGCTGGTTGGATGTTGACCCTGGTACGACAGCTCGTCGAGCTAGAGAAGAGGCGACGTGACTACTGTTCTGACCCCCGCGAGCCCGCTGACGGCCGCTGACCGCTGCGACCGCTGCGGCGCCCAGGCATACCTGCGCGTCGTCCTGATGAGCGGCGGTGAACTGCTCTTCTGCGCCCACCACGGACGCAAGTTCGAGCCGGAACTCAAGAAGATCGCCGCGGAAATACAGGACGAGACCGAGCGGCTGACCGCTGCTCCGGCGTCTGCGTCGGACGACGAACGCTGACGCCTCGCGCCACGACGACGAGCGAAGCCGGCCAAGGGCCGGATGTCGGGCGGCCCGCCCCAGCCAGGGGAGGGCCGCCCGCGCTCGTGTCGCGGCCCACCTTCCCCTTCCCGCCCCGGAGACCCTCCCGGACCTCCCGGCGGGCCTCCTCGAAGGCCTCCGGCCGGGTCTGAGGCGCCCGTCCATCCGGCCGTCTCAGGCATGCGCGGCCACCAGCGACACCACCGCCGAGATCCGTGTGTAGACGCCCGGCCGCCCGGCCACCGCACAGCCGCTCCCCCAGGACACCAGGCCCACCAGCCGCCCCCCGGCGACCAGCGGACCCCCGCTGTCCCCCTGGCAGGCGTCCCGGCCACCCCCCGGAACCCCGGCACAGACCATCGAAGCCGACTGGTAATCACCCTCCGCGTTGCCGGGATAGGCGCTCCGGCACGTCGAGTCGGCCAGGATGCGCACCTCGGTGGCCCGCAGCGTCAGCGCGTAGCTGCCGTCACCGTCCGTGTCGCCCCAGCCGTACACCAGCGCATGGCCCCCGACCCGGTACCCCGGATCCCCGGCCCGCGCCATCGGGATGACGTAGGCGGGCGGCAGCGGCCGCCCCAGGGTGAGCACCGCGAGATCACCGGCCCGGTCGTCGGCCTGGTAGGCCGGATTGACCCACACCTTCGCCGGTGCCATCTCCACCCCGCGGGCCCCCTGCAGATCGTTACGGCCGACGATCACCCGAAGGTCCCGTACCTCCTGCCACTTCTTGCCCAGTACCGTCCGGCTCAGGCAGTGCGCCGCCGTGATGACCTTCGTGGGGGCCACCGCCACACCCCCGCAGAACTGCCCCGAGCGCTTCGCTCCGAACAGCTCACGGCTGGCCAGCGCGATCGCCCAGGGCGCCTCGGCCGTACGGACCCGGTGTCCGCCCACCACGGCACGGTCGGCCGTCGCCGGGGCGGGCGCGACGAGCAGCAGCGCGAGCGCGGCGGCGAGCAGCATGGCGGAGCGGGTGGAGAACGAGGGCAGCGACCTACGCATGCAGCCTCCTGACCGTACGGGGCGAGTCGCCCACCCAGCGTCACCCCGCCCGGCGCGGTCCGCATCCTGGGGTGGTCCAACCGGGGTGGCCGGTCCTCGGCCAACCGGGTGGTTCACTCCAAGGCCAGCCCTCGGGCAGCGCGAAGGCCGGGCCCTCCGAAGAGAGACCCGGCCTTCGTGTGGCGCTGTGCGCTGCGGTGGTGGCCCGTCTTAGTCCAGGTAGTCCCGGAGGACCTGGGAGCGGGACGGGTGGCGCAGCTTCGACATGGTCTTGGACTCGATCTGGCGGATGCGCTCACGCGTCACGCCATAGACCTTGCCGATCTCGTCGAGCGTCTTCGGCTGACCGTCGGTGAGGCCGAAGCGCATGGACACTACGCCCGCCTCGCGCTCGCTGAGCGTGTCGAGCACCGAGTGCAGCTGCTCCTGGAGCAGCGTGAAGCTCACGGCGTCGGCCGGGACGACGGCCTCGGAGTCCTCGATGAGGTCACCGAATTCGCTGTCGCCGTCCTCACCCAGCGGGGTGTGCAGAGAGATCGGCTCACGGCCGTACTTCTGGACCTCGATGACCTTTTCAGGGGTCATGTCCAGCTCCTTGGCCAGCTCCTCCGGGGTGGGCTCACGGCCCAGGTCCTGGAGCATCTGACGCTGCACCCGCGCGAGCTTGTTGATGACCTCGACCATGTGCACCGGGATACGGATGGTGCGGGCCTGGTCGGCCATGGCGCGCGTGATCGCCTGGCGGATCCACCAGGTGGCGTACGTCGAGAACTTGTAGCCCTTGGTGTAGTCGAACTTCTCGACGGCGCGGATCAGACCCAGGTTGCCCTCCTGGATCAGGTCCAGGAAGAGCATGCCGCGGCCGGTGTAGCGCTTGGCCAGGGAGACCACCAGACGGAGGTTGGCCTCCAGGAGGTGGTTCTTGGCGCGGCGGCCGTCCTCGGCGATGATCTCCAGCTCGCGCTTGAGCTTGGGGGCGAGCTTGTCGGAGTTGGCGAGCTTGTCCTCGGCGAACAGACCGGCCTCGATCCGCTTCGCCAGCTCGACCTCCTGCTCGGCGTTGAGCAGCGGGACCTTACCGATCTGCTTCAGGTAGTCCTTGACCGGGTCGGCCGTGGCACCGGCTGCGGCGACCTGCTGCGCCGGGGCGTCGTCCTCGTCCTCGTCGGAGAGCACGAAGCCCGCGTTCTCCGGCTCGGGCTCGGCACCCTCGGGGGTCGGCTTGCCCGGCGCCGGCACCTCCTCGATGACGTCCTCGGCCTCGAGGATCTCGTCGGTGACGTCCTTCTTGGTGGTCGTCTTCTTCGCGACCGTCTTCTTGGCCGCGGCCGTCTTCTTCACCGCCGCCTTCTTGGCGGTGGTCTTCTTGGCGGCGGCCTTCTTCGCGGGAGCCGCCGAGGCATCCTCGGCCGGGCCGCCCGCGGCGGTCGCGGGGGCGGCCGGAGCGGCGGGGGCCTTCTTGGCGGCGACCGTCTTGGCCGCGACGGTCTTGGTGGCGGTGCGCTTTGCCGGGCTCTTCGCTGCGACGCTCTTGCGGGTGCGCTTGGGCGCCTCTGCGGCACTGACCATCAGCGTCACACCCTCCTCGTCGAGGATCTGGTTGAGGCTGCGCAGAACGTTCTTCCACTGGGTTGGCGGAATCTGGTCAGCCTCGAAGGCCCGACGCACGTCATCGCCGGCGATCTGCCCCTCAGCCTTTCCCCGCTCGATGAGCGCCATGACAGACTCGGATTCGGCGATCTCCGGCGGGAGCGTACGGGATGTGCTGGCCGACACGAACAACCTCTCGGAACGTTGGAAACGGCTTCCGGCCCCGTCCGCTGTGGACCGGAGCCGACGACCGCCGGCAGGGATGAACCGACGGCGCGCGGGCGGAGTGCGGAGAAGTACAGCGTCGCGACCGACATCCGTATTCCCTCCGCGGCTGCCACCTCTTTAATCATCGCGCTGCCCCAAAGAGCGTTACGCCCAATCGTCGTGGCCCGAGTCACACCACATATCGGTCTTAATACCCACCCAACGGGACAGATAACTCCGAGTCGATCACCCACTGCCCCCCGGGCGGCTCTCCCGGTCCGCCCGAACTGCGTCTCATGCCACGTCCCGCGCTGTCACACTTTCCGCGCCGCGCCGCCGAACCCGCGGCCGGGATCCGGCGACGCCGCTCCGTACGCCGACAGGCCGGGCCGGGTCAGTGCTCGCGCGGCGCGGGCACCCCGACCTCGGCGTGATCGAGGTCCGGGTGGACGGTCAGAAGCTGGCGCATCGCCCCTTCGGCCGCCGCGGCGTCGCCCGACCCGACCGCCTCGACGATCCGGCGGTGGTGGCCGACGCTCGCCTCGGTGAGCCGGTCACAGCCGCTGGCCTGGGAGCCGGAGACGTGGAGGGCGGCGGCGACGATGCCCGCCAGGTGCTCCAGCATCCGGTTGCCCCCGACCTGGAGCAGCAGGGCGTGGAACTCGGCGTCGGCGCGGGAGAAGGTGAGGGTGTCGCCCTGGGTCAGCGAGTGCCCCATGATCTCGGCCATGTCGGCCAGCCGCTGCTGCACGTCCTCACGGCCGTGCCCCGCGGCGAGGCGAGCCGCGAGCGGCTCGATCGTCCAGCGCAGCTCGCACAGCTCGCGGCGCTGGTCGTCGCGCTGTGGCCCGAAGGCGCGCCACTCGATGATGTCCGGATCCAGCAGGTTCCAGTCGCTGACCGGGCGGACCCGGGTGCCGACGTTGGGGCGGGCGCTGACGAGGCCCTTGGCCTCGAGGACGCGCAGCGATTCCCGGACGACGGTGCGGGAGACCTCGAAGCGCTGGCCGATCTCCTCCGGGACCAGCGGGCGGTCCGCGCCCAGGTCGCCGGAGACGATCATCTGGCCGAGCTGCTGGACGAGTTGGCCGTGCAGCCCGCGGCCCCGGTTGCCGGCCGTGCGACGGCCCACCCGGCCGATCTCCGCGTCCGCGCCGTCCCAGGAGGGGGCGCTGCCGCGGTCGGCGCCGGGGGCGTCGGCGTAGGAGTAGCGGTCAAGCTCGCCCGAGCCGGCGAGGCCGGAGTCGGCGGGGCGAGCCGCGGTCATGGTGGTGTGCGCAAGGGTACTCACGCATCCTTTGTCGGCGACGCTCCGGAGGCCCTTGAGGTCTTTGGTGAAAAGCACACGAAAGGGTGATCGCCCATTACCTCACAATTGACGCTGATTCGGACAGAAAGCAGCACCCTTCACCGAAGTCGCGACCACTTCATGAGCCGCATCCGCACAACCACTTCCGGGGCCGCCTACGGGCGGGCTCTTCTGCCGCGCAGCCCGGTGAGGGCGTAGGCGAACAGCAGCACCGCGACCGACAGCATCAGGGCCTGCCCCACGGGCTGGCCCGCGAGCCGCAGCACGGCCGCCACTCCCCGGTTGAGCACGGACGGCGGACGGTCCAGCGCCACGGCGCGCAGCCGGTGCGGCAGCGCGACGAGCGCGTGCAGCGAAGGCTCCTCCATCGCGCGCCGGACCACGGGAACCGCCAGGATCGGCACCGCGAGGAGCGTGGCCAGCCCGAGCGCGGTGGACCGGAAGACGCCCGCGGCGAGCAGTCCGGCCCACGAGCAGCCGATGGTGAGGCCGAAAACGCTCGCCATCAGCACCGGCCAGTCGCTCGGAAGCGGCACCGCGTCCCCGCCGACGAGCAGCAGCAGCGCCGCGCTGTCGAGGACGATGGCGCCGAGCGACAGCAGCGTGGCACCGACCGCGCAGACGACGAACTTGGCCGCCAGCAGACCGATCTGGTGCGGTACGGCGTCCCGGGCGGGGGCCAGCGCCGGATAGCGGAACTCATCGCCGAAGGCGAGGGCGCCCAGCAGCCCGGCGGCGATCGCGATGGGCGGCAGCGGGAGGTCGGCGGGCCAGCCGGTGAGCCGGTGCAGCTCCCCGGCGCCGCCCTCACGGGCGAGGAGAACCGAGGCGAGGAGCGAGATGGCGAGCGCCACGGCACCGATCAGCCAGCCGCTCCGCACTCCGGTGGCGCGGCGCAGTTCGTAGCGCATCGGCCAGGCGGGGCCGGGGAGCCGGAGCCTGTGGAGCACCCGGGGCGCCGTGGCCTCGGGGTCGCGGGCGCGGACTCCCGCGGGGGTCGCGGGCCCCAGGTCGGCGGTCTCCTCGACCAGCCGGTGCACCACGATGCCGTGGCGGTAGGCGGCCTCGCCGACGGAGGCGCCGGGGAGGCCGTAGACGGAGATGCGGGTTTCGTCGTCCCGCACCACGGAGAACGGGTCGGCGACCGGCTCCTCCTCGGCCTCGGGCTCCGGGTCGGCCACCACGGCACTCGTGGGGGCCGCGGCGGCGGGCGCCGGAACAGGGACCGTGGCGGGGACAGGTACGGGGACGGGGCCCGTGACGGGCTCGGCATCCGCCTCGGGAACGCTCACCCCCGTGGGCACGGCGTCGCCCTCGGCCTTCCCCGTGTCCTTGGCCCGGCCCAGGCCGCCGATCCTGGCCTTCACCTTGGCCTTGACCTTGATCCCGGCCTTGCCCTCCCCCTCCGCCGCGGCCTCTTCCGCCTCGGCGTGAGCCGCCGCTTCGGCCGCCGCCGCACGCTCCGCCCGCCGCTCGGCCTCCGCCGCCTCCCGGAGGGCGTGCGCCTCGTCCTCCAGGACGGCGGCCAGCCGCCCGGCGAGCGGTGAGCGGACGACGATGCGGGGACGCAGCCGGGTACGGGCGAACTCGTCGACCGGCTGATCGGCCACCAGCCGACCCGCTTCCAGGGTGAGGACGCGGTCCGCGACCCGGGTGACCCCTTCGGCGTCCTCGGCGGTGATCAGCACGGCCCCGCCCTGTTCGGCGAATCCGCGCAGCAGTCCGTTGAGCCAGTCGGTCTCACGGGCCGACAGACCCCGGCCCGGTTCGTCCAGCATCAGGGTGTGCGGATCTCCGAGCAGCGCGGTGGCGATGGCGAGGCGACGCTCCATCCCGAGGGCCAGGTCGCCGAGGCGCTCGTCCGCCAGGTCGGTGAGGCCGACGACGTCGAGGACGACATCGGCGCGGGCGGCGGGCACCCCGGCCGCGGCTCCGAGCATTCTCAGATGACCGCGCACGGTGCGTCCCGGATGGCCCGGGACATCGTCGAGGAGGACGCCGATCTCACGGGCCGGGCGCCGGATGCGGTGCAGGGGGCGACCCCGGAAGAACACGGAGCCGTGACCCCGGTCGAGCTGCAGCAGCAGCCGCAAGGTGCTGGTCTTTCCGGCGCCCGGGCCGCCGAGCAGGGCGGTGACACGGCCCGGCGGGGCCTCGAACGTGAGGTCGTCGATGGCGGGCGCGTGGTTGCGGCGGCGGGCGCTGGTCAGTCCGGTGGCCTGGATCATGGCTTCTCCCGCGGGGCATGGAACCGCTCGGTGGCACGTGGGGACTGGTGACGTACCGGAGCACGGTAACCCGCTATGTCCTATTTCGTCGGCACATACACCCCCTGACGAGTCGTCGTGTCACAGGCCGTCACACCTCGGGACGCAGCATGGGCGGATTGAGCAGCGTGGCGCCCCCGGCCCGGAACAGCTGAGCGGGCCGCCCGCCCTGACGGGTCGTCGTGCCCCCGGTGGGCACCAGGAACCCCGGGGTTCCGGTGACCTTGCGGTGGAAGTTCCGCGGGTCCAGGGCCACGCCCCACACCGCCTCGTACACCCGGCGCAGCTCGCCGACCGTGAACTCCTGGGGGCAGAAGGCCGTGGCCAGCGAGGAGTACTCGATCTTGGAGCGGGCGCGCTCGACGCCGTCCGCCAGGATGCGGGCGTGGTCGAAGGCGAGCGGGGCGGCCAGGTCCGCGTCCCGGCCGAAGGCCCCTTCCTGGTCGAGGAGCGACTCGACCGGGGCCCAGCGGACGCTGTGGGCGTCTCCCCCGGGCCGGGGTGCGGGCAGGTCGGGAGCCAGCGCCAGATGCGCGACGCTGACCACCCGCATCCTGGGATCCCGCTTCGGGTCGCCGTAGGTGGCGAGCTGTTCGAGGTGGGCCGCGTTCGGTGGAACCGGGAGCGCCGGGTCATGGGCGAGCAGCCCGGTCTCCTCGGCCAGCTCCCGGGCCGCGGCGGCGGTCAGGTCCTCGTCGGCACGTACGAAACCGCCGGGCAGCGCCCATCGCCCCTTGAAGGGCGGCTCGCCGCGACGGACGGCCAACGCACAGAGCGCGTGCCGCCGCACGGTGAGCACGACCAGATCCACGGTGACGGCGAAAGCCGGGAAGGCCGATGGGTCGTAGGGCATGAGTCGATCATAGTCGTCTGCCTGACGATAATCAGGCCGTTGAGCATGATCGGCAATGTTCCCGAAACCGCTCTCCCAGGCGTTTTCCCGTGCGGCCCTCGCACCTCCTTCCGTATGGGGCGATCACATGCGAGGCGTTCCTGACGGTCCGTCCGGCGCCGCCCTGGTCAGCGGCGGCTGCGCGTGCCGCGCCCGCCCGTCCTGCGCCGGGTCCGCGCCCTGCCCTCCGGCCTGCGCCTGGCACCGGACGCGCCCGGTCCGGTCGGGCCGCCGGGTCCGGTGGTGCGACCGGGCCATCGCCGCCCGGTCCGCTCCGGAACCCCTGTGCCGTCCGCCTCCGCCTCGGCTCCCGCAGTCTCTGGGGCCGTCTCGGCCGCCCTGCCGTCGAGCCGCCGCAGCTCCTCGTGCACGGCGGCGTGCACCGCGTGGTCCGCACCGTCCCGGCGCAGACACTGGCGCAACAGCTCGGGATCGAGCCCCTCGTTGCACGCCTGATGGAGCAGCTTGGCGAAGAGGTAGTGCGGATCGACGCGCAGCGCCCGGCCGAGCGCGACCCGGGCCGAGGGCTCGTCACCGGACGACCAGGCGACCCAGCCCGCGAGGGTGAGCGGGGCCGCGGCGTGCTCTCCGTACGAGCCGACACAGCGGCGGGCCAGGGCGCGCCACAGCCGCAGCGCCGCCTCGGCGTCCGGTCCCTCCATCCACTGGGCGGCCCGGTCACGCGCCACCCGGTCCTGCAGCCCGATGATCACCGAGGCGGCTTCCTCCACATCCAGCAGGCCGTCGTCGCGGACATCGGCCGCGCCCGGATCGGCGATCGGCGGCGCGCCCCGCAGGCGCTCCAGCATCCGGCGCGCGAGACCTAAGGTCTCCTCCCGCACGGCGGGACCGTCCACACCTCCCAGAATCCTCGGTACGAGCCGGCCCCCCGCCGTGTCCAGAGCCCGCTCCTGCCCGTCGGCGCGGGCCCCGGAGAACGGCGCGAGCCGGGCCTCCATCTCGCGCAGCGAACCGCGCACCCGCACCCCCGCGAAGGTCGCCGCCGCGGCCATCACCGAAGTGCCCGGCAGGGCGAGCGGCACCCCCTCCGGCGGACAACAGCGCCGGTCGGGACAGACATACGACCAGAACCGGCCGCCGGAAATGCACAGCGCCTCGAAGACCGGCACCTCGAAGCCGCCGCACGCGGTGCGCAGGCGCTGGGCGAGAGGCCGCAGCCGCTCCATCACATCCCGCCCGGACTCGCCCTCGGCAGGCTCCTGGCACAGGAACAGCACGATCCCATCGGGCCGGTCGCCGCGCCGCTCGCTGCCCCCGATCAGGCACTCGGCGAGCTGATCGCACACCTCGGGCCACTCCTCGCGGACGCCGGGGATGCCGAGCCGGAGTCTGCCGCCGAACCGGCCGCGCGGTCCGTGCAACGCGATCATCACGACGCTGTCGTCGGGGTGGAAGCCCAGCACATAGGGCAGGGCGTCGGCCAGCTCGGCGGGGCTGCGGAGGGTGACCTGCTCCTGGCCGGACAGGCCGGCCGTGTCGTTGTCTCGAGTCATGACCAGACGGTCCCTCAGCCCCGTCGGCTCCGCCAGCCCTGTGGATAACGTTATCCACAGGCCGCGGGCCCCGTTCGCGCGTTGTCGGTGGGATCGGGTTGCATGGGGGCATGAGCGACGAAGATCTGCGTATCTCGGCCGACCGCGTCCTGGCCCGCCTCGTCGGGGACACCACCGGCTCCGCGCGGCTGCGGGAGGATCAATGGCGGGCCATCGAGGCGCTGGTCGCCGACCGCCGCCGGGCGCTGGTCGTGCAGCGCACCGGCTGGGGCAAGTCCGCAGTGTATTTCGTCGCCACCGCGCTGCTGCGCGAGCGCGGCAGCGGCCCGACCGTGATCGTCTCCCCGCTGCTGGCGCTGATGCGCAACCAGGTCGAGGCCGCGGCGCGCGCCGGTATCCGCGCCCGCACCATCAACTCCGCGAACGCCGAGGAGTGGGACACCATCCAGGCGGAGGTGGCCGCGGGTGAGGTGGATGTGCTGCTGGTGAGCCCCGAGCGGCTCAACAACCCCGATTTCCGCGATCAGGTGCTGCCCCGACTCGCCGCCGCCACCGGGCTGCTGGTCGTCGACGAGGCACACTGCATCTCCGACTGGGGCCATGACTTCCGTCCCGACTACCGCAGGCTGCGCACCATGCTGGCCGACCTCCCCCGGGGCGTGCCCGTGCTGGCCACGACGGCGACGGCCAACGCCCGGGTGACCGCGGATGTGGCCGAGCAGCTGGGCACGGGCGGCCGCGAGAAGCCGGGCGACGACGAGGGGAGCGCGCGGGCGCTGGTGCTGCGCGGGCCGCTGGACCGGGAGAGCCTGAGCCTGGGCGTGCTGCCTCTGCCGGACGCCGCGCACCGGCTCGCCTGGCTCGCCGACCACCTCCACGAGCTGCCGGGCTCCGGGATCGTCTACACCCTCACCGTCGCCGCGGCCGAGGAAGTGACCGCTTTTCTGCGGCAGCGCGGCCACACCGTCGCCTCCTACACCGGCAAGACGGAAAACGCGGACCGCCAGCAGGCCGAGGAGGACCTCCTGGCGAACCGGGTGAAGGCGCTGGTCGCCACCTCGGCGCTGGGCATGGGCTTCGACAAGCCGGATCTCGGCTTCGTGGTGCACCTCGGTTCGCCCTCCTCCCCCATCGCCTACTACCAGCAGGTCGGCCGCGCCGGGCGCGGTGTGGAGCACGCCGAGGTGCTGCTGCTGCCGGGCCGCGAGGACGAGGCGATCTGGCGCTATTTCGCCTCGCTCGCCTTCCCGCCCGAGGAGCAGGTGCGCCGCACACTCGACGTCCTGGCGGCGGCGGACCGGCCCGTGTCCCTGCCCGCCCTGGAGCCGCAGGTCGAGCTGCGGCGGTCGCGTCTGGAAACGATGCTCAAGGTGCTCGACGTGGACGGGGCGGTGCGGCGGGTGCGCGGCGGCTGGACGGCCACCGGCCGGCCCTGGACCTACGACGCCGAGCGGTACGCGTGGGTGGCGCGCCAGCGCGAGGCGGAGCAGCAGGCGATGCGCGACTACGCCTCGACGGCCGCATGCAGGATGGAGTTCCTGCGGCAGCAGCTGGACGACGAGAAGGCGGCGCCCTGCGGTCGCTGTGACAACTGCGCGGGGGCCAGGTTCACCACCGAGGTGTCCGACGCCTCCCTCGACGCGGCGCGCGGTGAGCTGGGACGGCCCGGTGTGGAGGTGGAGCCGCGCCGCATGTGGCCGACCGGGCTGCCCGCGGTCGGCGTCGACCTCAAGGGGCGCATTCCGGCGGGCGAGCAGGCCGCGACCGGCCGGGGACTCGGCCGCCTCTCCGACATCGGCTGGGGAAACCGGCTGCGACCGCTGCTCGCACCGCAGGCTCCGGACACCCAGGTTCCCGACGATGTGGCGAGCGCGGTGGTGACCGTCCTCGCGGACTGGGCCAAGGGCCCCGGCGGATGGGCATCGGGCGCCCCGGACGCACCGGCCCGTCCGGTGGGTGTGGTCGCGGTCGCCTCGCACACCCGGCCCCAGCTCATCCAGAGCCTCGCCGAGCGGATCGCCGCCACCGGCCGGATGCCCCTGCTGGGCACCGTCTCGTACCACGACACCGAGGCGGATACCCGCGTGCCGCGCACCAACAGCGCACAGCGGCTGCGGGCGCTGCACGGGGCGCTGACCGTGCCGCCCGCACTGGCGGAGGCCCTTGCCGAGGCCGGTGGCCCGGTACTGCTCGTCGATGACCTGGCAGACACCGGCTGGACGCTGGCCGTCGCGGCCCGGCTGCTCCGGCGGGCCGGTGCGGCCGCGGTGTTTCCGCTGGTCCTCGCCGTGCAGGGCTGAGTCACGGCGGTGTCCGGGAGGGGGTGAGGAATTTAGGAGGCACATCGCCGCAAACCGGCCGGGTGTGGCACCTGCTCATTGCCGCACGCGAGCGCTTCCCGCAAGAATTGTCAGAAGCTCCCCGCGCCGGTCCTCTCTTGGTCCTGACGGGGCCGTGTCGTGGTGTGCGCCCGCGCCCGACCCTCGCACGGACCATGGGCGCGCAGACGAAGGGAGGACTGTGACCTTCGGCTTCGCTCCGCCGCCGTCCGCCGATCCCGCTGTCCGGCTGGGCCGGATGCTCGAACCCGCCGAATGGGCCGCCGCGGGCATTCCGCTGCTGCGCAATCCGCGTGAGGTCGTTCTCGGGCTGCACAGCCGCCATCTGCCGACTCCCTCGACAGCCGTCGTCGCGGTCCTCGATCCGGAGGAACGCCTCACGGCAAGCGCCTCGTTCAGCCAGCACGGCTCCGCCGCACCCGACGGATGGGAGTTCCGCAACGCGCTCCTGGCGCGGCTGCGCCGGGTGATCCCGCACGATCTGCGGCGCCGCTCACCGGTCCGCACCGCCGTGCTGCTCTACTGCCGCGAGGGTGAGAGCCGGTGGACGGAGGAGGACGGCGCCTGGATGTGGGGGCTGCGGGATGCCTGCACCCTGCACGGGTTGCGCTGTGGTGCGTACATCACGCTGACCCGGGAAGGCTGGCAGGTCCTGGGAGAGGGGCGGGGCGGCCGTCGGCCGCACTCCGCTTCGCTCCGGACCGCACTGGAGATCGCTCCCGCGCCCGAGGGCGACGCGGCGCCCCTGCCGCGGCCCCTGGACAGGGCACACGAGGTGCTGCGCCGCTCAGCGGCCGTGTGACCGCCGGCCGTCCGGACGCCGGACAGCTCCTTGACGAGCGTCAGGGGCTGCCGGGCACCGGGCGTACGGGAAGTGCGGAATCAGACGCCCGCGGTCATGAGGGTGTTGATGCGCTGCGGGTCACCGCAGACGATCAGCAGCGCCGAGGCACGGCTCATCGCCTGGGGCAGTGCGCCGGCCACGGCATCATCCGACCCGCCGTTGACCGCGACGACCACGACCGAACGGCCCTTGGGACGGTCGGCCTCCGCGGCGGCGTAGAAGACGTCGTCACCGGCGTCGTGCTGCGCCCAGTAGGACGCCTCGCCGAAGGACAACTCGTGTGCCGCCCACGGATGCTGGCCCCCGGTGGTCAGCACCAGGATGTCGCCTGGCGCCCGGCCGGAATCCAGCAGCAGGTCGACCGCCTCGTCCGCCGCGTCCAGGGCGCCGTCCACCGGGGCGGGGATCAGCTGGATCTGGGGCGCGGCCGTCGAAGCGGGAGCGGTCGTGGCAGCCGAGGCCGCCGGTGCGGTCGGCGCGGGCTTCGCCGCGTCGCTCGTGGTGCGCTGCGACGGTGCCGACGAGGTCCCGGCGGGACCACGGTTCGGGCCGGGGCTGCCGGGTCGCCGCGGGGCGGGCCGGGGGCCGGGACCAGGGACAGGACGAGGGGTCGGCGCGGTGCGGCCTGCGGCCGGTGTCGCGCGAGGACCCGGGACACTCTCGTGAATCTGAGGCTCCTCGGGGATGAGAGGCATGGGCTGATGTCTATCAAACGTCGGTGCGAGTCGCACCAGCGGGTGGTGGTTTGGACCGGTCGGTCTGCTCAGAAGTCGAAGCCGAGTTGGCCGCCGACCTCCAGCTCGACCGGTCCAGGTGTCGTGCGCACGCGCTTGAGATGCCGCCAGCGGGGCAGCCCGTCCAGGTAGGCCCAGGACAGCCGGTGGTGGGGCGTGGGCCCCTGTTCCCGCAGGGCGGCGCGGTGCACGGGCGACGGATATCCGGCGTTGTCCCCGAACCGGAAGTCCGCGTGCGCGTCTCCCAGTTCGGCCATCAACGCGTCCCGCCGCACCTTGGCGATCACGGAGGCGGCAGCGACGGCCACACAGGACTGATCGCCCTTGATGACCGTGCGGACCCTCCACGGAGCGCCGAGGTAGTCGTGCTTGCCATCGAGGATCACCGCGTCCGGACGGACGGGCAGCCCGTCGAGAGCCCGGGTCGCGGCGAGCCGGAGGGCGGCCGTCATCCCCAGATCGTCGATCTCCTCGGGTGAGGAGTGACCCAGGGCGTGCGCGGTGACCCACGACTCCAATTCGCGCGCCAGCTCCGTGCGCCTCTTGGGGCTCAGCAGCTTGGAGTCCGTGAGCCCGGTCGGCGGGCGCCGCAGACCGGTGACCGCCGCGCAGACCGTCACCGGGCCCGCCCAAGCCCCTCGCCCGACCTCGTCGACACCGACGACGATCTTGGCTCCTGTCGTGGCGCGGAGCGAGCGCTCGACACTGTGGGTGGGCGGTTGGTAGGCCATGGCGAGGACAACATTACGCCGCTCACCCGGGCGCCGTGTACCCGGATCAAGCGCTACGCCCCCGGGCCGCCGGAACGGGCCCGGCCGCGGACGGCTCCGCCGGCCCTCCGTAGCCAACGCGGCGCGGCGCGGGGGCGGTTCGGCGTCGCCGCGAACACCGCCGTGATCTGGGACGACGCAGGTCCCGTTCGTCAGTCCGCGGACGGGATCCAGGCCGGGATCCAGGCCGGGAGCGGCTCCGTGTGCTCCTGCCATGCGCGAGGCGGTGCCCCACGGGAACCGGACGCGACCACTCCGCCGGCGATCGCGCAGGTGGTGTCCACATCCCCACCAGCCTGCGCGGTGGTCCAGAACGTGTCCTCGAAGGAGTCCAGGTGCCGGGCCGCGGCCCAGAGCGCGAAGGGCACGGTGTCATGGGCGCTGGTGCGGCGGCCGCACCCCAGCACCGCGGCGACGGTACCCGCGTCCGCGTAGTCCAGCATGTCGCGGGCGCGCCGCAGCCCCGCCTGGACGGCGCTGCGCGGGACGGCCCCGACCACCCGGTCCAGCAGGGCCTCCGGCCCGCCGTGGCCCGCCGGATCGGCCACCACGGCTGCCGCGGCGGCCACCGCCATCGCCCCGGCCACGGCCTCCCGGTGCTGGTGCGTGGTGTACGCGGAGATCTCCGCCTGATGCGTCGCCTGCTCCACGTCGCCCGCGTACCAGGCGCCCAGCGGAGCGATCCGCATGGCGGCGCCGTTACCCCATGAGCCCTGCCCCTGGAACAGTCCGGCGGCCAGATCGCGCCAGTCGCCGCCCTCCCTGACCAGCCGGAGCATCCGGTTCACGGCGGGGCCGTACCCCCGGTCGAAGTCGTGGCGCACGGCGAACGACCGGGCGAGAGCGTCCTGGTCGATCCGGTCGTGCCCGGCCAGGACGGCCAGCACGGAGCAGCCCATCTCGGTGTCGTCGGTCCACTGCCAGGGGGCGGGCGGCAGTTCCCGGCGCTTGAGGAAGGGATAGTTGGCGGGGACGAAGAACTGGGAGCCGAGGGCATCGCCCACGGACAGCCCGCGCAGGCTCGCCAGAGCCCGGTGGTAACGGTCAGCGGTCATCGCTGCGCACTCTAACCGGTGAGCCCGTAGGGCTCGGGAGTACACCAGTGTTCGAAGGGGCGGTCGAGGTGGTAGCGGCCGTCGGAGCCCAGCAGCAGCGTCCGCGTCTCGGCGTTGTCCGGGTTGGACAGTGACTCGAATTCGGCGACGCTCCAGTGCAGCCAGCGCATGCAGAACAGCCTCATGGTCAGCCCATGGGTGACCAGCAGGACGTTCGGCGGGTGCGCCGGGTCCTCGAAGCTGCGCCACAGGCTCTCCAGGAACGCGTCCACCCGGTCGTAGACATCCGCCCCGGACTCCCCCTGTGCGAAGCGGTAGAAGAAGTGCCCGTAGGCGTCGCGGTACGCCTTCTGCTTCTTCACGTCCTCGCGGTCCTGCCAGTTTCCCCAGTCCTGCTCGCGCAGCCGCGGCTCCTCCCTGACCCGGGTGCGGGACGGATCCAGGCCGAGCAGCCCGAGGGTCTGATGGGTGCGCCGGTACGGCGACACATAGACCGAAACCCGCTCCTCGTCGAAGGTGGCACGCAGCCGGACGCCCGCCTCCTGTGCCTGCCGCCGCCCGGTCTCGGTCAGCTTCAGGGCATGGTCGGGCACGCGTTCGTACACCGAGTCATCGGCATTCCCCTCTGATTCTCCGTGCCGTATGAGGATGATGCGCCGGGGTCGTGCCATGCCGCCCACCCTAGATCGGGCGTGCGACGAGCGCCTTGCTCCCCTCCTCCGCCGCCTCCGGTGGCTCGATCGCGCCCTGTAAACACAACCACAGTCGCATTACCCTCAGGATGACACGAGAAACCCGCTAAGGCAACAGGAGTTGCAATTGTCGGAGAACGCGGCCCACACCCCGGGCACCATCCGCCCCGGCGGGCGCACCGCGCGCACCCGCGCCGCGGTCCGCGACGCCGTGCTCACCGGTCTCGCCGAGCACGGCTACCCGGGCCTGACAGTCGAGTACGTCGCCGAACACTCCGGTGTCCACAAGACGACGGTCTACCGGCGCTGGGGCAGCGTCGAGGGGCTGGTGGCCGACGCCCTCCAGCTCACTGGGGAGGCCTCCTGGACGCCTCCCGACACCGGCAGCCTCGACGGCGATCTGCGGGCCCTGGCCCACGAAGTGACCGAGACCTTCGGCGGCGCACCCGCCACGGCCGCGCCGACCGCCTTCGTCGCCGCCGCGTTCCATTCCCGGCGCGCGGCGGAGGCGCTCCGTGACTTCTATGCCGAACGGTTCGCCCGGTGTGAATCCGTGGTGGCGCGGGCGGTCGACCGGGGTGAGGCACCCGCCGGTACCGACGCCGCGGCGGTCGTGCGGGCGGTGTCCGCTCCGCTGTTCTTCCGGGCGCTGATCACCCGTGAACCCATCGATGGACCGCTCGCCGACCAATCGGCGGCAGCCGTCGCCGCCGCCGTACGGGCCGGGGCGTATCTCCCGGCCGGGTGACGCTCGGAGGCCTCCCTCCGGAAAGCCGGGCACGGTCGCGCCGTCAGACCGTCCAGGCGGACTCGACGCCCACCACGTCCCCGGCTATCGCGGCCACATCCGCCTCCGTCTGGGCGCGCAGCCCCAGCCGCTCCACCCGCTCCACCCGGTACTTGCCGTGTTCGGCGGCCGAGTCCCACATCGACAGCACGAGGAACTCGTTTCCCGGTGCCTCGCCGAAAACCCCGCGCAGCATGCCGGGCGACCCGGCCATCGCCGGGTTCCACACCTTCTCCTGCACCAGCGTGAAGTGCTCCACCCGGTCCGCGTGCACCCGGCAGTGCGCGACCCGCAGCACGTCCGCGTCGTTGAACCGGGGCTGGAAGCCGACCTTCACATCGAAGCGATGCTCGAAGAGCCGGACTTGCATGTTCCGGTACGTGCCCGTCTGCGCGGCCGCCAACCGATTGTGCGACCGCGCCATGAAGGAGTCGTAGAACGCCCGGCTCTCCCAGAACGCGAAGATGTGCGCCACGTTCGGCCGCCCCCGGCTCCAGCCACCGCCCTGCCCCCGGAAGCCAGGCTCACCGGGCATCCCCGCCCACTTCCGCTGCCCCCGCTCGAACCCCGGGCGGTCCACCACGGTGCAGCGAATCCACTTGACCAGCACCGCGCCATCCTACGGCCCCGACGGTGGCCCGCATCACACAGGAATCGGTCCACCCCGCGCCCCGGAGATGGACGCGGGGCGCCGCGGCGGGAAGCACGTACGTCTGCGCCAGCGGCATCCGGTCAGCGCCTCCTGCGCCCCGTCCCCGGCCCCGGATGGCCCACACCGGCACCCTGCATGCCTCCGCCGGGCCCCGCCAGCCGCATGCCCGGAGTCGGCGCGTACGCCGCCTGCAGCTGCTGCCCTCCGGGTAGGGGCGCGTACCAGGCGCTTCCATACAGGACGCTGCTGAGCCCGGACAACAGCCGTTGCACATCGGGTTCCGAACGCACCACCAGCCGCATGAACTGGCTGCTGCTGCCGAGTTTGTTGCCGCACTCGCGCACCAGCACGCCGTGTTCGGACAGCAGCCGGTCCCGCACCTGCACGCCGTCCGCCCCTTCCGGCAGTTTGACGAACACGAAGTTGCCCTGGGAGGGGTAGACGGTCATCCCCGGCAGACAGCCCAGCTGCGAAATCATCTCCTGCCGGTCGCGGGCGAGCATCCGCAGGCTCATCTCGTAATCCTGCTGGTGGTCCTTGAGCATGAAGACGATGATCTCGGCGAAGGAATTGAGGTTCCACTTCGGCAGCCTGGAGCGGACCTTCCGGGCGAGCGAGGGGTTCGCCACCAGGTAGCCGAAGCGCACGCCGTGCAGGCCGAAGTTCTTTCCCAGGCTGCGCAGGACAACGACGTTCGGACGCACCACGGCCTCGTCGACGACGCTCGGCCACGGACCGGAATCAGGGTCGACGAACTCCAGGAAGGACTCGTCGATGACGACCAGATCGAGGTCCGCGAGGGCATCCATGAACGATATGACGGCGTCGCGGGAGAGAAGACCGCCGTCGGGATTGTTGGGATTGCAGATGACGGCGGTGCGCGATCCCCGCTGCCGGATGAACGACACGAAGGCATCGGGATCGAGGGCGAAGCCGTGCCGTTCCGGCAGCCGGAACATGTCCACGCGCTTGCCGGTCTCGTCCGGCTGATCCGTCCACCGGCCGAACGTGGGGATCGGCACGGCCAGGCTGTCCTTGACCAGCAAATGGTCGATCCAGGTGATGAGTTCCGTCGAGCCGTTGCCCATCGCCATGGTCTGTGGCTGGAGATCGAGCAGATGCGCCAGTTCGGCTGTGATCGTATCGGCGGAGCTGGGGTAATAGGTGAGAATGTCGCGCAGCATGGCCGACAGCTCGTCGAACATGCCAGGGGTGGGGAAGTAGGGATTACAGGGGATACAGAAATCCACGATGTCCTGTCCGCCGCCCGCTACCCCGGCGCGGTTCAGCATGAAGTACGACGGACTGTGGTTGGTGCCCCGGAAAAGCTGTGCGGCATTACCCGTGTTGCCGATGGCGGCGACAGTCACAGCAAGACCTCCTCGGTCACATGGGCCGTGCTGCGCACGACGTTCGACTCCGCTGCACAGAGCGTGGCGCACGAGCCACCGCCAGTCGGGGCGTTGTCGAATTTCATGGTGCGTGTGAGAAGTCGAGTGACAGGAGATGGGGAAACCGCTACAGTCCCCCCGACTTCTGACCGCCTCCGCCCATGCGAGCGGGGCGCGGCCCGAAGGCCACGCCCCGCGTCAGAGGTCACCCGCCAGGGCGGACGATCAGCTGCAGCCGCTCGTCGAGCCGCAGCCCTCGCACAGGTAGCAGCTGCCCGCGCGGCGCATCTTGGTGCCGCAGGAGAAGCACAGCGGTGCGTCCGCGTTCATGCCCAGCTGGATCTCGACCAGCTCGGTCGAGCTGTGGGCCTCCTTCGGGGCGGACGTCTCGGACTGGGACACGGCCGTGGTGGCCTTCGGTGCCTCCAGCCGACGCGGCGCCGACTGGGCCAGGCCCTCGACGTCGACGTCGTCCTCGGACGCCTCGTACGAACCGGTCTCCAGGTGACGCTGGCGCTCCTCGGCGGAGTGGATGCCGAGCGCCGACCGGGTCTCGAAGGGCAGGAAGTCCAGCGCCAGGCGGCGGAAGATGTAGTCGACGATCGACTGGGCCATCCGCACGTCCGGGTCGTCCGTCATTCCGGCCGGCTCGAAGCGCATGTTGGTGAACTTCGAGACGTACGTCTCCAGGGGCACCCCGTACTGGAGGCCGACCGAGACGGCGATGGAGAAGGCGTCCATCATGCCCGCGAGGGTCGAGCCCTGCTTGGACATCTTCAGGAAGACCTCGCCGAGCCCGTCGTCCGGGTAGGAGTTCGCCGTCATGTAGCCCTCGGCGCCGCCGACCGTGAAGGAGGTGGTGATGCCGGGACGGCCCTTGGGCAGGCGCTTGCGGACCGGGCGGTACTCGACGACCTTCTCGACCTCCGGCTCGGCCTGCTCAACCGCCTTCTCCTCCTTCTTCTTGGCGGAGAGCGGCTGGCCGACCTTGCAGTTGTCGCGGTAGATCGCCAGCGCCTTGAGGCCCAGCTTCCAGCCCTCGAAGTAGATCTCCTCGATCTCCTCGACGGTGGCCGTCTCCGACATGTTGACCGTCTTGGAGATCGCGCCGGACAGGAACGGCTGAGCGGCGGCCATCATCCGCACATGGCCCATCGGCGAGATGGAACGCTCGCCCATCGCGCAGTCGAAGACCTCGTAGTGCTCGGGCTTCAGCCCCGGCGCGTCGATCACATTGCCGTGGTCAGCGATGTGGGCGACGATCGCCTCGACCTGCTCCGGCTGGTAGCCGAGCCGCTTGAGCGCCTTGGGGACCGTGTTGTTCACGATCTGCATCGAGCCGCCGCCGACCAGCTTCTTGAACTTCACCAGGGCCAGGTCCGGCTCGACGCCCGTGGTGTCGCAGTCCATCATCAGGCCGATGGTGCCGGTGGGTGCGAGCACCGACGCCTGGGCGTTGCGGAAGCCGCTCTTCTCGCCGAGGCGCAGCACGTCCTGCCATGCCTCGGTGGCCGCCGCCCAGACCGGGGTGTCCAGGTCGTCCACGCGCTTGGCGATGGCGTTGGCGTCCGAGTGCTGCTTCATGACGCGGTTGTGGGCGTCCGCGTTGCGGGCGTAGCCGTCGTACGGGCCGACGACGGCCGCCAGCTCGGCGGAGCGCTTGTACGAGGTGCCGGTCATCAGGGAGGTGATGGCTCCGGCCAGGCCCCGGCCGCCGTCGCTGTCGTAGGCGTGACCGGTGGCCATCAGCAGGGCGCCGAGGTTGGCGTAGCCGATGCCCAGCTGGCGGAAGGCGCGGGTCGTCTCACCGATCTTCTGGGTCGGGAAGTCCGCGAAGCAGATGGAGATGTCCATCGCGGTGATGACCAGCTCGACGACCTTGGCGAAGCGCTCGGCGTCGAAGCGCTGGTTGCCGGAGCCGTCGTCCTCAAGGAACTTCATGAGGTTGAGCGAGGCCAGGTTGCACGAGGAGTTGTCCAGGTGCATGTACTCGCTGCACGGGTTGGACGCGGTGATCCGGCCCGACTCCGGCGAGGTGTGCCAGTGGTTGATCGTGTCGTCGTACTGGATGCCCGGGTCGGCACAGGCCCAGGCCGCCTCGGCCATCTTCCGGAAGAGGGACTTGGCGTCGACCTCCTCGATGGGCTCACCGGTCATGCGGCTGCGCAGGCCGAACTGCGAACCGGACTCCACGGCCTTCATGAACGTGTCGTTCACCCGGACCGAGTTGTTGGCGTTCTGGTACTGGACGGACGTGATGTCGTCGCCGCCCAGGTCCATGTCGAAGCCCGCGTCGCGCAGGGCGCGGACCTTCTCCTCTTCCTTGACCTTGGTCTCGATGAACGCCTCGACGTCCGGGTGGTCGACGTCGAGGACGACCATCTTGGCGGCCCGGCGGGTCGCGCCGCCCGACTTGATCGTTCCGGCGGAGGCGTCGGCGCCGCGCATGAAGGAGACGGGCCCGGAGGCGTTGCCGCCGGAGGAGAGCAGCTCCTTGGAGGAGCGGATGCGGGAGAGGTTCAGGCCGGCGCCGGAGCCGCCCTTGAAGATCATCCCCTCTTCCTTGTACCAGTCCAGGATCGACTCCATGGAGTCGTCCACGGAGAGGATGAAGCAGGCGCTGACTTGCTGCGGCTGCTTGGTGCCGACGTTGAACCACACGGGCGAGTTGAAGCTGAAGACCTGGTGGAGCAGCGCGTACGTCAGCTCATGGTCGAAGATCTCGGCGTCCGCCGGGGAGGCGAAGTAGCCGTTGGCCTCGCCGGACGCGCGGTAGGTGCCCACCACTCGGTCGATGAGCTGCTTCAGGCTCGCCTCGCGATCCGGGGAGCCGACCGCCCCACGGAAGTACTTGCTCGTGACGATGTTGACCGCGTTGACCGACCAGGAGTCGGGGAACTCCACACCGTGCTGCTCGAAGTTGACCGACCCGTCACGCCAGTTGGTCATGACGACGTCACGGCGCTCCCAGACCACCTCGTCGTACGGGTGCACGCCGGGGGTGGTGTGGACGCGCTCGATACGCAGACCCTTGTTCTTGCTTCCCTTGGAGCGGGAGCCTCGTGCGGGGCCGCTCGCCGTCTCTGTCATTCCGCCTCCCTGTACGGGCGAAAACGCCCTGATGTGCCCATTTCTTCCCGGGCACGGTGTCTCTTGTCTTTCACCCGGAGGCGCGATGCGCCCCGGGCAGGTATTCGGCCGCCGGTCAGTCGGCGGCGGTGACGGGCGCGGGGGCCTCCTCGACCCCGTCGGCGCCGGGTCCGCGGTCGTGCGCGGGAGGCCGTTGCTGGTCCCGCAGCTCCGTGACCGCGGCCTCGAAATCCTCGAGCGAGTCGAAGGCGCGGTAGACGGAGGCGAAGCGCAGGTAGGCGACGAGGTCGAGCTCCTGGAGCGGACCGAGTATGGCGAGCCCCACGTCGTGGGTGGACAGCTCGGCGCTTCCGGTGGCCCGTACGGCCTCTTCCACGCGCTGACCGAGCTTGGCGAGGGCGTCCTCGGTGACGGGACGGCCCTGGCATGCCTTGCGAACCCCGGAGATGACCTTGTCGCGGCTGAAGGGCTCGGTGACCCCACTCCGCTTGATCACCATCAGTGACGCGGTCTCCACGGTCGTGAAGCGACGCGAACAGTCGGGGCACTGGCGGCGCCTGCGGATCGAGCAGCCGTCATCCGTGGTCCGGCTGTCGACGACGCGGCTGTCGGGGTGCCTGCAGAAGGGGCAGTGCATGGCTCCGTACCCTCCCTCACCCTCAAAAACGGCGCATGACTGAGCATGACTGACAAGCCCCGACCGGCCGCGCAGGCCCGTCGAAGCGACCACAAGCATAGGCGAAGATCTCGGCAACGAATCACCAGGGACCACAAGCTGTGGGTGGCTGACATCCATCAAACCACTAGATCTGGTGTCTGGCACCCAACCGCACCGCATGGCGTGTCATGGCTCGGGAGCAGGCACGAGACTACGCGAACCCCACGGGTCCCGGCTCCACAGGACCCGGGGTGCAAGACTGGGCCCCACCGCCGGACGGGGCCGAAACTCACTCGCCAACCCGCGCCCGAGACTGCCCCATACACCCAAGCCTGTGATCACGTCAGCTCATCTTGGATATTTCACTCGAACGTGTGTTTGGCGCAACCTTTCGAAAGCAACTACCGTTGTCCAACTAGGGAGAACATCTCGAGAGGGGCCGTCGTGACCACCACCGCAGAGAGCGCCACTGTTACCGCCCAGGAGCGCTCCCAGAGCCGACTCGAACAGACGCACGCGATGAATCAAACGCACGCGATCAACGACGCGAGCACGAACCCTGAGGGGCAGAAGACGACCCGATCACTACCCGGGCGACCTCCAGGAATCCGGGCGGACAGCTCAGGGCTGACCGACCGGCAGCGTCGCGTCATCGAGGTCATCCGCGACTCTGTGCAGCGGCGTGGGTACCCCCCGTCCATGCGGGAGATCGGCCAGGCGGTGGGCCTCTCCAGCACCTCGTCCGTCGCCCACCAGCTGATGGCCCTGGAGCGCAAGGGCTTCCTGCGGCGTGACCCGCACCGGCCCCGGGCGTACGAGGTCCGTGGCTCGGACCAGCCCAGCACCCAGCCGACGGACACCACCGGCAAGCCCGCTGCGTCCTACGTCCCGCTGGTGGGCCGGATCGCGGCCGGCGGGCCGATCCTCGCGGAGGAGTCGGTCGAGGATGTCTTCCCGCTCCCCCGCCAGCTGGTCGGCGACGGTGAGCTGTTCGTTCTGAAGGTGGTCGGCGACTCCATGATCGAGGCCGCCATCTGCGACGGGGACTGGGTCACGGTGCGCCGTCAGCCCGTCGCCGAGAACGGGGACATCGTCGCCGCGATGCTCGACGGGGAGGCGACGGTGAAGCGCTTCAAGCGCGAGGACGGCCATGTCTGGCTGCTCCCGCACAACGCCGCGTACCAGCCGATCCCCGGTGATGAGGCGACCATTCTGGGCAAGGTCGTCGCAGTGCTGCGGCGCGTCTGAGCCGACGGACCGAGGCACGCCCCCGGCGTGCCCAACGACCGGGCCCCGGGACCACTGCGCCGGTTCCGGGGCCCTGCTGTATGCCCGGCCTGGCCCGAATACCCGCCCCGACCCGATGCCCGCCCTCGCGCGCTACGCCCCCTCGGCCTTGGCCGCCGCGTCGATCGCGGCCAGGGAGCGGCGCACCTGGTTGCGGTCGGTCGTGTACCAGAAGTCCGGCATGGTCTTGCGCAGGAACGAGCCGTAGCGGGCCCGCTCGACCCGCGGATCCAGAACGGCGACGATGCCACGGTCCCCGGAGGCTCGCACGAGCCGCCCCGCGCCCTGCGCCATCAGGAGCGCGGCGTGCGTGGCCGCGACCGCCATGAAGCCATTGCCACCGGCCTCCTCCACGGCCTTCTGCCGCGCGCTCATCAGCGGGTCGTCGGGGCGCGGGAAGGGCACCCGGTCCATGACCACCAACTGACAGCTCGGGCCCGGCACATCCACGCCCTGCCACAGCGACAGCGTGCCGAACAGGCAGGTCCTGGCGTCGGCGGCGAAGGCCCGGATCAGCTCGCCGAGAGTCTCCTCGCCCTGGAGGAGGATGGGCACGTCGAGCCGTCCGCGCAGGTCTTCCGCGGCGGCCTGGGCGGCGCGCATGGACGAGAACAGCCCGAGCGTGCGCCCGCCCGCGGCCTCCACCAGCTCGGCCAGCTCATCCAGCATGTCGCCGCGGCTGCCCTCGCGGCCGGGCTGGGCGAGATGCTTGGCGACGTAGAGGATCCCCTGCTTCGCGTAGTCGAAGGGCGAGCCGACGTCGAGGGCCTGCCAGCGCGGAGCGGCGTCCTCGCCGCCCTCGGGGTCCTGCGGGCTCTCCGGAGCGAGGCCGAGCGACGCGGCCACCCCGTTGAAGTCCCCGCCGATCTTGAGGGTGGCGGAGGTGAGGATCACCGAGCGGTCCTCGAACAGCTTCTCGCGCAGCAGACCGGACACGGACAGCGGGGCGACGCGCAGCGAGGCCCCGAAGCGGTCGTGCCGCTCGTACCAGATCACGTCGAACTCGGAGGCCTCCACGATCCGCTCCGCCACCTGGTGGATGTTCTCCACCGCGCCCAGGGCCTGCTTGCGGACGGCGTCCTCGTCCTGCACCGAGGCGTCACGGGTGGCGCCGAGCGCTGAGATCACCGTACGGGCCGCGTCACGCAACGCCATCAGGGCATAGCTCAGGTCCTCGGGGATGGTCTCGAGGCGGCCGGGGAGCGCCAGCTCCATGATCCGCTCGAAGGTCTCCGAGGCGGTCTGGAGCGCGTCGGCCGCCTTCTCGTTCACCAGCCTGGCGGCGCGCCGCACGGCCCGGTTGACCTGGCCGGGGGTCAGCTCACCGCTGGCGACGCCGGTGACGCGGGAGACCAGCTCATGCGCCTCGTCGACGATCAGCACCTCGTGGCTGGGCAGCACCGGGGCGCCCTCGATGGCGTCGATGGCGAGCAGCGCGTGGTTGGTGACGACGACCTCGGCGAGCTTGGCGCGCTCGCGGGCGGCCTCGGCGAAGCACTCCGCGCCATAGGCGCACTTGGACGCGCCGAGGCATTCGCGGGAGGTGACCGACACCTGGGACCAGGCGCGGTCGGAGACACCGGGGGTCAGGTCGTCGCGGTCGCCCGTCTCCGTATCGTCGGACCAGTCACGCAGCCGCAGCAGGTCCTTGCCCAGCTTGCTGGTGGGCGCGGCCGCCTCGAAGGGGTCGAACAGCCCGCCCTCGTCGGCGTCCTCCTGCGGCACGCCTTCGTGGAGGCGGTGCAGGCACAGGTAGTTGGACCGCCCTTTGAGCATGGCGAACTCGGGGCGGCGGCGCAGCAGCGGATGCAGGGCGTCGACGGTGCGCGGCAGATCGCGCTCGACGAGCTGGCGCTGCAGGGCGAGGGTCGCCGTGGCAACGACGACGCGCTCGCCGTGGGCGAGGGCGGGCACCAGGTAGCCGAGCGACTTTCCGGTGCCGGTACCGGCCTGGACCAGCAGATGGGACGTGTCGTCGATCGCCTCGGCCACGGCTTCGGCCATGGCTGTCTGGCCAGGGCGTTCGGTACCGCCGACGGCGTCGACGGCGGCGTGCAGCAGGTCTGCGAGCGGAGGCGAGGACGTGTCAGTCATAGGGCTGTCAGCCTACGCGGCGGCACCGACATCACTCCCGCCCACGGTCGTATCACCCTCCGTGGAGGGAACGCGTGGTATGGGCGGAACCTGGACGGGCCGAGCGGTGTATCACAGGAAAAGGCGGCGCTCGGAAGCCGTCGCGGAACACAGGGGGTCACGATGGCTCACAGCAGGTGGCGCAGGGCGCGGTCGCGCAGCATCAGTGCCGCGCGTTTCCCGGGCAGGTCCACCTCGGCGGAGAAGCGGAAACCGGCGCCGAGAAAGGCCGCGACGGAGGGGGCGTTGCGCAGATCGGGTTCGGCCACGACCCGCGCGCAGGACGGGCGGTGTTCGAGTACGAGATCGGCCGCGGCGCGGAGCAGGGTCGTGCCCAGGCCCTGGCCACGGTCGCTGACGC
This sequence comes from Streptomyces sp. NPDC059850, assembly GCF_042731515.1. NCBI lineage: Bacteria > Bacillati > Actinomycetota > Actinomycetes > Kitasatosporales > Streptomycetaceae > Streptomyces > Streptomyces sp. NPDC059850. The sequence continues at coordinate 115,453 of NZ_JBHWJI010000018.1, forward strand.
GGCCGATGAGCAGATGGACGCCGGTGTCGTGCGGCCGGGCCGGGTAGTGCCGGGCGAGCGGGTCGAGATCGGCGCGGTAGACCTCCCAGTAGCTCATCGGGACGCCGTCCAGCACTCCCAGGCAGGGCACGCTGCGGCCGTCACCGTCGAGCTGGCCGCCCAGATGGCTCGCCGTGATGTCGTCGGGGCCGCCGAGTTCCCAGAAGGCGGCCACGGCCGGGTCGTTCATCCACCGGGCGATGAGCCGCAGATCGCGCCCGACGCGGACCGGGACCAGCTGAAAGGTGCCCGCCGGGGTGCTGGTGGGACCCCATTCGGCGATGCGGTCGAGCAGGTCGGGGCGAGTGCCGAACTCCGGGCCGGTCAGCTGGCCCTCGGGAATTCGGGCGGTCTCTTCTTCCTGGCGCGTCCGCATGTCGAGGGTGTCGTCGGTGCTGGAGTCGGAGTGCGGCACGGGGACGCTCTCCTCTCATGGATCTCGGACGCGCCGTGAGGGCGTGATCGGCGGGGTGGACGGAGGTCATGCCGTGGAAGCGGCGGACGTGACAAGGGGGTTGGCGATGGTGACGTAGACGGACTGGGTGTCGACCGGCCCCACGAGTTCGTCCAGGCCGCGCAGGCGGGTGAGCAGATTGGCCTTGCAGCGCAGGGTGGGCGTCTCCAGGAGGCGGGCGGGCAACCGCGAGCGGAGCTTGCCGGGGCCGGACGCGGCGTCGGCGAGGAAGCGGCGGAACGCGGCCAGCAGCACGCGCTCGTCGGCGAGCCGCTGCGACCCGAACGCTCCGATCACGCCGAGGATGTTGTTGACGCCGAGGTAGTAGGCGAAGCGCTCATCGGTGACCTCGTCGGATACGAAGGTGTCGCTGCCCCCGCCGATGCCGGGCAGCCGCCGCTGGAGATCGTCATACCGGGACTCGCGGAAGTAGTAGCCCTGGTTGTCCCGGTAGCGTCCCCCGACCGGCCAGCCGTCCGGGTCCAGCAGCACCAGGGTGTTCTGCTGGTGTGCCTCCAGGGCGATGCCCGCCTCTCCGTCCAGCCAGAGCACGGGGCGTACGACCGTGTGCAGATAGCGCAGGAACCACTCGGCGCTGACGGCGGCCGAGGAGCGGCCGGTGCGGGCGGCGAGCCGGGCGACGAGGCGGGCCAGGTGTGAGCGCATGGCGGGCCGCCCCGGCCAGGGCCGGAGCGAGAGGAGCCCGGCGACGCAGACGGCGTCGTCGCCCGGGCCGAACGGGTTGTGCCGGATGACGACGTCGAGCCCGGTCAGGGGGTCGCCGTCCGGCCCGTCCACCGCGAGCCAGGCCGGGTCACGGACGATGTCGAAGCCGGGGAATCCGGGGAAGGCGGCCCGCCACTGCTCGGCCAGCCCGCTGCGCAGCAGCCGGTGGACCTCGACGCCGCGGTGCAGCTCCTTGCGGAGGTTCTCGCGGCGGGAGTTGGTGATCCGCAGCCCGAGGGAGAGCTTGAGCATCGCTGCCGCGCCGGGCCGGTAGACGGTGCGCACGGAGGAGGTGGGGTGCCAGTGTCCGCCGGCCGGGCCGAGGTCGTGCAGCAGGCCCGCGTCGAACAGCGCGGCGGTGGCCGGGCGGTGCCGGATCTCCTGGGCCTGCCACGGGTGCAGGGGCAAGGGCACGGTTCCGGAGGGCAGTCGCAGACCGCTGCCCGCGAGGGAGAGGGCCAGCCGCTCGGCCGGCACGGTCCTGCCGCGTTCGGTCCAGGCCGACTCGCAGGCGAGCACGGACCGGTCGACGCCGAACCAGTGCAGGGGAAAGGAGCCACGCGATTCGGGAGAGCACACAGGTGACGCGGCGTCGGAGAGACCTTCACGGCTCTTCGGCGTCGGATGAAGGGGGTGTCCGAGGAGAAGGGCCTGTTCCGCGCTGAGGAAGGGGGTCCCGGCGCCGGGGTCGGCGGGCGCGGCCCTGCGGTGGGCCAGGAATTGGGCGGTGCGTCGTACGGAGTCCGCTACCCGGCCGATGAGTTCGGAGGCCTCCGCGTCGGTCTCCTCCTGGCGGGCCGCGTACGCCGCCTCCCGGGTGAGCAGCGCCGCGAGGGCCACCGCGCCGACGGCGGGGGCGTCCCAGGGGCCGTGTTCCAGCACCGGCTCACCGAAGCGGTGCCAGCCGGTGGCCGACCAGTAGCGCACGGGCACCTGGAGGGAGGTGCCGCTCGCGGCGAGGGGGAGGCGCAGGATGTCCCGGTCCGGGGGCCCTGCGGCGGTCTCCCGTACCCAGCAGCGCAGCAGGTTCTCGACCCCCGCGGCGTCGGCGGCGACCTGCGGATCGGGATGGTCGAGCGGGTCCTGCCCGGTGGTGGGCGCGGGGTCCTCGGGTACGTCGTGACCGCTGTGATCCTGCCGTGGTACCGGGGCCGTCATGGCGAGGGGCGGCGCGGCGGTCGGTGGCACGGCTGGAGGTGCTGCCGACTCGGGCTGCAGGGCTGGAGGCTGGGGCGATGCCGCCGCCGGGTGGGGCATCCGGCGCTGTGGCTCCGTCAGCGCGGTCCCGGGTGGGAATCCCGCCGTCGTCTCCGCGGCGGACGCTGGCGGCGCGGAGGGCCTGGAGGGCGGGGCCTCACCTCCGGCTCCGGAGTGCCCGGCGACGGGGGCGGGGACGGGGGCCGTACGGTCGCTCATGGCACCGTCCTCCGGGTCCGGCTGGGGATACAGGGGGGTTCGCCCAGGGGAGTGCGGCATGGTGGGTGCGGCGCTCGCGTCACGGCCTTCACGCCGGGAGCCTGGCGCCTGCCTCCTTCGATGGTGCGGTGGTGGTGCGGTCTCACGGCCGCGGGGCGCGTCACCGGTGGCCTCCGGTGAAGGGCGGGGCAGGTGGCGGGAGTTCATGGGCGGCGCGGTCACCGAGGGCGCGGATCGCGGCGTCCAGGGCATCGGCGAGCCGGTCCAGGACGGCTTCGGCCTGCTCGTCGGTGATGGTCAGTGGCGGAAGGAGGCGGATCACCGCGGAGTGGCGGCCGCCGAGTTCGACGATCAGGCCACGGTGCAGGCACTCCCGCTGCACGGCGGCCGCCAGCGTCGGGGCGGCGGGGCGGGCGGCGGGGCCGGTCTCCGTACGGTCGGCGAAGCGGCCGTTCGTACCGGTGAAGGCACCGGTCGTCACGGCGGTGTCGGCCGTAGCACCGGGGTGCCCAGGGCCGGGGGCCGGATCCGCCGGGTCGACCAGTTCGAGGCCGATCATGAGGCCGCGGCCTCGGACGTCCCCGATGTGGGGCCACTGCGCGGCGAGCGCGCGCAGCCGCGTCAGCATCCGCTCGCCGACGACCGCGGCCCGCTGCGCGAGACCGTTTTCGCGAACGTACGCGAGCGTGGCCGCGCCCGCCGCCATCGCCAGCTGATTGCCCCGGAAGGTGCCCGCGTGGGCGCCGGGCCGCCAGGTGTCCAGCTCTTCCCGGTAGACCACGACGGCCAGCGGCAGGCTGCCGCCGATGGCCTTCGACAGCACCATCACATCGGGCACCACGCCGCTGTGTCCGACCGCCCAGAAGGAACCCGTGCGCCCCACGCCGGTCTGCACCTCGTCCGCGATGAGCGGGATGCCGCGGGCCGTGGTGATCTCCCGCATCCGGCGCAGCCAGCCGTCCGGGGCGGGGATCACCCCGCCCTCGCCCTGCACCGGTTCGAGGATCATCCCGGCCGGTGCGCCCGCCCCGCCCTTCGGGTCGTCCAGCAGCCGCTCGGTCCAGCGCGCCGCGAGTTCCGCGCCGTGCTCACCGCCCACCCCGAACGGGCAGCGGTAGTCGTAGGGATACGGCAGCCGGGTCACGCTCACCGAGGGGGCGCCGCCCGAGGCGGCCAGCGCCCCGGCCGTCATGCCGTGGTAGGCCCCGGAGAAGGCCAGCAGGCCGTCCCGCCCCGTGGCGGTGCGTACCAGCTTGAGCGCGGCTTCGACGGCGTCCGTGCCCGCGGGCCCGCAGAACTGCACCCGTGCGTGCGCGGCGAGTTCGGGGGGCAGCGTGGCGAACAGCTCGTCCGTGAAGGCGTCCTTGACCGGCGTGGCCAGGTCCAGGATCTGGAGCGGGGCTCCCGAGTCCAGCACGGCGCGGATCGCTTCCAGCACCACCGGATGGTTGTGCCCGAGCGCCAGCGCCCCGGCTCCGGAGAGGCAGTCGAGGTAGCGGCGGCCGTCGGCTCCCTCGATCGTCAGCCCGCGGGCGCGCACCGGGACGATGGGCAGCGCCCGGGCGTAGGTGCGGGCGGCCGACTCCCGCAGTGACTGGCGCCGCAGGATGGCCGGAGCGTCCTCGCCGGACCCGTCGCCGTCCGGTCCGGCGGGCGGCGAAGGGTCCGGCGTCATCGGCGGGAGCTGGGTCATGGCCACGGCTCACGGTCCTCTCGCTGCTGAACACCCTCCGGCAGTCCCCCGTACGTACCAACGACAGGTGGGGCCGGGGATCACGGGCTGACCGAAGATCCTTGCCGCCGGGAACCAAGGACCCGCCTGAAGTCGTCGTAGGCGGCACCGGCATAGTGGGGGATCACCCCCCTGTCGGGGGGAGCATGACAAATCCAGACAGGCCGTGAGCAGTCAGGCCGTGAAGCAGTTCAGAACATCAGGGGGAGTTCCGCCCATGCCTTTCAAACGCCGGCCCGCCCTCGCCACGGCGGCCGTCGCCGCCGTGCTGGCGCTCACCGCCACCGCGTGCGGATCGTCGGACGACTCGGCCGATGCCAAGGCCTCCGCATCGTCGGGCCAGCAGGGCGCGGACGACATCAAGCTGCCCGACAATCTCAACGACAAGCTGCAGAACCTCGGCGTCGACCTGGACCAGTGGAAGAACGGCGCCTGGAACAAGTGGGACCGGGACGACTGGCTCCGCGAGGCGGGCGACTTCATCAACCCGATCATCAAGGGGCTGTGGAAGCCGGACCGGATGCGGGATGCCCAGGAGCCGGAGGAGCAGGTCGACGACAGCGACATCGCGGACGACCAGGGCGTGACCGACCCCGATCCGCAGCCGGTGGAGGCCAAGGAGGTCGACAGCCCGTACAGCTCCCGCGTCCCCTACGCGGGCAAGGTCTTCTTCGACGGCCCCGAGGGGTCGATGGTCTGCTCCGCGACCGTGGTCGAGGACCCCGCCCACCCCGGTAAGTCCAACATGGTCTGGACGGCGGGCCACTGCGTCCACGCGGGCAAGGGCGGCGGCTGGTACAAGAACCTGATGTTCGTGCCCTCGTACAACGACTCCGGCAAGTCGGCGGCCGAGCTGAAGAACGCCACCAGGGAAGAACTCGCCCCCAAGGGCGTCTGGTGGGCCGACTGGGCGCAGACCTCCTCCCAGTGGATCGACAGCGGCGCGGCCACCGGCGGCAAGGGCGCTCCGTACGACTTCGCGGTCATGCATGTGAAGCCTGAGGTCAGCGGCGGCAAGTCGCTGGAGGAGACGGTCGGCGGCGCGCTGCCGGTCGACTTCAACGCACCGGCCGTGAAGTCCATCGACGAGATCACGGCCACCGGCTACCCGGCCGCCCCGCCGTTCGACGGCCAGAAGATGGACCAGTGCGCCGACAAGCCGGGCAGGCTCTCGCTGGACGCCAAGCAGCCGACCATGTACCGCATCGGCTGCACGATGACCGCGGGTTCCTCCGGCGGCGGTTGGGTCGCGAACGGTGCGGACGGCAAGCCCGCGCTGGTCTCCAACACCTCGATAGGCCCGTCCGACGCCACCTGGCTGGCGGGCCCTCACCTGGGCCCCGAGGCCAAGGGCATCTACAACGCGGTCAGCAAGAAGTTCGCGGGCCAGTAGTCACCCGCGCTCAGCAGCGGCGAAGGCCCGCCCCCGGATCGGGGGCGGGCCTTCGCCGTGAGGCCGTTCGGGCCGTGAGGCCGTTCGGTACTACTGCTGGATGCCTGCCGCGGCCGGTACGAACCGCCGCAGCTCGGCCGCCAGTTCCTCGTGCACCCGTGCCTTGAGCAGCGTGCCCTCCGGGGTGTGCTCCTCGGAGATCACCTCACCGTCGGCGTGCGCACGCGAGACCAGCTTGCCCTCGGTGTACGGCACCAGCGCCTCGATCTCGACCTGCGGCCGGGGCAGCTCGTCATCAATCACCGCGAGCAGCTCGTCGATGCCCTGCCCGGAGCGCGCCGAGACGGCCATCGCGCGCCGCTCCATGCGCAGCAGCCGCTGCAGCACGAGCGGGTCGGCCTTGTCCGCCTTGTTGATGATCACGATCTCGGGCACATCGACCGCGCCCACATCACGGATCACCTCGCGCACCGCGGCCAGCTGCTCCTCCGGCACCGGATGCGAGCCGTCCACCACATGGAGGATCAGATCGGCGTCGCCGACCTCCTCCATGGTGGAACGGAACGCCTCGACCAGGTGGTGCGGCAGATGGCGCACGAAGCCGACCGTGTCCGCCAGCGTGTACAGCCGCCCGCTGGGGGTCTCGGCCCGGCGCACGGTCGGGTCCAGGGTGGCGAACAGCGCGTTCTCCACCAGCACGCCCGCGCCGGTGAGCCGGTTGAGCAGCGAGGACTTGCCCGCGTTGGTGTACCCGGCGATGGCGACCGAGGGGACCTTGTGGCGCCTGCGCTCCTGCCGCTTGATGTCGCGGCCGGTCTTCATCTCGGCGATCTCGCGACGCATCTTCGCCATCTTCTCGCGAATGCGGCGCCGGTCCGTCTCGATCTTGGTCTCACCGGGACCACGGGTGGCCATACCGCCGCCCGACGATCCGGAGCCACCGCCACCCATCTGCCGGGACAGCGACTGACCCCAGCCGCGCAGCCTCGGCAGCATGTACTGCATCTGGGCGAGCGAGACCTGCGCCTTACCCTCGCGGGACTTGGCGTGCTGGGCGAAGATGTCGAGGATCAGGGCGGTACGGTCCACCACCTTGACCTTGACGACGTCCTCGAGGTGGATCAGCTGGCCGGGGCTCAGCTCACCGTCGCACACGACGGTGTCGGCACCGGAGTCGATCACGACATCGCGCAGTTCCTCGGCCTTGCCGGAGCCGATGTACGTCGCCGGGTCGGGCTTGTTACGGCGCTGGATGACGCCGTCGAGCACCGCGGCGCCCGCGGTCTCCGCGAGCGCGGCCAGCTCGGCGAGGGAGTTCTCCGCGTCCTGCACCGTGCCGGACGTCCAGACGCCGACCAGCACCACGCGCTCCAGGCGCAGCTGCCGGTACTCGACCTCGGTGACGTCCTCGAGTTCGGTGGAGAGCCCCGCCACGCGCCGCAGCGCGGCACGGTCGGAGCGGTCGTACTGGTCGCCGTCACGCTCCTCGTCGATCTCGTGACTCCAGGCGACGTCCTCTTCCATCAGGGCGTCGGCCCGAAGGCTCTCGGCGAGGCGCTGCCGGTCCTGCGGAAGGGAAGAGGAGTGGGTCAAAGGAATCCTTACGTCGAGGGACATCGTCACTGTCGTCAACGCGCGACGGACCCGTGGGATTCCCCACCGCTCCGGCGGCGACGCCGACTCCTCGATGGTCGCACGCGGCGGCGGGGCCGTCACCCGTGTTTCGCGGTATGGCGCGCCGCCGGGCCATGGGTCGCGGGCTTGGCGCCAGGCTTCGCACCCGGCTTGGCGCCCTGCTTCGCGCCCGGCCTCGCGTCCGGCACCGGGTCGGGCTTCCAGCCGGGGTGCCCGGGCATCTTCGGCGTCTTCTCCCCGTACAGCCACGCGCGCAGGAAGCCCGTCAGGTCACGGCCCGCCACCTCCGAGGCCAGCCGGATGAAGTCGGCGGTCGAGGCCACGCCGTCACGGTGGCGGACCACCCACTGCCGCTCCAGCCGCTCGAAGTCCGCCCGGCCGATCCGCTGCCGCAGCGCGTACAGGATCAGCGCGCTGCCGTCGTAGACGATCGGCCGGAACAGCCCGATCTGCTTGCCGGGTGCGGCGGGCCTGGGGGCGGCCGGTGGCCCTCCTTCGGCGCGCCAGGCGTCGGACTGCTCGTAGGCCAGCCGCATCCGCCGCTCCAGGCTCGCCTTGCCGTACTGCTCCGCGTACAGCGCCTCGTACCAGGTGGCGTGGCCTTCGTTGAGCCACAGATCGGACCAGCGGCGCGGGCTGACGCTGTCGCCGAACCATTGGTGCGCCAGTTCGTGCAGCATGATCGACTCCACGTACCACCGCGGGAACTCGTCGCCGATGAAGAGACCGCGTTCGAAGAGCGAGAGCGTCTGGGTCTCCAGCTCGAAGCCCGTGGTGGCGTGGGAGATCAGCACACCGTAGTCCTCGAACGGGTACGGTCCGACCCGCTTCTCCATCCAGGCCAGCTGCCCCGGAGTGCGCGCGAGCCACTTCGCGAGCTTCTTGCGGTCCGCTACGGGCACCACGTCGCGCACCGGCAGCCCGTGCGGGCCGGTGCGGTGGAGCACGGCGGACCGGCCGATGGAGACCTGCGCCAGCTCGGTGGCCATGGGGTGGGCGAGGCGGTACGTCCAGGTGGTGCGCGCCCCTTCGTGGACGCGCCCGGTCCGAAGGCCGCCCGCGACGACCGTGAGGTTCTTCGGCGCGGTGACCCGGAAGATGAAGCGCGCCTTGTCGGACGGATGGTCGTTGCACGGGAAGACCCGGTGGGCGGCGTCGGCCTGGTTGGCCATGGCCAGCCCGTCCCGGGTGCGGACCCAGCCGCCTCCCGCGCCGTCCCCGGGGTCGCTGGTGTGCCGGACGGTGACCCGGAACCCGGCGCCCCGCGCGATCTTGGCGCGCGGGGTGATGACCAGGTCCTCGTGTGCGGTGGTGAACGCGGCGGGCGCGCCGTCGACGCTCACGGAGCGCACGGTGCCCTGGGTGAAGTCCAGGTTGATGGTGCGTAATCCGGTGGTGGCGCGGGCGTCGATGGTGGTGACGGCGTTCAGCGGCCGGTCCGCGCGGCGGTAGTCCAGGGCGATGTCGTACGCCGTGACGTCATAGCCGGGGTTGCCGAGCCGCGGGTAGAGCGGGTCGCCGATGCCGAGCGCCCGCGGGCCCGTGGCGCTCACCGGCAAGGCGGCGGAGGACGGGCCGACCGAGGCGAGGACGGCGGCCAGGGCGACGGCCACGAGGGCGGTCCTGCGGCGCCCCATCGGCGGAAGGGGACCGGGAGGGCGGGGGCCCGGAGAATGCGTCATGCCTTACGGCTATCAGCGCCCGGGCGGGGGCGCAGTCCCACCCGGGCCCGATCCACCCGAAGGAGTTCAGGAACGGGCGGTCGCCACTCGGCGGCCCTCCCGGGTCACGTCGTAGACGCCGGGAACGTCGCGCATGGCCCGCATCAGCGTCGGCAGCCGCCCCGCGTCGGACAGCTGGAGCGTGTACGTATGGCGGACCCGCTGCTCACGCGGCGGTTCGACGGCGGCGGCGACCACCTCGGCGCCCTCCGCGGCGATAGCCTCGGTGAGGTCCGCGAGCAGATGGGGCCTGCTGAACGCCTCCGCGAAGAGGGTGACCCGGTAGTCGCCCCCGTCCCCGTCGTCCTCCTCCGACCAGCGCACCCCGACCCGCTCCCGCCCGGCGGCGGTCATCCGCGCCACGGCGGGGCACCGCTCGCGGTGGACGGTGACGGCGCCGCCGCGCACCGCGAAGCCGGTGATGGCGTCCGGCGGTACGGGGGTGCAGCACCGGGCCAGCCGTACGATCACGCCGGGCAGGTCGACGACGATGCCCGCCTCCGGGCGGCCCGCGGGGACCCCGGGCAGCGCGGCGGTGCCCTCGTCGCCCGCGTCTTCCGGATCGACATCGTCCGGATCGGCCTCGTCCGGATCCTCGGGGCCGTGCAGATGCTCGGCGCCGGGCGCCTGGCCCTGCGGCGGCTCGTGCGCCGGGTCGGCCGGGTGGGCGGCCAGCCAGCGGTTGATGGCGATGCGCGCGGCCGGGGTACGGGCGTGGTCGAGCCATTCCGGCGAGGGCCCGGACGAGGCCGCGTCCCCCGTCATCAGCAGCTGGAGCGTGTCACCGTCGCACAGCACGGTGCTGAGCGTCGCGATCCGCCCGTTGACCCGGGCCCCGATACAGGAGTGGGCGTCCTCGCCGTACTGGGCGTACGCGGCGTCCACGCAGCTCGCGCCCGCGGGCAGGCCCAGGGTGCCGCCGTCGGACCGGAAGACCGTGATCTCCCGGTCCTGGGCGAGGTCGTCGCGCAGCGCGGTCCAGAAGATGTCGGGGTCGGGGGTGGCGCTCTGCCATTCGAGCAGCCGGGACAGCCAGCCGGGGCGGGTGGGGTCGGCCCGCTCGCCCTCGGGCGCGGTGGCCGTCTCGGTCGGGGCGTACGGATTGCCGAGGGCGATCACCCCGGCCTCGGCGACCCGGTGCATCTGGTGCGTGCGGATGAGGACTTCGGCGACCTCACCGGTGCGCCCGGCCACGGCCGTGTGCAGCGACTGGTACAGGTTGAACTTGGGGACGGCGATGAAGTCCTTGAACTCCGAGATCACCGGGGTGAAACAGGTGTGCAGCTCGCCGAGGACCGCGTAACAGTCCGCGTCGTCGGCGACGAGGACCAGAAGCCGCCCGAGGTCGGATCCGGTCAGCTCGCCACGCTTGATCCCGGCGCGGTGGACAGAGACGAAGTGCCGTGGGCGCACCAGGACTTCGGCGGTGATGCCCGCCTCCTGCAGCACGGCCCGTACGTCCCCGGCGGCGCGGGTGAGCGGGTCGGGGCGGTCCGCGTGGGACTGGAGCAGCTCCCGGGTGCGGGTGTACTCCTCGGGGTGGAGGATCGCGAAGACCAGGTCCTCCAGCTCGGTCTTGAGCGCCTGCACGCCGAGCCGTTCGGCCAGCGGGATCAGGACGTCGCGGGTGACCTTGGCGATGCGGGCCTGTTTCTCGGGGCGCATCACGCCGAGGGTGCGCATGTTGTGCAGCCGGTCGGCGAGCTTGATCGACATCACCCGGACGTCGTTGCCGGTGGCCACGAGCATCTTGCGGAACGTCTCGGGCTCGGCCGCCGCCCCGTAGTCGACCTTCTCCAACTTGGTGACGCCGTCGACGAGATAGCGCACCTCCTCGCCGAACTGCTCCCCCACCTGGTCGAGCGTCACCTCGGTGTCCTCGACCGTGTCGTGGAGCAGAGACGCCGTCAACGTGGTGGTCTCGGCGCCCAGTTCGGCGAGGATGAGCGTGACGGCCAGCGGATGGGTGATGTACGGCTCACCGCTCTTGCGCATCTGGCCGCGGTGGGAGGACTCGGCGAGGACGTACGCCTGGCGCAGCACGTCCAGATCGGCGCCCGGGTGGTACGCGCGGTGCACCTTCGCGACGTGTTCGATCGCGTCCGGCAGCCGGTCCCGGGATGCCGGTCCCTGCAGCGCGGCCCGGCCGAATCTGCGGATATTGCGCAGGTCGATGCGGGGGAGGCCGCGCCTGCGGCCGAGAGCGGCTTGATCTGGAGCCTCTGCGCTCATGGGCACCTCCGGCGGCGTCGAGCGTCAACCGGCGTGGGCACTCCCCCGGGGCCGGTGCTTGATGCTATCGAGCCCACCACGCACGGCTGACCGGCTCTCGCCCAGAGTGAAACGGATCACCCATGAGAGGGACGAGTTCAGTCGAGGGCCGCGTCCAGCCATACGGGATCAAGCTCCCCCTCGGCAACGATCACGGCAGGGCCCGTCATCTCCACCGTACCGTCCGGCCGCTCGCTGATCACAAGTCGCCCGCCCGGTACGTCCACCGTGTACGTGACGGGGTGCCCGGTGACGCCCGGATCGGCCCCGTCGCGGCGCGCGGCGGCCACCATGACGGCGCAGGCGCCGGTGCCGCAGGAACGGGTCTCGCCGGAGCCGCGCTCGTGCACGCGCAGCGCGACGTGCCGCGGGCCGCGGTCGACGACGAACTCGACGTTGACGCCGTCCGGGTACGCGGTGGCGGGGTGCACGGCGGGAGCCGTGAACAGGGTCCCGGCCTGGTCGAGGTCGTCGACGAAGGCGACCGCGTGCGGGTTGCCCATGTTCACGTTGCGGGCGGACCAGGTCCGGTCGCCGACCGTGACCGTGATGCCGCCGTCGGGGCCGGGCTCGGGCAGCGCGGCCTTGCCCATGCCGACGGTGATCGCGCCGCCGTCCGGGGCGCCCCCGGGCTCCCCGGCCGCCTTGGCGTCCCCGGCGGCCTTGGCGATGTGGACATGCCGCAGCCCGGCCCGGGTCGCGATCGTCAGGTCGCCCTCCTCGGCGAGCCCCGCCCGCTGCAGGTACCGGGCGAACACGCGGACGCCGTTCCCGCACATCTCGGCGACGCTGCCGTCGCCGTTGCGGTAGTCCATGAACCACTCGGCCTCGGCGGCCATCGCCCGCGCCTCAGGGTGCGCCGACGACCGCACGACGCGGATCAGCCCGTCGCCGCCGACACCGGCGCGGCGGTCGCAGATCCGGGCGACGGCGGCCGCGGACAGCTCCAGGTGACCGTCCAGGTCGGGGACGATGACGAAGTCGTTCTCAGTGCCGTGGCCCTTCAGGAACCGCAGCCGGGGCGCGTTGCTCATTCCTCGATCCTACGGGGGCTCGGCACAGCCCGTCGCTCCGTGCCGGGCGGGCCCGGGAGCACCGGGGACCCCTTCTAGCGCAGGCGGGCCACGCGCCAGATGGTGAGGGCCGCGAGCAGCACCACGATCACCACGTAGAGCACGACGAAACGCCAGTCCGGGCGGCGGCCGGAGCCCCGGGGCGGCAGGCCGGGCCAGGTGTAGCCCACCCGGCGGGCGGCCATCAGGCCCCAGCCCGCCGCGCAGCAGCTGAGCAGCAGGCCGAGCATGGCCACGACCGCGCCTCCGTCGCCGAACTCGAAGGCGAGCGGGAAGGCGAACATCAGCGAGCCGAGGATGGCGAGGCCGACGATCGGCGCGATCTGCCAGATCCGCATCCGGCGGGGCGGGCGCAGCTCGCGGAAGGACTCCCCGGAGCCCGCTTCGCCGGGCTCCCCCGCCTCGTCGAGAACCGGGTCCCCCAGCTCGGGGAGCGCGGGCACCTCGTCGGGGCCGTCCGGGGTCAGCGGCCCGGGCTCGCCGTGCGGCGAGTCCCGCGCTGCTGGCTGCGATGCGTTGCGAGGGCCGGCCTCCATCGCCACACGCCCTCCCCACTCCAGACACACGCACGATCGGAGCTCGATGATGGCATGCTCGCGGGGGCCTCGATGACGAGCGGAGCGTCCCGATGCCATCACGTGATCAGGCTGTGACCGCCCGTTCAACCAACGCGAGCGCGCTCGCCAGGAGTTCTTCCCGGTCCGCGGCCGCTCCGCTGAGCCAGTGGACCCTCGGATCGCGGCGGAACCAGGAGTCCTGGCGGCGCGCGAACCGCTTGGTGGCGCGCACGGTCTCGGCCCGGGCCTCGTCCTCCGTGCACTCTCCGGCGAGGGCGGCGAGCACCTGCTGGTAGCCGAGGGCTCGGGAGGCCGTACGTCCCTCCCGCAGCCCGGCCGCTTCGAGCCCCCTGACCTCGTCCACCAGGCCGGCCTCCCACATCCGGTCCACGCGCACGGTGATCCGCTCGTCCAGCTCGGGCCGCTCGACGTCCACGCCGATCTGGAGGGTGTCGTAGACGGCCTCGTGACCGGGGAGGTTGGCCGTGAAGGGGCGGCCGGTGATCTCTATGACCTCCAGCGCCCGCACCACCCGCCGCCCGTTGCTGGGCAGGATCGCCCGGCCCGCCTCGGGGTCGGCGGCCGCCAGCCGGGTGTGCAGGACTCCCGGGCCCAGCTCCGCCAGCTCGGCTTCGAGCCGGGCCCGCACGGCGGGGTCGGTGCCCGGGAAGTCGAGCGCGTCGATCGCGCCGCGGAGGTACAGACCGGAGCCGCCGACCAGGACCGGTGTACGGCCCTCGGCGAGCAGCCGGTCCATCTCGGCGCGGGCCAGTCGCTGGTATTCGGCGACGCTGGCCGTCTGGGTGACGTCCCAGATGCCGAGCAGACGGTGGGGCACCCCCTGCCGCTCCTCCTCCGTCAGTTTGGCGGTGCCGATGTCCATGCCCCGGTAGAGCTGCATGGAGTCGGCGTTGACGACCTCGCCGTCGAGGTGCCGGGCGAGCGCGACGCCCAGATCGGACTTACCGGCCGCGGTGGGGCCGACGACGGCGATGACTCGCGGCGGATGGCCTGCTGTATTCACCCGCCCAGTCTCGCAAACCCCCGGGGGCCTCCTCGAACGAGCGACGTGACGGGGGACGGCCGTGTTCGTTGCCTGTTGCGAGGTTCCGAGGACCGGTTCGGGGGACCGGTGCCCGCGAGCGGCGCAATGGGACGCTCCGAGCGGCACGGGATTTCGCCCACACGAGTAGGCTATGGAGTAGATATGGGCGTGTTTTCCAGGTTTCGTCGTGCGTCGAAGGAGACGAGCCGTCCGTCCGAAGCAGCGCCATCCGAGCAGTCCGCGGCCGACGCCGTGACAGCGGCACCGGCCCCCGGGGCCTCCGCCGAGGCGGAGCCGGAGCGGAGCGAGGAGGGGGCCGCGACGGGAGAGGGGACGGCAGCCATCCCGAAGCAGCAGTCCGCGGCCGAGACGGCCGACAGCGAGGCCGGTGAGGGCGCCCGCACATAAGGGATCCGATGAGGGAAGGTGGCCCATGGGCCTGCTGGACAATCTCAAGGCCAAGGCCGGTGTCATGAAGGACCGGGCCGGCAGCTTCGCGCAGCAGCACGAGGCCAAGATCGAGCGGGGTCTCGACAAGGCAGCCAAGACGGTCGACACCAGGACCAAGGGCAAGTACAGCGCAAGGATCGAGACTGGCACGGGCAAGGCGAAGGGCGCCCTCAACCGCCTCTCCCACCGGAACGAGGACCGCGGCGGGAACGAGCGCAAGGACCAGGGCGGCGACAGCGCCTGACCCCCGCCGCTACGCGGCCGCGGAGCGGATGCCTCGCGGCCGCGGCGGTCCTGTGCCCGCGCCCCACCGCGCCCGCGGTGCGCGATGCCCGCGCTACGCCCAGCGGGCCACGAAATACCCCACGCCGTATGGCGCTTCGTCATACCGCAACTCCCCCTTCAGCCCCGCCCCTTCGGCCGCTCCCGCGAGCACCTGCAGCGGTGCGCGGCCAGCCGCCTTCAGCTCGTAGGCCAGCTGCTCGTCGAGCGCCGCGAGGGCCGCGGTGTCGGCCGCCGCCAGCGCACGCGCCAGCTCGGCGTCGAACGCGGCGGCGCGCTCGTCGAGATAGCCCGGTGCCTTCAGCGTCCGGCACGCGCTGCCGTCGCCCATCACCAGCAGCGCGACCCGCTCCGCCGACGCGGCGAGCTTCCTTCCGACTTGGATACACCGCTCGGCCTCGAGAGGTTCCCCCACGCCCAGCCCCTCGACGGGAGAAACGTCCCACCCCGCGCGTTCCAGCAGCCAGGCGCCGACCGCCAGCGACGGCGGCAGCGGCCCGCCGACCGCGCCGCCCCCGGGCGCCGCGCCCCCGAGCCGTACCTCCACGTCCACGCCGAAGCCGCGGAACGATCCGGTGGCACCCTGCGCATGGGCCCCGCGCCCGGCCTGCTCCGCCGGTCCGGCCACGATCAGCCGCTCGGGCCGGGCCGCCGCCAGCGCCGCCACCGCGTCCAGGCAGGCCGCGCGCAGCCCGTCTAGCTCGGGGGCCGCTCCGGCGGCCACCTCGGGCACCAGCAGCGGCGGACAGGGACAGACGGCGGCGGCGATCAGCATGATCGCCAGCCTATCCGGCGGGGCGGACCCGCCGTCGCGGTCGGCCAGCGGCCGGACACTGGCCGGTCAGTGGCCGGTCTGAGGCCGGACAGTGGCGGATCAGCGGCCGGTCGTCAGTCGCAGCCGCAGCCCGTCGCGGGCGCTGGGGCAGGGGCGGGCGCGCCGATGGTGGGCAGCCCCAGCATCACGCCCGCGGGCTTCTTCTCCCCGGCCGTGTTCCGCCGCTCCCAGGCGTCGCCCGCGCGCGTGCGCCGGACGCCCCGGGCCGGGCCCTCGGCCAGCAGGTGGTGCGGCGCGGCGTACGTGATGTCGACGGTGACGACGTCACCGGGGCGCACCGGCTCCTCGGGCCGGGTGAAGTGCACCAGGCGGTTGTCGGGGGCGCGGCCGGACAGCCGCCGGGTGGCGTCGTCCTTGCGGCCCTCGCCCTCGGCGACGAGCACCTCCAGCGTCCGCCCCTCCTGCTTCTTGTTCTCCTCCCAGGAGATCTCCTCCTGGAGGGCGACCAGCCGCTCGTACCGCTCCTGGACGACCGCCTTCGGCAGCTGCCCGTCCATCTCGGCGGCGGGCGTCCCGGGCCGCTTGGAGTACTGGAAGGTGAACGCCTGGGCGAACCGCGCCTCGCGGACCACGTGCAGGGTCTGCTCGAAGTCCTCGTCCGTCTCGCCGGGGAAGCCGACGATGATGTCGGTCGAGATGGCGGCGTCCGGCATCGCGGCGCGCACCTTCTCGATGATGCCGAGGTAGCGCTCCTGCCGGTACGAGCGGCGCATCGCCTTCAGCACGGTGTCCGAACCGGACTGCAGCGGCATGTGCAACTGCGGCATCACGTTCTCCGTCTCCGCCATGGCGGCGATGACGTCGTCCGTGAAGTCACGCGGATGCGGCGAGGTGAACCGGACCCGCTCCAGCCCCTCCACGTTCCCGCAGGCCCGCAGCAGCTTGCTGAACGCCTCGCGGTCGCCGATGTCCGAGCCGTACGCGTTCACGTTCTGGCCGAGCAGGGTGATCTCGGTGACACCCTCGGCGACCAGTGCCTCCACCTCGGCGAGGATGTCGCCCGGGCGGCGGTCCTTCTCCTTGCCGCGCAGCGCCGGGACGATGCAGAACGTGCAGGTGTTGTTGCAGCCGACGGAGATGGAGACCCACGCGGCGTACGCGGACTCGCGCCGCGTCGGAAGGGTGGAGGGGAAGGCCTCCAGCGACTCGGCGATCTCGACCTGGGCCTCTTCCTGGACCCGGGCGCGCTCCAGCAGCACCGGCAGGCTGCCGATGTTGTGGGTGCCGAAGACGACGTCGACCCAGGGGGCCTTCTTGACGATGGTGTCCCGGTCCTTCTGGGCCAGGCACCCGCCCACGGCGATCTGCATGCCCGGGCGCCGCGCCTTGATCGGTGCGAGCCTGCCGAGATTGCCGTACAGCCGGTTGTCGGCGTTCTCCCGCACCGCGCAGGTGTTGAAGACGACGATGTCGGCCTCGCCCTCACCCGTACTTTCGGGCGCGCGGACATAACCGGCGCCTTCCAGCAGGCCGGACAGGCGCTCGGAGTCGTGGACGTTCATCTGGCACCCGTAGGTGCGCACCTCGTAAGTCTTCGCACTCATCTCAATCGACCAGGGTACGTGTTCGTCCCGCTCCCCCGCCCCTCCCTTCCCGGGACCCCTCTCCCTTCCTGGGACGGGGCCTGGCAGGATCCTGCCCATGGCCGTCCACCTTCCGCGCCCGGACCGGCGCCGCGCCCTGCAGTCCGCCGCGGCGGGCGTGGTCGTGCTCGCGCTGCTGCTGTGGTGGCTCCTGCCGGTCGGCGGCGGAGAGAAGCCCCGGGGGAAGGTGACCTTCGCGACGGGGGTCTCCACCGGCGTCTACCAGACCTACGGCGAAATGCTGAGGCGGGACCTGTCCCGGGACCTGCCCGATGTGGACGTCACGCTTCAGGAGACCCGGGGGTCGCCCGACAACGTGGAGCGGCTGGCCCGGGGCCGGGCCACCTTCGCCATCGCCGCCACCGACGCCGTCGCCGCCTACCACGGCAAGGACGCCGGGCGGCTGCGCGCCTGCGCGCGGCTGTACGACGACTACATGCAGCTGATCGTGCCGCGCGGCTCGAAGGTGCGCTCGGCGCGGGATCTGCGCGGCCTGCGGGTCGGCGTCGGGGACGACGGCTCGGGCGTACAGCTGATCACTCGGGGGCTGCTCAAGGCCGCCGGGCTCGGCTTCGACAAGGACATCACGGCCGTGCGCTCCGGTATCGACACGATGCCGAAGCTGCTGCGGAAGGGGAAGCTGGACGCCTTCTTCTGGTCCGGCGGGCTGCCGACCACCGCGGTGCGCACCCTGGCCCGGATGTATCCGATCCGGCTCGTCCAGCTCGGCGACCTCACCGGCCCGCTGCACCGGCAGGGCGGGGTGACGCGCTACTACCGGGCGGCGACCGTGCCCGCCGACGCGTATCAGGAGATGCGCCAGCCAGATGACGTCAAGACGATCGCGGTACCGAATCTCCTGGTCACCACGGACCGGGTGGACCCGGAGCTGGCGAAGGGCGTCACCCGCACGGTGATAGAGAACCGGGACCGCATCGGGGCGAAGGTGCACGCCGCGCAGAAGGTGGACCTGCGGACGGCCGTCTTCACCGATCCGCTGCCGCTGCACAAGGGCGCGGCGCGCTACTACCGCTCCGAGAAGCCGTAAGACTCCGGGACAGCACGCGGCTCACTGCGGCTTGCCGCGCGGCAGGGTGATGGTGACGCGCAGCCCGCGGGGCTCGTTGGGCGCGTAGTCCATGGTGGCGCCGCCCGCCGTGAGCAGGGCGTGGGAGATGGACAGGCCCAGCCCGGAACCCGAGACGTTCTGGTGCCGGTTGCTGCGCCAGAAGCGGTCACCGACCCGGGACAGCTCCTCCTCGGTGAGGCCGGGGCCGCCGTCTGAGACGGTCAGGGCGATGGTCTCGCCCTCGGCCCGCGCCGAGACCTCGACGTGCGACCCCTGGGGCGTGAACTTCAGCGCGTTGTCGACGATCGCGTCCAGAGCGCTGGACAGGGCCACCGGATCGGCCCAGCCGGTGATGGCCGAAGGGCCCGTATAGGCCAGGCCGACCTCCTCGCGCCCGGCGACCGGAAGCCAGGCGTCCACCCGGTCGGCGGCCAGTTCGGCGATATCGGTGAGCCGCAGGTCGGCCGCGGTGTGCTCGGCCAGGGCCAGGTCGAGGAGATCGTCCAGGACACGGGCCAGGCGCTTGCCCTCGGTACGTACCGAGGCGATCTCCTCATGGCCGTCCGGCAGTTCCAGCGCCAGCAGCTCGATGCGCAGCAACAGCGCGGAGAGCGGGTTGCGCAGCTGGTGGGAGGCGTCGGCGACGAAGGCCCGCTGCTGTTCCAGGACTTCCTCGACGTTGTCGGCCATCTCGTTGAACGAGCGGGCCAGCCGGCGCAGCTCCGGCGGGCCCGAGGCGGCCGCGACCCGCGACTGCATGCGCCCGGTCGCGATGTCGTGCGTGGCGGTGTCCAGGATGCGTACGGGCCGCAGCACCCAGCCGGTGAGCCGGATCGCGGCCCCCACCGCGAGCAGCATCGCGGCGCACTCCCCACCCGCGATGACCAGCCAGCCGTGCAGGATGCGCGAGCGCATCCGGCCGGTGGGCGAGTCGGTCACCACGACGGCCACCACGTCCCCGTCCCGTACGACGGGGGAGGCGACCGTGAGCCTGCCCTGCTGCCAGGGCCACACCTGCGGCGGATCGTGGCTGCGGCGCCCGGCCAGGGCCTCGTCGAAGGCCTCTGCGCCGTGCCCGCTCCGGGGCAGCCGCCAGTCGGCGGGCGCCTTGGCCATCCGCAGGCCGTCCCGGTAGAACACCCCGGCCCGGATGCCGTACAGATCGTGGTAGCGCGCGAGTTCCGAACTCAGCGTATTGAGCCGTTCGTTGCCCCCCTCGCCCTCCTCCTCCGCCACGGCCGTCGGCCCCGCGGTGACGAACTGGGCGAGCGCGGCGAAGCGGGCGGTGTCGTCGATCCGGTCGACGACCACGCGCTGCTGCTCACGGGCGGCCAGGCTCCCGGCGAGCGGGAAGCCGAGCGCCAGCAGGACGCCCGCCATGAGGACGATGAGCAGCGGGAGGAGGCGAGTGCGCACGCGTAAGGCCCTGGCCGCTCAGCCGACCGGGGCGACGAGACGGTAGCCCACGCCACGCACCGTCTCGATCAGGGCAGGCATGTGCAGCTTGGAGCGGAGCGAGGCGATGTGCACCTCCAGGGTGCGCCCGGTCCCCTCCCAACTGGTGCGCCACACCTCGCTGATGATCTGCTCACGGCGGAAGACCACGCCGGGGCGCTGGGCGAGCAGCGCGAGCAGGTCGAACTCCTTGCGGGTGAGCGAGATCGTCGCGCCGTCGACCGAGACCTGGCGGGTGGGCAGTTCGATGGTGACCGGGCCGAGCCGCAGCGGCGGCTGCGGGCCTTCTCCGCTCTCTTCAGTACCCGCCCCGGCACCGGAGTCGGAGGGGAGCGTACGCCTGCTGACGGCGTGGATACGGGCGAGCAGCTCCATGGTGTCGTACGGCTTGACCACGTAGTCGTCCGCACCGAGGTTGAGCCCGTGTATGCGGGACCGTACGTCGGAACGCGCGGTCACCATGATCACGGGTGTCGCGGTGAGCTTGCGGATCCGTCCGCACACCTCGAAGCCGTCCTGGTCCGGCAGACCGAGGTCGAGGAGTACGACGCCGAAGGGCGCGCCCGCGCCGGGCAGCAGTGCCCGTAGCGCCTCCTCGCCGCTGCGGGCGTGGGTGACGTCGAAGCCATGCCGGGACAGCACCGCGGACAGGGCCGCGGCGACATGGTTGTCATCCTCGACGAGCAGCAGCCTCACCAGCCCCTCCTCCACCTTCCACCTCATGGGTTACGCGACTCAGGTGCGCGCGGCCCGAACGTGACCGAAGACACGGCCCCAGGGAATCCACTCCGATCCACGCGCGGGCGTCAAGACGCATACAGTCACAGGGAGGTTTCCGTTATGCAGCCGGTACGACGCCCTTAGGGCCCTTTACACAGTGTGCCGGGCCGAGGCCAGATCGTTATCCTCAATTTCCGCTCAGATGTAATGACGCTGATCGTGGCTGCTCATTAATGTCCTCCCAACCAAGGAGGACGGGAGCGGAAAGCCGAATGAGCGAAGTATCGGTGACCAAGGACGCCGCATCAGTGGCGAACGCGTTGGTCTCGCTGTCCGGAGTCAATAAGCACTTCGGCGCGCTGCATGTCCTCCAGGACATCGACCTGACCATATCCCGCGGTGAGGTGGTCGTCGTCATCGGGCCGTCGGGGTCCGGAAAGTCCACGCTGTGCCGCACGATCAACCGGCTGGAGACGATCGACGCCGGTTCCATCACGATCGACGGCAAGCCGCTGCCCCAGGAGGGCAGGGAGCTGGCCCGCCTTCGCGCGGACGTCGGAATGGTGTTCCAGTCCTTCAACCTCTTCGCGCACAAGACGGTGCTCGAGAACGTGATGCTGGGCCAGATCAAGGTCCGTAAGGCCGACAAGAAGGCCGCCGAGGACAAGGCCCGCAAGCTGCTCGACCGGGTGGGCGTCGGCGCCCAGGCGGACAAGTACCCCGCCCAGCTCTCCGGCGGCCAGCAGCAGCGCGTGGCGATCGCGCGGGCACTGGCCATGGACCCGAAGGTGATGCTCTTCGACGAGCCGACCTCGGCCCTCGACCCGGAGATGATCAACGAGGTGCTGGAGGTCATGCAGCAGCTCGCCCGGGACGGCATGACGATGGTCGTCGTCACCCACGAGATGGGCTTCGCGCGCTCCGCCGCGAACCGCGTGGTCTTCATGTCGGACGGCCGGATCGTCGAAGAGGCCGAGCCGGACCAGTTCTTCAACAACCCGCGCAGCGACCGGGCCAAGGACTTCCTCTCGAAGATCCTCCACCACTGAGCCGCTCAGCCAGTGAGTCAGTGAGCCCGCTTCGGCGCACCAAGTTTGCGATGACGTCAAGTCCGCGAAGACGTACGGAACCAAGGATGGGGCAGCACCATGAGGATGCGTAACACGGCAGCGGCCGCAGCGGTGGCACTCGCTCTGGCGGCGACCGCGACCGCCTGTGGCGGCGAGTCGGGCACAGCCGGCGACAAGCCGAAGGGCGGCGACGTCTTCGACGGCTCGTACACGGTCGCCAAGGACGTGAAGCTGGACTCGCCGACCCTGCAGGCGGCCCAGAAGCGCGGCAAGATCGTCATCGGCGCCAAGGCCGACCAGCCCTTCCTGGGTTTCGTGGACACCGCGGGCAAGCGCTCCGGCTTCGACATCGAGATCGCCAAGATGGTCGCCGCCGACCTGGGCTTCTCGGCCGACAAGATCACCTTCAAGACGGTCGACTCCAACGTCCGCGAGACCTCCATCTCCAAGGGCCAGGTCGACTACTACGTCGGCACCTACACGATCAACGACGAGCGCAAGAAGCAGGTCGGCTTCGCGGGCCCGTACTACCAGGCCGGCGCCGACCTGCTGGTCCGCAAGGACGAGAAGGGCATCACCGGCCCGGACAGCGTCAAGGGCAAGAAGGTCTGCTCGATCGTCGGCTCCACTCCGCTCCAGGAGATCAAGAAGGCGAAGTACGGCGCCAAGACCACCGAGCTGAGCAAGTACTCGCTGTGCGTCAAGCAGCTCCTCGACGGCCAGGTCGACGCGGTCACCACTGACGACGCGATCCTCAAGGGCTACGCGGCCCAGCGGCCGTCGAAGCTCAAGCTGGTCGAGAAGCCGTTCACCGAGGAGCCGTACGGCATCGGGATGAACAAGGACGACAAGGTGCTGCGCGACGCGATCACCGACTCGCTGGAGAAGCACATCAAGAACGGCGACTACAAGAAGGCGTACGTCGGCACGCTCGGCAAGTCGGGCTCCTCCTACGTCGCGCCGAAGACCCCGCTGCCCCGCTACTGAGCGGTCCGGCCCCCGGTCCCCCGTTCACCCGTGAAGCCGGTGCGCTCCGCACGCCGCTGACCCGACCGCTACCGCGGAGAATCGATGAACGTACTCCTCGATCATTTGCCCCAATTCCGTGAGGGGTTCCTCGGAACCCTCGCCCTCACGGCGGCCAGTGCGGCGCTCGCCCTCATCCTGGGCATCATCATGGCCGGCTTCCGGGTGTCCCCCATTCCGCCGCTGCGCGCCTTCGGCACGGCGTGGGTCACCCTGTTGCGCAACACCCCGCTGACCCTGCTGTTCCTGATCGCCTTCTTCGTGGTCCCGCAGATCTTGTTCCCGGGGACGAGTCCGTTCGTTCTCGCGATGCTGGCGCTGGGCTGCTACACGTCGTCCTTCGTCTGCGAGGCCGTGCGGTCCGGTATCAACACCGTGCCGCTCGGCCAGGCGGAGGCCGCCCGCAGCCTGGGCATGACCTTCACCCAGACGCTGCGGATGATCGTCCTCCCCCAGGCCACCCGGACCGTGATACCTCCCATGAGCAGTATCTTCATCGCTCTGACGAAGAACTCGGCCATCGCGGGCGCCTTCAGCAACACCGAACTGTTCAACGTCTCGAAGCTGCTCAGCGACAAGGGCTTCGCGATCGGGTGGATCTTCCTCTGGGTCGCCCTGTGCTACCTCGTCATCACCTTCACCATCAGCGGTGCCTTCCGACTGCTGGAGAGCCGTCTGGAGGTGGCCCGATGAGCGCGAGCGTCCTGTACGACGCGCCCGGCCCCAAGGCCCGTATCCGCAACCGCGTCTACTCGGTCATCGGCTCCCTCGCCGTTCTCGGACTGATCGTCTTCATCGTCCTGCGGCTGAACGCCAAGGGACAGTTCGCGCCGGAGATGTGGGACATCTTCAACAACGCCGGCGTGCGGACCAGCATCCGCGACGGCGTGCTCACCACCCTCCAGGTGTTCGCCGTGGCGGCGGTACTCTCGCTGGTCCTGGGGGTCGTGCTCGCGGTCGCCCGGCTCTCGGACCACCGGCCCATACGCTGGCTCGCGACCGGATTCATCGAACTGTTCCGGGCCATCCCGCTGCTGATCACCATCTACGTGCTGTGGGTGCTCTTCCTCACCTACCGGACCGACCTGGGCCTCACCGGTGACAGCACCGGCTTCTGGGCGCTGGTCATCGGACTGACCGTCTACAACGGCTCGGTGCAGGCCGAGGTGCTGCGTGCGGGCATCAACTCGGTGCCGCGCGGGCAGAGTGAGGCCGCCTACGCCCTCGGTATGAGCAAGACCCAGGTCATGACGACGGTCCTGATTCCGCAGGCCGTCCGGGCGATGCTGCCGACCATCATCAGCCAGCTCGTGGTGACCCTGAAGGACACCTCGCTCGGCTACGTCATCACCTACCAGGAGCTGCTGTTCCAGCTCCAGCAGCTCGCCAACAACATCGTCGTCAACGACGACAACCCCTTCGTGCCGGTGATCATCGTCGGGGGCACGATCTACATCGCGATGTGCCTGGCTCTCTCCGCCCTGGCCACGTGGATCGAACGGCGCGGCCGTCGCGCCAAGACCGGCATCCCGGTCGCGGACGCCGCCCAGCCGCTCGCGGCCGCCGACCCGCTCGAGACGGTGGACCCGTCCGCTCCGGACCAGCCTGCCGGTAAGACCGGCTGAGGCAAGCGGGTCCTGACGGGGGGGGGGGGGCCCGCCCCCCCCCCGCCCCCCCAGTCGCGCGGCCACCCCCGCCCGGGGAGGCGTTAATTTTTACCAACACCGGGTTAAAAAAGCCCGAATCCTACGAGACGGAC
>NZ_JBHWJI010000018.1:139773-172878 GCF_042731515.1 Streptomyces sp. NPDC059850
GGGCCCGCCCCCCCGCGCCTGCGGGGGCCCCCGCCCCCGCGGCACCACCCGGCCGTTACCCCGGGCTGTGCCACGCGGGCCCTGGGGGGGGGGGGGGGGCGCCCCACCGCCCGTCGCCGCTTGACGCGGGCACTCGCAGTCGGTTGCATGCTTTCTGTGATCGCTCACCGGGTTTCAACTGCCAGTTTCCGTACGTCACGTACGCCCCACAGGGCCATGGGAACCGCGCCGTGGACCCGGTGATCGTCGCCGGGGCGGGCCCGGTCGGGCTCACCCTGGCCCTCGCCCTCGCCCGTCTGGACGTCCCCGTCGTGCTGCTCGACGAGACCACCGGGGGCGACGAGCCGCGCCTGGCCCGTACTGCCGTGCTGCGCCCGGACACCGCCGCCCTGCTGGAGCGGCTCGGCTGCCGGGCCACGGCCGGCGCGCGGCCGTGGACGGGGTGGCGCACGATGCGCAGGCGCCAGCTCGTCCGGCACGTACCCCTGGAGCCCGGCCCGCTCTTCGGCGCCCCTCCCCCGGCGGCGCACGCCCCCGGGAACGGCGACCTGCGGGACGGCGACGATTCCGAAGCGCCGGTCTCCTCGCCGCTGCATCTGCCCCAGCACGAGCTGACCCGGGCGCTGCGGGCGGCGCTGGCCGCCATCGGCGACGAGGACCTCGTACGGATCGTCCCCGGCACCCGGATCGAGACCGTGGAGCAGGACGCGCGCGGGGTGAGCGTACGGACCCGGGGCGCCCAGGCCACCTGGTGGCGCGGCAGCCATCTGGTCGGCTGCGACGGCCCCCGGTCCACCGTCCGCAAGCAGCTGGGCGTGCGCTTCCCCGGCCGTACGGCGGTGGAACGGCACGCCGTCGCCGCCCTGCGCGCCGAGCTGCCCTGGCCCGGCGAGGCCGTCCTGCACCGCTCACCGCCGTGGCGCAGCATCGACGCGGAGGTGACCGCCCGGCCGCTGCCGCACGGCGTCTGGCGGATCGACTGGCTGCTCCCGCCGGGCCGTGACCTCGTCACCCCGGACGCCCTGATGGTCCGGGTGCGCGACACCCTCGCGGGGTGGTGCGAGGAGACCGCGATCCCCTACGAGCTTCTGGACACCGGCGTGCACACCGTGCACCACCGGCTCGCCCGGCGCTGGCGCGTGGGCCGCGCCTTCCTCGCCGGGGACGCCGCCCATCTGCATGGCGCCCTGGGCACCCAGGGGCTCGAAGAAGGGCTGCGGGACGTCGGCAATCTGGCCTGGAAGCTGTCCCTGGCCTGGCACCACGGCGCCTCCGACGCCCTGCTCGACAGTTATCAGGCGGAGCGGCGGACGGCCGTCGCCGCGCGGCTGCGCACCGCTGACCAGGCGCTGCCGCTGGTCCGGGCGGCCGGGGGGTGGCGCGCGGTACGGCGCACGGTGCTGCCCGGGGGCACGCGCGGCCATGACGCGCTGCTCACCGACGGTCACCTCGGCCACGGTCCGCTGGGTGCGCCCCCCGTCTACAACCGCTCGCCGCTGACCCCCGCGGCGCCGCCGGAGGGCTCCGTCACGGTGGGCACGCCGACCGGGGCGCCGGTGGCCGATGTCCGCGTGACCGCGCCGGACGGTGCGGTGGTGCGGCTGCGGGAGCGGCTGGGCCGGGAGCTGCTGGTGGTGCTGGTCGCCCCGGGCACCGGGGTGTGGGACCGCCGCCACTGGATGCGCGCCGGGCTGATGCCCCGGCTGGCGGCGGCCGTCTCGGCCCTGCCCATGCGTACGGAACTGCTGGTCGCCGAGGAGTACCCGGGGGCTCCGGCCCATACGGTGCTGCTGGTGCGGCCGGACGGTCACCTCGCCGCGGCGCTGTCCGGCGTACGGCCCGCCGAACTGTACGCGTGCGCGGACGCGGCGCGGGGCGGGGACACCGCCCGGGGCGCGGACACCGAGCAGCGAGAACAGCGGGACGCAGAGGCCACGGCACGCCGGTAGTCACGCCGGGCGTACAGCACGCCGGGAGTGAGGCGTCTGTCACGCGCCCCCGCGCCCTTCATGGCGCTGACGTCGTATGCCGGTATCGGAGCCGCCCGGGACCGCACCCGGGACGATTGACCTCCCTGTCCGGCTCATGCTTCACTGCGGAGCGTGACTGACACCGGCCTGCCTCGCTTCTGGCGGAGGGTCCATCTGGACCTCCTCCGCTACGCGGGCTGCGTGTGTCGTCCGTCCTGTTGATCCGACTTTCCTCCCGCGTGGCATGGCCATGCTCCTTTCGCGATCACCCAGGACGGTTCCCGTGTCCGACGTTTCTCTTTCCACTCCGGTGCGCGTCTCCCCCGCTGACGCCTCGCCGCCCAGCGCGGCCGATCTGCTGGACTTCGTCAGCCGTACCGCCGCCGACGCCGAACTCGTCGCCTCGCTCCCGCTCGATCCCGAGGGCCGCACCTGGCTGCGGCTTGACGGCCCGGGCGGCAGCGAGGCGTGGCTGATCGCCTGGCCGCCCGGCACCGGCACCGGCTGGCACGACCACGGCGGTTCGCACGGGGCGTTCGTGACGGCGTCCGGTGAGCTGAACGAACAGTCGCTGGCCGTCCGCCTGCCCACCGAGGGCTGGAAGACCCTCGAACTGGCCGAGGGCGTGGACCGCGAACGGCGGCTGTCCGCCGGGCGGGGCCGGGCCTTCGGAACGCACCATGTCCACGAGGTCATCAACCCGTCGTCGGAGCGGCACGCGGTGTCGGTGCACGCCTACTATCCGCCGCTGCCGCTGATGCGGCGCTACAGCCGCACCGGCCAGGTGCTGCGGCTGGAGCAGGTCGAGCGGCCGCAGGAATGGGAGTAGAGCGATGAGCGCGGCGCACCCTGAGAACACGGCGAATACGGCGAATACGGCGAACCGGAGCGTGGACGAGCTGCTGGCCGAGGCGCGCCAGGGGCTGGCCCGGGTCGGCCCCGAGGAGGCCGCTGCCGTGCAGTCCGCGGGCGGGTTGCTGGTGGACATCCGGTACGCGGCGCTGCGGGAGCGCGACGGCACCATCCCGGGGGCGCTGATCGTCGAGCGGAACGAGCTGGAGTGGCGGCTCGACCCGCAGTGCGACCACCGGCTGCCCGAGGCCACCCACCACGATCTGCCGGTCGTGGTGGTGTGCAACGAGGGCTACGCCTCCAGCTTCGCGGCGGTCTCGCTGCGCCAGCTCGGCCTGGCGCGGGCGACCGACCTCGTCGGCGGCTTCCAGGCCTGGCGGGCCGCCGGTCTCCCGGTGCGCTGATCTTCCCGGTGCACTGACCGGTGCACTGACATCCCGGCCGCTGGATCCCTCCCGACGCGCTGACCCGAGCGGCCGGACCGCCCCCGTGCGACCGGCCCCCGCACCGGCCCGGGCCCTGCGGCCCGCAGCGTCAGACGTCGGGCAGATGGTGCTCCAGCAGCTCCGGGTCCTCGCCCTCCTCCTCCAGCGCGCGCCGCACCACCCGGACAGCCAGGCCCTCGGGATACCCCTTGCGGGCGAGCATCCCGGCGAGGCGGCGCAGCCGCTTCTCCCGGTCGAGGCCGCGGGTGGTGCGCAGCTTGCGCTCGACCAGTTCGCGGGCGGTCCGCTCCTCCTGGTCGGCGTCGAGCTGCCCCACGGCATCGGCGATCAGCGTGGAGTCGACGCCCTTGGTGCGCAGCTCACGGGCGAGCGCGCGACGGGCCAGGCCCCGGCTGTGGTGCCGGGACTCCACCCAGGCGCCCGCGAACGCCGCGTCGTCGATCAGCCCGACGTCCTCGAAGCGGGACAGCACTTCCTGCGCCGCCTCGTCGGGGATGCCGCGGGTGCGCAGGGCGTCCGCGAGCTGCTTACGGGTCCGCGGGGTCCCGGTGAGCAGGCGCAGGCAGATCGCCCGCGCCTGCTCCTCCGGGCCGAGCGGCGTCCCCTGCTCGGCCCTCGACGAGGAGGGGGCGCCGCGATCCGGACGGTCCGGGGGCTCCGGACGGTCCGGGCCGTCCTGCCAGTCGGTCCGCCGTGTCATGGATCAGCTCTTCGCTGTGGCGGTCTTGGCCGCCTTGGCCCCGGACTTGGCCGCCGCGGCCGCCGCGGGCTTCGCCGGTGCGGCGTCGGGCGTGGCACCCGCCGCGTCCGGGCCGGGCTCGGCGGCCGGGTCCGCGGGCTTCACACCGATGCCGAGCTTCTCCTTGATCTTCTTCTCGATCTCATTGGCGAGATCGGGGTTGTCCTTCAGGAAGTTGCGGGCGTTCTCCTTGCCCTGGCCGAGCTGGTCGCCCTCGTAGGTGTACCAGGCACCGGACTTGCGGACGAAGCCGTGCTCGACGCCCATGTCGATCAGACCACCCTCGCGGCTGATGCCCTGGCCGTAGAGGATGTCGAACTCGGCCTGCTTGAAGGGCGGCGCGACCTTGTTCTTGACGACCTTGCAACGGGTGCGGTTGCCGACCGCGTCCGTACCGTCCTTGAGGGTCTCGATGCGACGGATGTCGATGCGGACCGAGGCGTAGAACTTCAGGGCCCGGCCACCGGTCGTCGTCTCCGGGGAGCCGAACATGACGCCGATCTTCTCGCGCAGCTGGTTGATGAAGATCGCGGTGGTCTTGGACTGGTTCAGCGCGCTGGTGATCTTGCGGAGCGCCTGGCTCATCAGCCGGGCCTGGAGACCGACGTGGGAGTCGCCCATCTCACCCTCGATCTCCGCGCGCGGCACCAGGGCGGCGACGGAGTCGATGACGATGAGGTCGAGAGCGCCGGAGCGGACCAGCATGTCGGTGATCTCGAGCGCCTGCTCGCCGTTGTCCGGCTGGGACAGGATCAGCGAGTCCGTGTCCACGCCCAGCTTCTGCGCGTAGTCGGGGTCGAGCGCGTGCTCCGCGTCCACGAAGGCCACGGCACCGCCCGCGCGCTGGGCGTTGGCCACCGCGTGGAGGGTCAGGGTCGTCTTACCGGAGGACTCCGGGCCGTAGACCTCCACCACACGGCCACGCGGAATGCCGCCCACGCCGAGGGCGACGTCAAGAGCGGTCGACCCGGTGGGGATGACCTCGATGGGGTCGTTCGGCCGGTCGCCCATGCGCATCACGGCGCCTTTACCGAACTGCCGTTCAATCTGTGCGAGCGCGGCGTCGAGCGCCTTCTCGCGGTCGTTTCCTGCC
Source organism: Streptomyces sp. NPDC059850 (assembly GCF_042731515.1). Classification (NCBI taxonomy): domain Bacteria; kingdom Bacillati; phylum Actinomycetota; class Actinomycetes; order Kitasatosporales; family Streptomycetaceae; genus Streptomyces; species Streptomyces sp. NPDC059850. Next base: position 144,874 of record NZ_JBHWJI010000018.1, read on the forward strand.
ATGGGTTCCACCCGGTTTGCTTGAGTCGATCGCTTCACGTCCATGACGCTAGCGCCTGCCACTGACAAGCGGCCCGGACGTGCTCGGCCTGTGGATAACCGGGCCGGACCTCCATCAGAATGGATGTTCGATTTTTGTGTCAACTGCGCCGGGACAGCGCGTGTCGCATGCGCGCCAGCGCGGAGGCGCCGCGCCGCCGCGTCCGCCCGTGCATCCGCGGATCGTCCGTCACGTCGTAGCGCTTGATGTACGCGCCGAGGAACGCCTGCAGCGTCGCGGTCGCCGGGATCGCGATCAGCGCCCCCACCGCGCCGAGCAGCGCGGTGCCCGCGATCACCGACCCGAAGGAGACGGCGGGGTGGATGTCCACGGTCCGCGACGTGATCCTCGGCTGCAGAAGATAGTTCTCGAACTGCTGGTAGACCACGACGAAGACCAGCACCCAGATCGCGTACCAGGGGTTGATGGTGAAGGCGATCAGCATCGGCAGCGCGCCCGCCAGATACGTGCCGATGGTCGGGATGAACTGCGAGATCAGCCCCACCCAGACGGCCAGCGCCGGGGCGTAGGGCACGCCCAGGCTCTCCAGCAGGATGTAGTGCGCGACACCGGAGATCAGCGCCATCAGCCCGCGCGAGTAGATGTAGCCGCCGGTCTTGGCGACAGCGATCTCCCAGGCCCGCAGCACCTCGGTCTGCCGGTTCGGCGGCAGGACGGAGCACAGCGCGCGGCGCAGCCGGGGGCCGTCCGCGGCGAAGTAGAAGGCGAACAGCGTCACCGTGAGGAGCCTGAACAGCCCGCCGAGCACCTGCGCGGAGACGTCCAGCACATTGTCGGCGCTGTTCTTCACATAGCTCTGCAGCCAGTCCGAGTGGAGCAGGCTGTCCTGGATCTCCAGCCGCGACAGCCGGGTGTGGAACGTGTCGTTGATCCAGCTGACCACCTGATCGAGGTACTTCGGGAAGTCCTCGACCATGGTCATGATCTGGTCGGCCAGCATCGAGCCGAGCAGGGTGAAGAAGCCCGCGGCGACGACGAGGATGCCGAGGAAGACGATTCCGGTGGCCAGACCCCGGCGGACGCCGCGCGCGGCCATGCGGTCCACGGCCGGTTCGATCGCGAGCGCCAGGAAGAACGCGATCAGGACGTTGAGCAGCAGCCCGGTCAGCTGATCGAAGGCCCAGGTGGCAAGCCGGTAACAGGCCACCAGGGCGAGGGCGAGCACCATGGCGCGGGGCAGCCAGCGCGGCATGCGCACGGGCTCCGCGGGCGCGTCCTTGGGGGCCTGTGCTGTGGTCGGGACGCCGTCGGCGTCGGGGGAGAGGGTCTCTTCGGTCGGGGCCACCCGGCAAGTGTGGCGTACACCCGTCAAAAAAATCCGGCCACCCCAGGAGTCCGACTTTCCTCACACCTCCCGGCCCGCGCCCAGCCAGTGTCAGCGCTTCTCGGAAGGGATCTCCATCGCGGCACACACTCCGCGCCAGATGTCTTTGGCGTCCCATCCCGCGGCGAGCGCTTGGTGGACGGTCCGGCCGCCGAGCTGGGACATCACATGATCGCGCGCGAAGGAGTCGGCGTACGTCTCGCCGAAGTAATCCGTCATCCGCTGCCAGAAGACCGTCAACCGCATGCGCCCAGTATCGCGCTCCCGGGGTGCACCGGGGCGTGAGCCCCCTTCCGCAGGCGTTTCCCGCCCTACGGTCTGTCCCATGGATCGATCCGCAGCAGTCCCCTCCTCCCAGCCCACCCCGCCCGCGCCCGCCTCGCCGCTCGCGCGCGCCGCGCGGTTCGTGTGGCTGACGGCACGCGTGCTCGAGCAGCGCCGGTTCGCGTATCACTTCCAGGACGCCGACGCCGAGCCGGTGGAGACCGCGCTCGCCGCGTACCTGGGCGCCGACGGGGGCTACGGCCACGCCCTGGAGCCGGATCTGCGCGGTCCGGTGAGCCAGCCACAGCACGTCGTGCACGCCCTGCGGGTGCTCGACGGGATCGGCCGCTGCGGCGGGCAGCGGGTGGAGCGGCTGTGCCGCTATCTGACCGCGATCTCCACCCGGGACGGCGCGCTGCCCGCGTGCCTCCCGTCACTGCGCGACTACCCGGCCGCCCCCTGGATCCGGCCGCCGGACCATCCGCGCGGCGATCTGCTGACCACCGGGCCGGTGGTGGGGCTGCTGCACCGCAACGAGGTGTGGCACGCCTGGCTGTTCCGGGCCACCGACTTCTGCTGGGCGGCGGTGACGGCGCTGGAGGACGGCGCCCCGGCGCGGCCGTACGAGGTGGGAGCGGCCATCGCCTTCCTGGACGGCGCGCCGGACCGGGCGCGCGCCGAGGAGGTGGCCGAGCGGCTGGGCCGCCGGGTGCGGGAGCGGCGGCTGGTGGTGCTGGACCCCGAGCATGCCGAGGACGGCCCCCTGCCGCCCGGCCACGGCCCCGGCGAGCACACCTTCGTGTACGACCTCGCCCGTACGCCCGGCTCGCTGGCCCGCCGCTGGTTCACCGACGCCGAGGTGGAGCGCTCGCTGGACTTCCTGGCGGACGCGCAGCGGGAGGACGGCGGCTGGCCCGCCCGGCGGCGGACCTGGACCCCGGGGGCGGCGCTGGAGTGGCGGCCGCTGGTGACCGTGGAGGCGCTGCTCACCCTGCGTGCCTACGGCCGGGCGATCTAGAGGGTGCCGCGCTGACCTGCGCGGACGGCCCGTTGTCAGTGGGGCGGTGCACGATGGGGGGCATGGCACGGTCGGCGCTGCACGCATTCTCCCCGGCCACCCGCGGGTGGTTCACCGGTGCCTTCACCGCGCCCACGGCCGCGCAAGAGGGGGCGTGGCGGGCGATCGGCGAGGGCTCGGATGTGCTGGTGGTCGCCCCCACCGGCTCCGGCAAGACGCTGGCCGCGTTCCTCGCTGCGCTGGACCGGCTGGCCGCCGAGCCGCCGCCCGCCGAGCCTCGCAAGCGCTGCCGGGTGCTGTACGTGTCGCCGCTGAAGGCCTTGGCGGTGGATGTGGAGCGCAACCTGCGCAGTCCGCTCACCGGCATGCGGCAGGAGTCGGTGCGGCTCGGCCTGCCCGAGCCGGACATCCGGGTCGGCATCCGCTCCGGCGACACCCCGGCCGCCGAGCGCCGCGCCCTGGCCACCCGCCCGCCGGACATCCTCATCACCACGCCCGAATCGCTGTTCCTGATGCTCACCTCCGCCACCCGGGAGGCGCTGCGCGGGGTGGAGACGGTGATCCTGGACGAGGTGCACGCCGTCGCGGGGACGAAGCGCGGCGCGCATCTCGCCCTCTCCCTGGAGCGGCTGGACGAGCTGCTGGACCGGCCCGCCCGGCGGATCGGCCTGTCCGCGACGGTGCGCCCGGTGGACGAGGTGGCGCGCTATCTGTCGCCGCGGCGCGCGGTGGAGATCGTCCAGCCGCCCTCGGGCAAGGAGTTCGACCTGTCGGTGGTCGTCCCCGTGGAGGATCTGGGGGAGCTGGGCGGCTCCCCGGCGCAGGACGGGCAGCCGGGCGAGAAGCCGTCGATCTGGCCGCATGTGGAGGAGCGGATCGCCGATCTCGTCCAGGCGCACCGGTCCACGATCGTCTTCGCCAACTCCCGCCGCCTGGCCGAGCGGCTGTGCAACCGGCTCAACGAGATCGCGTACGAGCGGACCACCGGTGAGGCGCTGCCCGAGGACCACTCCCCCGCCGAGCTGATGGCCGAGGCCGGTGCCGCCCGTGGCGCACCCGCGCTGCTCGCCCGCGCCCACCACGGCTCGGTGTCCAAGGAGCAGCGGGCCCTGGTCGAGGAGGACCTGAAGGCGGGGCGGCTGCCCGCCGTCGTCGCCACCTCCAGCCTGGAGCTGGGCATCGACATGGGCGCGGTGGACCTGGTCGTGCAGGTCGAGTCGCCGCCCTCGGTGGCCTCCGGGCTGCAGCGGGTGGGGCGGGCGGGCCACCAGGTGGGCGCGGTGTCCACGGGTGTGGTGTTCCCCAAGTACCGCGGCGATCTGGTGCAGGCGGCGGTGGTCACCGAGCGGATGCGGGAGGGGGCCATCGAGTCGCTGCGGGTGCCCGCGAACCCGCTGGACGTGCTCGCCCAGCAGCTCATCGCCATGACGGCCATGGACAGCTGGGACGTTGAGGAGTTGCTGGCCCTGGTCCGCCGTGCCGCCCCGTTCGCCTCGCTCCCGGAGTCGGCGTACACCTCGGTCCTCGACATGCTCGCGGGCCGCTATCCGTCCGACGCGTTCGCCGAGCTGCGGCCGCGCCTGGTGTGGGACCGGGTCGCCCGGACGGTCACGGGGCGGCCGGGGGCGCAGCGGCTCGCGGTGACCTCCGGCGGCACCATCCCCGACCGCGGGCTGTTCGGCGTCTTCCTGGCGGGCGCGGACCCGAAGAAGGGCGGCGGCAGGGTCGGGGAGCTGGACGAGGAGATGGTCTACGAGTCGCGGGTGGGCGATGTGTTCACCCTCGGCACCACGTCCTGGCGGATCGAGGACATCACCCGCGACCGCGTCCTGGTCTCCCCCGCCCCCGGCGTCCCCGGGCGGCTCCCCTTCTGGAAGGGCGACCAGCTCGGCCGCCCGCTCGAACTGGGCCGGGCGCTGGGCGCGTTCCTGCGGGAGGTCGGCGCCCTCGCCCCCGAGAAGGCCCGCGCGCGGCTGCTGGCCGCCGGGCTCGACGCCTGGGCCGCCGACAACGTGCTCGCGTACCTCGGCGAGCAGCGCGAGGCCTGCGGCCATGTGCCGGACGACCGGACGATCGTGGTGGAGCGCTTCCGTGACGAGCTGGGCGACTGGCGCGTGGTGGTCCACTCCCCCTTCGGGGCGCAGGTCCACGCCCCGTGGGCGCTGGCGCTCGGCGCTCGGCTCGCCGAGCGGTACGGCATGGACGCTCAGGTGATGCACGCGGACGACGGCATCGTGCTGCGGCTGCCCGACGCGGACCTCATGGGCCTCGACCTGCTCGACGCGGATCCGATGCGGCAGGGCACCGAGTACGACGGCGAGCAGTCCCCCATCGGGGCGGCCGATGTCGCCTTCGACCAGGGCGAGGTGTCCCAGATCGTCACCGACCAGGTCGGCGGCTCGGCCCTGTTCGCCTCCCGGTTCCGCGAATGCGCCGCCCGCGCCCTGCTGTTGCCCCGCCGCGATCCCGGCAAGCGCACCCCGCTGTGGCAGCAGCGTCAGCGCGCCGCCCAGCTCCTCCAGGTGGCGAGCGAGTTCGGTTCGTTCCCGATCGTGCTGGAAGCCGTCCGCGAATGCCTCCAGGACGTCTTCGACGTGCCCGGCCTCACCGAGCTGATGGGCGACCTGGAGGCCCGGCGGGTGCGGCTGGTGGAGGTGACCACCCCGGAGCCGTCCCCCTTCGCCCGCTCGCTGCTCTTCGGCTACGTGGCGCAGTTCCTGTACGAGGGCGACTCGCCGCTGGCCGAGCGCCGCGCCGCGGCCCTCTCCCTGGACTCCCGGCTGCTGGCCGAGCTGCTGGGCCAGGCCGAGCTGCGCGAGCTGCTGGACGCCGACGTCCTGGACGAGCTGGAGCGCGAGCTGCAGTGGCTCAGCGAGGACCGCCGGGTCAAGGACGCCGAGGGCGCCGCCGATCTGCTGCGACTGCTCGGCCCGCTCACCGGAGCCGAGCTGACCGCGCGGGGCGCCGACCCGGCGTGGGCGGCCGAGCTGGAGCGGGCCCGGCGCGCCATCCGGGTCCGTATCGCGGGCGAGGAGCACTGGGCGGCCGTCGAGGACGCGGGGCGGCTGCGCGACGCGCTGGGCACGGCGCTGCCGGTCGGCGTCCCCGAGGCGTTCACCGAGCCGGTGGGCGACCCGCTCGGCGATCTGCTGGCCCGCTTCGCCCGCACCCACGGCCCGTTCACCTCCGCCGAGGCGGCCACCCGGCTGGGTCTTGGCACGGCCGTCACCGATGGCGCGCTGCAGCGCCTGGCCGCGAGCGGCCGCGTCGTCCAGGGTGAGTTCCATCCGACGGGTACCGCACACGAATGGTGCGACGCCGCCGTGCTGCGCAGGCTGCGCCGCCGCTCGCTGGCCGCGCTGCGCCAGGAGCTGGAGCCCGTACCGCCTCCGGCGCTCGCCGCCTTCCTGCCCCAGTGGCAGCATCTGGGCACCCACAGCCTGCGGGGCATCGACGGGCTGGTGCGCGCCGTCGAGCAGCTCCAGGGCGCACCGGTCCCGGCGTCCGCCCTGGAGAAGCTCGTCCTGCCCTCCCGGGTCGGCGACTACAGCCCGACGATGCTCGACGAGCTGACCGCCGCCGGTGAGGTCGTCTGGGCCGGAGCGGGCGCGCTGCCCGGCAAGGACGGCTGGGTCAGCCTCCATCTCGCCGAGACCGCGCCGCTGCTCCTGCACACCCCGCACCCCTTCGAGGCGGGCCCGCTCCACCAGGCCGTGCTGGACGCGCTGGACGGGGGCTTCGGCCTGTTCTTCCGGCAGATCGCCGAGCAGGTCCGGGCCGCCGGTCAGGAGTTCCAGGACGCCCAGCTCGCCGAGGCCATCTGGGATCTGGCCTGGTCCGGGCGGCTCACCGGCGACACCCTGGCCCCGCTGCGCGCCCTGCTGGGCTCGGGCCGCACCGCGGGCGCCACCGCCCACCGCGCCAAGCGCTCGGTCCCCCGGGGCCGGTACGGCACGCTGACGGGGCGCACCGGCCGCCCCACCGCCTCGCGCAGCGGACCGCCGACCGTCGCCGGGCGCTGGTCGCTGCTGCCGGAGCGCGAGCCCGATCCCACCCACCGCGCGCACGCCCTGGCACGCACCCTGCTGGACCGGCACGGCGTGGTCACCCGTGGGGCGGTCGCCGCCGAGGGCGTCGAGGGCGGCTTCTCCGCCGCGTACCGGGTGCTGTCCGCCTTCGAGGAGACCGGTCAGGCACGCCGCGGCTATGTGGTGGAGGGTCTGGGCGCCGCGCAGTTCGCGATGGACGGCGCGGTCGACCGGCTGCGCGCGGTCAGCACGGCGCGCGACCGGGCGGCGGGCGCGGCGGCCTTCGGCGGCGGTCCGCCGGGGCAGTCGTCCCCGCGCACCACCGTCCTCGCCGCCGCCGATCCGGCGAACGCGTACGGCGCGGCCCTCCCCTGGCCCGATCCGCCCGCTGGGGCGAACCACCGGCCGGGCCGCAAGGCGGGCGCGCTGGTGGTGCTGGCCGACGGCGAGCTGGCCCTCTACATGGAGCGCGGCGGCAAGACCCTGCTCGCCTGGCCCGTGGGCGAGGCCGAGGCGGTGTCCCCGGAGGACGACGCCCGGCTGCGTACGGCGGTGGAGGCCCTGGCCCAGTCCGCCCGCGCGGGCGCCCTCGGCTCGGTGACCGTCGAGCGGGTCAACGGCGCCGCGGCGCTGTCCGCGCCGATCGGCCGCGTCCTGGAGGCGGCGGGCTTCCACGCGACCCCGCGCGGCCTGCGGCTGCGTCCCTGAGGGGGCGGAGATGCCCGAGGGAGACACCGTCTGGCAGACGGCCCGGCGCCTCGACGACGCGCTGGCGGGCCCGCCGCTCACCGGCTGCGACCTGCGGGTGCCCCGGCTGGCCACGGTCGACCTCACCGGCCGCCGGGTCCTGGAGGTGGTCGCGCGCGGCAAGCATCTGCTGACCCGGGTGGAGGGCGGGCTGACCCTCCACTCCCATCTGCGGATGGACGGCGCGTGGCTGGTGTACGGCCATGGCGAGCGCTGGCGCGGCGGCCCGCACCACCAGATCCGCGCCGTCCTGGCCACGGCCGAGCGCACCGCCGTGGGCTACCGCCTTCCGGTCCTGGAGCTGATGCGCACCGCGGACGAGGACCGTGCGGTGGGCCACCTCGGGCCCGATCTCCTCGGCCCGGACTGGGATCCGGACGAGGCGCTGCGGCGGCTGCTCGCCGATCCGTCCCGGCCGGTGGGCGAGGCGCTGCTGGATCAGCGCAACCTGGCCGGGATCGGCAATGTGTACAAGTGCGAGCTGTGCTTCGTGCTGCGGATCTCTCCCTGGCTGCCGATCGGCCGCGTCCCGTCCCCCGAGCGCCTGGTGGCCCTCGCCCACCGGCTGCTGGAGGCCAACCGGACGCGCCGGGCCCGGGTCACCACGGCGCACGACCGCCCCGACCGGCGGCTGTGGGTGTACGGCCGCGCGGGGCGGCCCTGTCCGCGCTGCGGTACGCCGGTGCGCGCCACGGACCAGGGGCGTGCGGGGCAGGAGCGCACGACCTTCTGGTGCCCGGTGTGCCAGCCGGAGCCGCCGCCGTCCGGCCCGCCCGACCTGACCAACTAATTGACGGGTCGTCAGATTCGGTCGTACCGTCGGCTCATGGCCCTCACGGCGTACGACCTCACCGGCCGCACCGCCCTGGTCACCGGCGCCGCGAGCGGCATCGGCCGGGCCACCGCCGTCCTGCTGGCGGCGGCCGGGGCGATCGTGCACTGCGCCGATCTGGACGAGAAGGGCGCCCGGCGCACCGCGGAGCACATCACCGCAGACGGCGGCAGCGCCCACGCCCACCCGCTCGACGTCACCGACCGCGCCCAGGTCACGGCCGTCGTCTCCGCCGCCGCCACGGCGGCCAACCGCGCCGGGGGCCACCTCGCCGTCATGGCCGCCGTCGCCGGGACCATGCACAGCAGCCCGGTCCTGGAGACCGCGGAGGCCGATCTGGACCGGGTGCTGGCGGTCAACTTCAAGGGCGTGCTGTACGGCTGCCAGGAAGCGGCGCGCGCCATGATCGACCACGGCGCCGGAGGGTCCATCGTCACCATGGCTTCGGGCGCGATCGACTCCGGTACCCCCGGACTGCTGTGCTACGGCGTCGCCAAGGCCGCCGTGGTCCAGCTGACCCGGACCCTCGCCGCCGAGGTGGGACACCACGGCATCCGCGTCAACGCGGTCGCCCCCGGCTGGGTCCGTACGCCCATGACGCGGCGCGCCACCGCCGAGGAGCAGCGACGCGCCGAGGCACCCATGATCCGTCACGCACCGCTGGGGCGGGTGGGCGAGCCGGAGGACGTCGCCCACGCGGTCCTGTACCTGGCCTCGGACGCCTCCGCGTTCACGACCGGCCAGATCCTGCGCCCGAATGGCGGAGTCGCGATGCCCTGGTGAGCCGCTCGCGCACGCCCCCGCGCCGGGGCGAGGGACCGCAGTGCACGGGCAGCAGGCTCAGCCCCCAGCCGCCGATGGCGAACGCGCCCTCGACCGGTCCGGTCCCGTCCGGCTGTACCGCGAGCCGGAGCACGGACCACCACCACAGGCCGCCGAGAACGAGCGCGATCACCCATCGAACCGGCCTTCGGCGCAGGGTGCCGGCCCCTCCCACGGCTGCCATGCTGCCTCCTTCGGGCGACGCTAGCGGGCGACGCTAGACGCCTGTTCGCACGCGGCGGGAGGGCGCACAGGAGGCCCGTCAGCGCGTGTCGGACCCCCGCGCTCCCCCAGTGTGCCGAGCCGCACCGCAGGGCGCACCCAGAGCGGGGCACACCCACGGCCGACCCATGAGCCGACGTCCGTCAGCTCGCAGACTGTGCGGCCATCGCCGGAGGCCGGGGGCCCTGCCCGTCGATGACCACACAGGGTGCGAGCGGAAGTACCGCTCCCGCCTGTCTCGTCGCTCAGTGTCCGTTGACGTTCTCCGCCTGGAACATCCAGTGATGCTTCTCCAGGTCCCGGGTGAGCCCGATGAGAATGTCCTGGGTCACCGGGTCCGGTTCGTCCGTCGCGGCGATGCGCTCACGCATGCGCGAGATCACGGACCCCAGTGCGTCCACGAGCGTCCTCACGGCGTCCGAGTCCTGGGTCCAGCCCTCCTTGACGTTGCCGACGGCGCTCTGCTTGGCCACCGTCTCGGCCCGTCCGTCCGGCGCTATACCGAGCGCCGAGGCACGCTCCGCGACGGTGTCGGCGTGCGTCCTGGCCGTCGACACCACATCGTCGAGCTGGAAGTGAACCGTGCGGAAACGCGGTCCGATGACCGTCCAGTGGATCTGCTTGCCCACCAGAGCGAGGTCGACGAGGTCGACGAGGGCGCCCTGCAGAGCGTCGCTGACAACCTTGAGGTTCTCCTCGGCGAGCGGGCTCTTGACCACAGACATCCACTTCCTCCTGTTCGACCGTTTGGCCCCCCTTGATTACCTCTCCACCAGTCAGGTGACCGGAAAGGCGCCGGTCAAACATCGAGCCCCGGCCGGTATCGCTACCGGCCGGGGCTCAAAGAGCTTGCGCGCTGACGTGCGGGCCGTCAGGCCGCCACGACGTCCACGGCCTCCTTCGGCGACTTGATGGTCACCCGCTCGTCCGGGACGCCCGTCACAGAGGTGACGGACACCGAATTGAGCATGGGCCGCATCGGTGCGGGCACCTTCTCGCTCGCCGTGGCCGACTCCGCCAGCTCCGCGAGCGACAGCTCGTCGCTGACCTCGCGCATGACCTGAGACATCCGTACGTCCAGGGCGTCGCAGATCGCCGACAGCAGCTCGGACGAGGCTTCCTTCTGCCCGCGCTCGACCTCTGACAGATAGCCGAGCGACACCCGGGCGGAGGAGGAAACCTCGCGCAGAGTACGGCCCTGGCGCTGGCGCTGCCGGCGCAGCACGTCACCCAGCAGGCGACGGAGCAGAATCATCGCTGGCTCCCTCCTCGGACCTCGGATCCGGATCCTTCTCGCCCCACCGTACCGCCTCTGGCTGTGCCCGTGCGGGGAGCGATGTCGTGTTCACTCAGGGCTGCAAACATCAAAATTCGTCGTGTTGTTCCGTATCCTGTGCCCCCGCTGTCGCGATCAATTCGCTGAACAGCAGCTTGACCACGGCTCGGACGCTCTGTGCGCGGATTCCGGCGCGGTCCCCCTCCAGCCGCAGGGCCTCGGCCGCCGGGCTGTTCGAGGGCCCGGCGACGGCCACGTGGACGGTGCCCACCGGCTGGCCGTCCTGCGATGTGGGACCCGCCACACCGGTGGTCGCCACCCCCCAGTCGGCGCCCAGGGCGCGCCGTACGCCCCGGGCCATCTGCCGGGCGACCTCCGCGTCCACCGCCCCGCGCTCGGCCAGCAGGGCGCCGTCCACGCCCAGCAGGTCGCGCTTGAGGTCGGTGGCGTACGCGGTCACCGAGCCGCGGAAGGCGTGGGAGGCCCCGTCCACGGCGGTCAGCTCGGCGGCCACCAGGCCGCCGGTCAGGGACTCGGCGACGGCCAGGGTCTGCCCGCGCCGCCGCAGCAGCGCCAGGACGTCGGCCGCGCCGACCTCGCCCGCTGGAGTCGTGGCCGCCGTCTCGTCGCCGCTCATCGGGCCGGTTCCTGCCCGGGCTCTTCCCCGGCGGCGGCGCTCCCCGCCGCGCGGCCGGCCCGGCGCAGCACCAGGGCCTGCCGTACGTAGTCGAGGCCGGTGAGGACGGTCAGGGCGACGGCCACGGCCATCACCCAGAACCGCAGTGTGGCCAGCGGCCCGGTGAGCACGAGGATGTACATCCCCACGGCCACGCCCTGGGCGAGGGTCTTCATCTTCCCGCCACGGCTGGCCGGGATGACCCCGATCCGGATCACCCAGAACCGCATCAGGGTGATCCCCAGCTCACGGAGGAGGATCACGCCCGTCACCCACCACGGCAGATCGCCGAGGGCCGACAGACAGATCAGCGCCGCGCCCATGATCGCCTTGTCGGCGATGGGGTCCGCGATCTTGCCGAAGTCGGTGACCAGGTTGTACCGGCGGGCCAGATGCCCGTCGAACAGGTCGGTGATCATGGCGATCGCGAAGGCGGCCCAGGCATAGGCGCGCCAGGCCGGGTCGTAGCCGCCGTTGTGGAGCATCAACAAGACGAACCCGGGCACCAGGACCAGGCGCGCCATGGTGAGGATGTTGGCGATGTTCCACAAACTGGCGGGCCGGGCGGCCGCGGCGGCCCGGTGGTGGCTCCCCGCGGCGGAGGCCGGGACGCCTGTCATCTGGCCGCCTCCTCGGTAGACACGCCGCCGCCCCGCTGCTCCAGCGGTTCCAGCGGCTCCGCGACGAGGTCCACTCCCTCCGCCGCGATCACCTTCGCTTCGACCATACGTCCGGCAGCCGGCCGTGCGGACGTGCGGAGCACGGTCTGACCGTCGGTCTCGGGCGCCTGGTGGGCGGCCCGGCCCAGCACGGCACCGGTGTCGTCGATCTCGTCCACCAGCACCGCGACGGTCTCGCCGAGCCGCTCGTCCGCCCGCTGGGCGGTCAGCTCCTCCGCGAGCCGGGAGATGTGCTCCAGCCGGTCCGCGACCTCGTCCGGGTCGACCTTCTCCTCGTAGCCCGCGGCCTCGGTGCCGTCCTCGTCCGAGTACCCGAAGACGCCGATCGCGTCGAGCCGCGCCTCGCTGATGAAACGCTCCAGCTCGGCCACGTCGTCCTCGGTCTCGCCGGGGAAGCCGACGATGAAGTTCGAGCGGGCGCCTGCCTGCGGCGCCTTGCCTCTGATCTGTTCCAGCAGCTCCAGGAAGCGGTCGGTGTCGCCGAAGCGGCGCATCCGGCGCAGCACGGTGGGCGAGGAGTGCTGGAAGGACAGGTCGAAGTACGGGGCGACCTTCTCGGTGGAGGTCAGCACGTCGATCAGCCCGGGCCGCATCTCGGCGGGCTGGAGGTAGCTGACCCGGATCCGCTCGATCCCGTCCACCGCGGCCAGCTCGGGCAGCAGCGTCTCCAGCAGCCGGATGTCGCCCAGGTCCTTGCCGTACGAGGTGTTGTTCTCGGAGACCAGCATGACCTCCTTCACACCCTGCTCGGCCAGCCACCGGGTCTCGCCCAGCACATCGGAGGGGCGGCGGGAGATGAACGAGCCGCGGAAGGACGGGATGGCGCAGAAGGAACACCGCCGGTCGCACCCGGAGGCCAGCTTCACGGAGGCGACCGGGCTGTTCCCGAGTCTGCGGCGCAGCGGGGCGCGCGGGCCGGAGGCCGGGGCGACACCGGCGGGCAGGTCCTCGGGCGGGGTGTCCTGGGCGTGGCCGGGCAGCGCCACGGTGGAGCTGTCCTGCCGCTCGGCGGGGCTGATCGGCAGCAGCTTGCGCCGGTCGCGAGGGGTGTGGGAGGCGTGGATGCCGCCGGAGAGGATGGTCTGCAGGCGGCCGGAGATGTCGGTGTAGTCGTCGAAGCCGAGCACCCCGTCGGCCTCGGGCAGCGCCTCGGCCAATTCGTTGCCGTACCGCTCGGCCATGCAGCCGACGGCCACGACCGCCTGGGTGCGGCCGTGGTCCTTCAGATCGTTCGCCTCCAGCAGGGCGTCGACCGAGTCCTTCTTGGCGGCCTCGACGAAACCGCAGGTGTTGACGACGGCTACGTCGGCGTCGGCGGCTTGCTCGACGAGCTCCCAACCGTCCGCCGCCAAGCGGCCTGCGAGCTCCTCCGAGTCCACCTCGTTACGGGCGCAGCCAAGGGTGACAAGGGCGACAGTGCGGCGTTCGGGCATGGGCTCAGACTACTTTGTCCCAGCCCCGCCCTCCGCTGCCAGGTCTCCCACCCCCGCCGCCGGGCTGGTCAGCCCGCTTCGGGATCGCCCTTGGTGTAGCTCAGGCGCTGAACCGAGCCGCTGTCGCTGAGGTTCTTGACTTCCTTGCCGTTCACGAAGAGCTTGATCGCCCCGGCGTTGCCCAGCACCAGGTCGATGCGCTTGCTGTCGCTGAAGGTCTTGGACTGGCCCTGCCGCAGCACGCCCTCTTCCATCAGCCGCCCGTTGTGGTCCTGGGCGGAGATCCAGCTCTGTCCGTCCTCGGCGGTCAGCTTGACGGTGACCTTGTCCGCGGGGACGCCCGCGATGGCGCTCTCGGACGGCTCGGGCTTGCGCTCTCCGGACTTGCTGGGGGTCGCGCTGGGACTGCTGGAGGTGGACGCGGTCGGCTTGGCCGAGCCGGTCTCCTCGGCGACCGAGGAGCCGTCGTTCTTGTCGTTGCCACTGAAAAGCGTGAAGCCGACGAATCCGACGACGGCGACGATCGCGGCGACCATCGCGGCCGTCCAGTTCGGACGGCGGGGTTCGGGGCGGATCCGTTCGGCGTCGAACAGCGGCGCCGCCGGGGTCGGCTCGGGCCGGCCGCCGTGCTCGGCGTCGAATTGGTTGATCAAGACCTCAGGGTCGAGCCGGACGGCACGCGCGAGCACACGAATGTGCCCCCGGGCGTACACATCCCCGCCGCAGCGGGAGAAGTCGTCCTGCTCGATCCCCTGCACTATGGGGACGCGCACCCGGGTGGCGGAACTGACCTCGTCGACGGTCAGCCCGGCGGCGATGCGGGCCTGCTGGAGGGCGCGACCGACGGAAGGCCGGTCGTCTTCGGGGGAGTTGCCGTCTTCGAGAGCGTTGCCGATGGACACGGGGGCGCCTTTCGAGCGTGTAGCCACCTGCTGGAGGTTCAGTCTAGGGGTGTGGCGAAAGGGTCGGGCAAGCGGGAGGACGGAGTTTGTCCGCCATCGGGATTGTCCTGTGACCTGCGGTCCGGGACCTCACTCCGCCACCTCCCTCAACTTGACGTCTCGGCAGGGGAAACGGTTGCCCGCCATACCCTTATGAGTGAGCCTCCCCGCGGATCACCGCGAGCACGCCATCCAATTCGTCCGGCTTGACAAGCACATCGCGCGCCTTGGAACCCTCACTGGGGCCGACCACGTTGCGTGACTCCATGAGATCCATCAGTCGCCCCGCCTTGGCGAAGCCCACCCGCAGCTTGCGCTGGAGCATCGACGTCGATCCGAATTGTGTGGAAACCACCAGCTCAGCGGCCTGGCACAGCAGATCGAGATCATCGCCGATGTCCTCGTCGATCTCCTTCTTCTGCGCCGTCCCGACGGTGACGTCCTCCCGGAAGACCGGCGCCATCTGCTCCTTGCAGTGCGTGACGATCGCCTGGACCTCGGCCTCGGTCACGAACGCGCCCTGCATCCGGACCGGCTTGTTCGCGCCCATCGGCAGGAACAGTCCGTCGCCCTTGCCGATCAGCTTCTCGGCGCCCGGCTGGTCCAGGATGACCCGGCTGTCGGCCAGCGAGGAGGTGGCGAAGGCGAGCCGCGAGGGCACGTTCGCCTTGATCAGACCGGTGACGACGTCCACCGAGGGCCGCTGGGTGGCCAGCACCAGGTGGATGCCCGCCGCGCGGGCCAGCTGTGTGATCCGCACGATGGAGTCCTCGACGTCCCTCGGCGCGACCATCATCAGGTCGGCCAGCTCGTCGACGATCACCAGCAGATACGGATACGGCTTGAGTTCCCGCTCGCTGCCCTCGGGCTGCTTCACCTTTCCGGAACGCACCGCCGCGTTGAAGTCGTCGATGTGGCGGAAGCCGAACGCGGCGAGGTCGTCGTAACGGAGATCCATTTCGCGGACGACCCACTGCAGGGCCTCGGCCGCGCGCTTCGGATTGGTGATGATCGGTGTGATCAGATGCGGAATGCCCTCGTACGCGGTCAGCTCCACGCGCTTGGGGTCGACCAGCACCATGCGCACGTCGTCCGGGGTCGCGCGCACCATGACCGACGTGATCAGGCAGTTGATGCACGACGACTTTCCGGAACCGGTCGCACCGGCCACCAGCACATGCGGCATCGTGGCCAGGTTGTGCGCCACGTAGCCGCCTTCGACGTCCTTGCCGAGCCCGACGATCATCGGGTGCGTCTCGCCCGTCGAGTCGGCCGAGCGCAGCACGTCCCCGAGGTTGACCATCTCGCGGTCGCTGTTGGGGATTTCGATGCCGACCGCCGACTTGCCGGGGATCGGGCTGATGATCCGCACATCGGGGCTGGCGACGGCGTAGGCGATGTTCTTGGTCAGCGCCGTGATCCGCTCGACCTTGACGGCCGGGCCCAGCTCCACCTCGTAGCGGGTGACCGTCGGCCCACGGGTGAACCCGGTGACCGCCGCGTCCACCTTGAACTCCGAGAACACCTTGGACAGCGAGTCCACCACGGCGTCGTTGGCGGCGCTGCGGGTCTTGCCGGGGCCGCCGCGCTCCAGGAGGTCGAACGAGGGCAGTGAATAGGTGATGTCGCCGGAGAGCTGCAGCTGCTCGGCACGCGGCGGCAGCGGTTCGCCCGGCTCGACGGCACGCCGGGTGCGGTCGGGGACCTCGGCCCGCTCCGCCGCGACGGACTCGTCCGCGCGGCCCTTCTTGCCCTTGACCGGCGCGGCCTTGCCGGAGTCGTGCGTGCCCGGCACGTCGCCGGTACCGGACTCGTCGTCGCGCTCGACCGAGATGCCGCTGCTGAGCCCGGCGACGAGCGGTGAGGGCTGGACGCCGTGCAGCACCGCGCCGTCGAGCGAGGCGGCCGCGGCGGCCGCCACGTCCACGGCGTCCATGGGGCGGTCCAGCGGAAGCTGCCCGGACGGCTGCCGACGCGACCGCCGGCGCTTGCCCAGAGCCTCCTCCTCGGCCTGCTCAGCGGCGCTCGCGGCGTCCGGGCCCTCCTTGTCCAGCGAGGTCCTGCGAGGCCGCCTCGCGGGCTTCTCGCGCCATTCATCGGCGTACTCGCCGGCGTCGGTGTCATCGGCGTACGCCGACTCCTCGTCCCGCACCAGGCCGAGCCGGACGCCGAGCGCCCGCAGCCGCTGCGGAATCGCGGCGACCGGGGTCGCGGTGACGACCAGCAGCCCGAAGACGGTGAGCAGCACCAGCAGCGGTACGGCCAGCACATCGCCCATCGCGTAGATCAGCGGCCGGGAGACGGCCCAGCCGATCAGCCCGCCCGCGTCCTGGATCGCCGCGTCGCCCTGGCCGCGCCCGGGGGCGCCGCAGGCGATGTGGACCTGTCCGAGGACGCCGATCACCAGCGCCGACAAGCCGATCACGATCCGCCCGTTGGCCTCGGGGCGTTCGGGGTGGAGGAACAGCCGCCCGGCGATGGCGCCCAGGAGTATCGGCACCACCAGGTCCAGACGTCCGAAGGCGCCGGTGACGAGCATCTCGACCAGATCGCCGACCGGGCCCTGGAGGCTGGACCACGTACCGCCCGCGACAATCAGGGCCAGGGCGAGCAGCAGCAGCGCGCTGCCGTCCTTGCGATGGGCCGGGTCGAGCCCCTTCGCGCCGCGCCCTATGGAACGGAACATCGCCGCGACGGCGCGCGCGAGGCCCATCCAGACGGCGCGCGCCGCGCGGTACACACCGCTGGTGGGGCTGGGCGCGGGCGGCGGCGGGGCCTTGGCGGCCGCCTTCTTCTTCGGGGCCGCCTTCTTCACGGGCGCGGTGGACTTCTTGGCGGGCGCCTTCTTGGCCGCCGCCTTCTTCGCGGGCGCCTTCTTCACCGCGCCTCCGGACTGCCCGGCGCGCTTCTTCGAGGTGCCCGCCGTGCTCTGGGAACCCTTGCCGGACGTACGAGAGGCCATGGGGGCGAGATTACCCGCGTCCGCCGTACGGAGCACGTATGGCATGGGCATCCGGCGCCACTGAGGTCACACCCGTGCCGCGTCCGGGCGCGACACCGGCCGGTCGGTGAAGGGAGGGTGACAGGACGTCAACGGCCGGGTGGCCACGCGGCGGTGCGGGTCTCAGTTCTGCGAGGGGACCTGGCCCGCTCCGCTGCCCGCACCGGGCTCCAGCGCGTCCAGGGCCCGGCGCAGACCGGTGAGCTTGCGCTCCAGATGGGCCGCGGTGGCCACCGCCGCCGCGTCGGCCGACTCGTCCAGCTGCTTGGACAGCGCCTCGGCCTGCTCCTCCACGGCGGCGAGCCGGGCGGACAGCTCGGCCAGCAGCCCCGCCGACTCCTTGTCACCGGCGGCCGGCTGACCGCCCTCCAACTGGAGCCGCAGCAGGGAGGCCTGCTCCCGCAGCTGGCAGTTCTTCATATACAGATCGACGAAGACCGAGACCTTCGCTCTGAGCACCCACGGATCGAAGGGTTTGGAGATGTAGTCGACCGCACCCGCCGCATACCCGCGGAAGGTGTGGTGCGGCCCGTGGTTGATCGCGGTCAGGAAGATGATCGGGATGTCCCGGGTCCGCTCCCGCCGCTTGATGTGCGCCGCGGTCTCGAAACCGTCCATGCCCGGCATCTGGACGTCCAGCAGGATCACCGCGAAGTCGTCTGTCAGCAGCGCCTTGAGCGCTTCCTCCCCTGACGATGCCCGCACCAGGGTCTGATCGAGCGCGGAGAGAATGGCCTCCAGCGCCAGCAGATTCTCCGGCCGGTCATCGACCAGGAGGATCTTGGCCTTCTGCACCATGCCCCGTCCTCCTCGTCCCGGCTTGGGGTCTCCCCAGCTCGATGCGCTGGGGGAAGCACCGGGCGCCGCCCCAGGGGACGACTCCCTTGCGTCGCCCGTCCTTGTGCCGGTCATGGTAGCCGCACCCCGCTGTTCGCCACACCCTGTCACCGCGATGTCACTGTGCACGTAGCAGAAACGCGGCGGGAGACCAGAAGGTTCCCCGATTCCCGCGTTCCCACACGTGTTCGGCGACAGTCAGTCAACACCACGATGGCATCCGGTGTCCCATCGGACACTCCCCTGCCTTTCACCTGGTCACTCATCCGACATCCACTGCTCCATCACCGTCAGAAGATGATCGGTGTCGACAGGCTTGGTGACATAGTCCGACGCGCCCGCCTCGATGCTCTTCTCCCGGTCGCCCTTCATCGCCTTCGCGGTGAGCGCGATGATGGGCAGCCCGGCGAACTGCGGCATCCTGCGGATCGCCGCCGTCGTGGCGTAACCGTCCATCTCCGGCATCATGATGTCCATCAGGACGAGCACCACATCGTCGTGCTGCTCCAGGACTTCGATGCCCTCCCGCCCGTTCTCGGCGTAGAGCACCTGCAGGCCGTGCTGTTCCAGCACGCTGGTGAGCGCGAAGACGTTGCGGATGTCGTCGTCGACGATGAGCACCTTCTCACCGTGGAAGCCGCCCGCGGGCTCCGGTGCCACCAGATCCTGGCCGCCCAGCATCCACGGCTCGGACGCCTGCGGCTGCCGACTGCCCGGACGGCCGCCGTTCCGGCCGGTGTCCCTGCGGACCTCCGGGGCGGCGGGCTGCGGTTCGGAGGCCTGTGACGGCTCCTGCTCGGCCCGCTGACGCCGCCGGAAGAGCCCGGCGGCCCCGCGGGTCCGCTGCGCCGTGGCGTCGGCGGTGACGTCGTGCTCGACCTCCTGCTCCGCCCCGGTGCCCGGCTCGTCGTCCTCCGCGCCCTCGGACGGGTCGTACGCCTCCAGCGCGGGCGGACCCGCGCTGCCCGGCGTGAGCTGCGGGAAGCCCTGCGGCGGCAGCTCGCTGGGGTGCAGCGGCAGGTACAGCGTGAACGTCGAGCCGCGGCCCGGCTCACTGGCCGCGTGGATCTCACCGCCGAGCAGCCGGGCGATCTCCCGGCTGATGGACAGGCCGAGGCCGGTGCCGCCGTACTTCCTGCTGGTGGTCCCGTCGGCCTGCTTGAACGCCTCGAAGATGACCCGCATCTTGCTCGCGGCGATGCCGATACCGGTGTCGGTGACCGAGAAGGCGATCATGTCGGCATCCGGCTCCCGCAACGCGCCGTGTTCCAGCAGCTGTTCCCGGATGGCGTTGGGCACGTCCACCCCGGCGGGCCTGATGACCAGCTCCACCGCGCCGCCGTCGGTGAACTTCACCGCGTTGGACAGCAGGTTACGGAGCACCTGCAGCAGCCGCTGCTCGTCGGTGTGCAGCGTCGCCGGAAGCTCCGGCGAGACCCGGACGGAGAAGTCCAGGCCCTTCTCGGCAGTCAGCGGCCGGAACGTCGCCTCCACGTAGTCGACGAGCTGGACCAGGGCGATGCGCGTCGGGCTGACGTCCATCTTGCCCGCCTCGACCTTCGACAGGTCGAGGATGTCGTTGATCAGCTGCAGCAGGTCGGAACCGGCGCCGTGGATCGTCTCGGCGAACTCCACCTGCTTCGGCGACAGATTGCCCTCGGCGTTGTCCGCGAGCAGCTTGGCGAGGATCAGCAGCGAGTTGAGCGGTGTGCGCAGCTCGTGCGACATGTTCGCCAGGAACTCGCTCTTGTAGCGCATCGAGACCGCGAGCTGCTCGGCGCGCTCCTCCAGGACCTGCCGGGCCTCCTCGATCTCGGTGTTCTTGACCTCGATGTCGCGGTTCTGCCGGGCCAGCCGCTCCGACTTCTCCTCCAGCTCCGCGTTGGACGACTGGAGCGCCTTCTGCCGGTTCTCCAGCTCGGCCGACCGCTCCCGCAGCTGCTCGGTCAGCTCCTGGGACTGCTTGAGCAGCACCTCGGTCTTGGTGTTGACGCTGATGGTGTTGACGCTGGTGCCGATCATCTCGGCGATCTGGTTGAGGAAGTCCTTCTGGATCTGCGCGAAGGGCTGGAACGAGGCCAGCTCGATCACGCCGAGCAGCTGGCCCTCGAAGAGCACCGGCAGCACGATCACATGCGCCGGGGCCGCCTCACCGAGCCCTGAGGCGATCTTGAGGTAGCCCGGCGGCACGTTCTCGATCAGGATCGCGCGCTTCTCCTCGGCGACCGTGCCGATCAGCGTCTCACCCGGCCGGAACGACGTGGGCATCGAGCCGATGGAGTAGCCGTACGAGCCGATCAGCCGCAGCTCGTAGCCCTCCTCGGCGGTGCTGTCCGCGACCACCTCGGTGCCGTCGCCGATCGGGACCGCCAGGAAGAACGCGCCGTGCTGGGCGGAGACCACCGGGGTCAGCTCGCTCATGATCAGCCGGGCGACGTCCTCCAGATCGCGCCGTCCCTGCATCAGACCGGAGATCCGGGCGAGGTTGCCCTTCAGCCAGTCCTGCTCCTTGTTGGCGAGCGTGGTCTCGCGCAGGTTGGCGATCATGGTGTTGATGTGGTCCTGGAGGACCTGGATCTCGCCGGAGGCGTCCACGTCGATCTTGAGGTTGAGGTCGCCGCGGGTCACCGCGGTCGCGACCTCGGCGATGGCGCGCACCTGACGGGTCAGGTTCCCGGCCATCTCGTTCACCGACTCGGTGAGGTCCTTCCAGGTGCCGGCCACGTCCCGCACCCGGGCCTGACCGCCCAGCTGACCCTCGGTGCCCACCTCACGGGCCACCCGGGTCACCTGGTCGGCGAACGACGACAGCTGGTCCACCATCGTGTTGATCGTGGTCTTGAGTTCGAGGATCTCGCCCCGCGCCTCGATGTCGATCTTCTTGGTCAGATCACCCTGGGCGATCGCCGTGGTGACCATCGCGATGTTGCGCACCTGTCCGGTCAGGTTGGACGCCATCGAGTTCACGGACTCGGTGAGGTCCTTCCACGTACCCGAGACGCCCGGCACCCTCGCCTGACCGCCCAGGATGCCGTCCGTGCCCACCTCGCGCGCCACCCGGGTGACCTCGTCCGCGAACGAGGACAGCGTCGTCACCATCGTGTTGACGGTGTCGGCCAGCGCCGCGACCTCGCCGCGCGCCTCTACCGTGACCTTCTTCGTCAGATCGCCGTTGGCGACCGCCGCCGAGACCTGCGAGATGTTGCGCACCTGGATGGTCAGGTTATTGGCCATCAGGTTCACGTTGTTGCTGAGGTCCTTCCAGATGCCGGTCACGCCCGGCACCCGCGCCTGGCCGCCCAACTGGCCTTCCGTACCCACCTCACGGGCCACCCGGGTGACCTGCTCGGCGAACGACGACAGCTGGTCCACCATCGTGTTCACGGTGGTGACCAGCTCCAGGATCTCGCCCTTGGCGTCCACCGTGATCTTCTTCGACAGGTCGCCCTTGGCGACCGCCGTCGTCACCTCGGCGATCGAACGCACCTGGGACGTCAGGTTGTTGGCCATGCCGTTGACGGACTGGGTCAGGTCCTTCCAGGTGCCGGAGACTCCCTGCACCTCGGCCTGGCCGCCCAACTGGCCCTCGGTGCCCACCTCGCGGGCGACCCGGGTGACCTCCTCCGCGAAGGACGACAGCTGGTCGACCATCGTGTTGAGGGTGTTCTTCAGCTCCAGGATCTCGCCCCGGGCGTCGACGTCGATCTTCTGCGAGAGGTCACCGCGCGCGACCGCCGTGGCGACCTGCGCGATGTTACGGACCTGGGCGGTCAGGTTGCCCGCCATGCCGTTCACCGAGTCGGTCAGATCGCGCCAGACGCCCGCGACGCCGGGCACCTGCGCCTGACCGCCCAATCGGCCGTCCGTACCCACCTCACGGGCGACCCGGGTCACCTGCTCGGCGAAGTCGGAGAGCTGGTCGACCATCGTGTTGATGGTGTTCTTCAGCTCCAGGATCTCGCCGCGCGCGTCCACCTCGATCTTCTGCGACAGATCGCCGCGGGCGACCGCCGTGGTCACTTCGGCGATGGAACGCACCTGCGAGGTCAGGTTCCCCGCCATCGAGTTGACGGAGTCGGTCAGGTCCTTCCAGGTGCCGGAGACCCCCTGCACCTCGGCCTGACCGCCCAGCCGGCCCTCGGTACCCACGTCCCGCGCCATGCGGGTGACCTGGTCGGCGAACGAGGAGAGCTGGTCCACCATCGTGTTCACGGTGTTCTTCAGCTTGAGCATCTCGCCGGAGACATCGACGGTGACCTTCTGCGACAGATCGCCGTTCGCCACCGCGGTCGTCACCTGCGCGATGTTGCGCACCTGTCCGGTGAGGTTACGGAAGGCCGTGTTCACCGAATCGGTCAGGTCCTTCCACGTACCCGCCGCACCCGGCACCTGCGCCTGACCGCCCAGCTCACCCTCGACACCGATCTCCCGGGCCACCCGGGTCACCTCGGCACCGAAGGACTGCAGCTGGTCCACCATCGTGTTGACGGTGTTCTTCAGCTCCAGCATCTCGCCGGCCACGTCGACGGTGACCTTCTGCGACAGATCGCCGTTCGCCACCGCGGTCGTCACCTGCGCGATGTCCCGCACCTGCGCCGTGAGGTTTCGGAACGCGGTGTTCACCGAATCGGTGAGATCCTTCCACGTACCCGCCGCACCCGGCACCTGCGCCTGACCGCCCAGCAGCCCCTCGGCGCCGACCTCGCTGGCCACCCGCGTGACCTCGTCCGCGAAGGTGCGCAGGGTCTCCGTCATCGTGTTGATCGTGTCGGCCAGCTGCGCGACCTCGCCGCGTGCGCTCACCGTCACCTTCTGCGACAGATCACCGTTGGCGACCGCCGTCGTGACCTGGGCGATCCCGCGCACCTGGGCGGTGAGGTTCCCGGCCATCAGGTTGACCGAGTCGGTCAGGTCCTTCCAGACGCCCGCGACACCCGGCACCTTGGCCTGGCCGCCGAGTTCACCCTCGGTACCCACCTCACGGGCGACCCGCGTCACCTCGGCGGCGAACGAGGAGAGCTGGTCCACCATCGTGTTGACGGTTTCCTTCAGCTCCAGCATCTCCCCGGACACGTGAACCGTGACCTTCCGGGACAGATCGCCCTTCGCCACCGCCGTCGTCACCAGGGCGATATCCCGCACCTGAGCGGTGAGCCGGGACGCCATCGTGTTGACGGACTCCGTGAGATCCTTCCACGAACCCGACATACCGCGCACCCGGGCCTGGCCGCCCAGCTTGCCCTCGGTGCCGA
This sequence comes from Streptomyces sp. NPDC059850, assembly GCF_042731515.1. Taxonomy (NCBI): domain Bacteria; kingdom Bacillati; phylum Actinomycetota; class Actinomycetes; order Kitasatosporales; family Streptomycetaceae; genus Streptomyces; species Streptomyces sp. NPDC059850. Next base: position 168,287 of record NZ_JBHWJI010000018.1, read on the forward strand.
CCTCACTGGCGACTCTCGTCACCTCGTCGGTGAACGCCGAGAGCTGATCCACCAGCCCGTTGACGGTGCGCCCCACCTTCAGGAACTCACCGCGCAGCGGATGCGCCGACCCGTCGGCACCCTGCGCCCGCAGGTCCATGCGCTGCTCCAGGTCGCCCTCGGCGACCGCGGACAGCACCCGGCCCACCTCGGACACCGGCCGCACAAGATCGTCCACCAAGGCGTTGGACGCGTCAATAGCCGCCGCCCACTGCCCCTCACAGGCCCCGGTCTCCAGCCGCTCCGTGAGCTTTCCCTCACGGCCGACCACCCGCCGCACCCGGGTCAGCTCACCCGTGAGCTGCAGATTCCGCTCCGCGACCTCGTTGAAGACCGCGGCGATTTCGGACATCACGCCCTCGCCCGAGACCGTCAGCCGCTTGCGGAAGTTGCCGTCCCGCATCGCCGTCATCGCGGTCAGCAGCCGATTCAGGGCCGCTGTATCCACTTCGGTCGTCCCATTGCTCCGGGACCGTCCGCCTTTCGCGCGCGTATTCGTGCCCCGCGCCGCTGCGCCAGACTCCACCGTGTCCCTCCCGCAGGGTTGACCGTCCTCGTCGGGTTCTTCTTCCAGCTTGCCCAGTGTTTCACCATGGCCCAACCAGGCCATAACAGTTCGGCAGCATCGCACACCGGCGCCAGCCCCCTCCGAGTGGAATCACGGCGGACCGGCATTCGCGGGGGCGGTTGAGGTAAGTAACCTGGCATCCGGCCAGGCATCGGAGGGGCACTGCGTCATGGGTGAGCAGTTCACCGAGACACACATGAGGAGATCTGTGATCACCGCGCGGGCAGCCGCCACCTTCGATCCGGTGGGACGATCGGTCGCCGCCGCCCGCACCTTTGTCCGGGACACCCTGCAGGGCTGGGGCCTGACCGACATCGTGGACGACGCCGTCGTCCTCACCAGCGAACTCGTCACCAACGCGGTGGTGCACGCCGGTACCACCGCCGATGTCGTGTGCATCCGCGCGGACACCGGGGTCCGCGTCGAGGTCGCCGATCGTTACCCCGAACGAGAAGTTCCGCTCCAGAGCAACGGCGGCCACCATTTCGGCAGCCCAGATCGCGAAGGCGGCCGTGGTTTGCTACTGTGCGCCGCACTCGCCGCACGCTGGGGTGTCGAGTACTCGGCCACCCACAAGCAGGTCTGGTTCCAGCTCGACTTTCCCGAACGGCCGGCGGGCACCCGGGCCGCCGGGCCCGCGCTGCCCTCCAGCGCCCTGCCGATCGCCGACTCCCGGGTCCGGGTCGCGGTCGTCCAGGTCGACAGCGACGGCCTCATCAGCGCCTGGAACGACGACGCTCAGGAAGTGTTCGGCTACAGCCCGGAACAGATCGTCGGCAAGCCGCTCACCGATCTCGCCGCCTGGCCGCACACCCCCGGCACCAGCACCGGTGTCGCCGAGGCGCTCCGGCTCTCCCGCTGGGAGGGCTCGTACGGCATCCGCGGCGCCGACGGCCGGGTCTCCCCCGTCTACGCCTCCCACCTGCGCATCCGCGACGCCGACGGTGATCCCTCCACCGTCTGCCTGCTGGTCCGCGAGCGCGAGCGCGCCGTGCTGCAGAGCCCGATGCGCGCCGCCGCGGCCGACACCTCCGACTCCTCCGAGCGCGGTCCGGCCAGCGACGCCTTCGAGGTCTTCATCGGCTCCCCCGCCCCCGACGACCTCGACGGGCTCCTCCAGCGCACCGTCGAACGCGCCCGTGACATGCTCGACGGGGACGCCGCCTATCTGCTGCTCGCCACCGACGACGAGACCGAGCTGGAGGTGCGCGCCTCCACCGGGCTACCGTCCGCCCGGCAGCGGTTCGCCCGCGTGCCCGTCGAAGCGGGCACCGGGCGCTACGGGTCGGCCCGGATGCCCGCCGTCCACGAGGACCTGTCCGCCGTGCCCGGCGCGGTGCCCCTGCTCGTCAACACCGGTATGCGCTCGGTCGTCACCGTCCCGCTCAAGGTCGAGGGCCGGCTGACCGGCTCACTCGGCGTCGCCGCCGAGGCCCCCGGCCGCTACAGCAACGAGGAGGCGCTGCGGCTCCAGTTCGCCGCCGACCGCATCGCGCTCGCCGTCGAACGCGCCCGCCTCACCGAGCTGGAGCGGCTGCGCCGGGGCTCCCTGTCGTTCCTCGTCGAGGCGTCCGATCTGCTCGCTGGCACGCTCGACCGCGACCAGACACTGGCGCTCATGGCACAGATGACGGTCCCGACCCTGGCCAGCTGGTGCGCCGTCTATACGGTCGCCGACCAGGCGTCCGACCCGGAGCTGTCGTACGTCCTGCATGAGGACGAGGACCGGATCGACGGGCTCAAGGCCCTGCTCACCAAGATCGACCCACCGGAGCAGGTGCCCACCGGCGGCGCGCGCGGCTGGACCGGCCCCTACGAGGCGGCCCACGCGGCCGCGCTGCGCACCTCGCTGCGCAGCCTCAGCCTCGGCGACTCCGCCCGGCCCTCCTCGGGCCCGGGCGCCTCGCTCGCGACCGCGTCGGCTGTGGGCGGAGAGACGGTCGTGCTGCCGCTGGTGGCCCGTAACCGTGTCATCGGCATGCTCACCCTCGGCAAGCCCACCGACGAGCACTTCCGCCAGGAGAACCTGGAGCTGGCCGAGGACCTGTCGCGCCGGGCGGCGCTCGCACTCGACAACGCTCGGCTCTACTCGGAGCGCACCGCCATCAGCCAGTCCCTGCAGCGCAGTCTGCTGCCGCCCGAGCAGCCCGAGGTCCCGGGCGTCGAGGTCGAGGTCATCTACCGGGCTGCGGGCGAGGGCAACGAGGTCGGCGGTGACTTCTACGACCTCTTCCCGATCCGCGACGGCGCGTACGGCTTCGCCATCGGCGACGTCTGCGGCACCGGACCGGAGGCCGCCGCGGTCACCGGTCTCGCCCGGCACGCGCTGCGGCTGCTCGCCCGCGAGGGCTTCGGCGGCCCGGCGGTCCTGGAGCGGCTCAACGCGGCGATCCTCGACGAGGGCGCCCGCAGCCGCTTCCTCACCCTCCTCTACGGGGAGCTGTGGCCGCAGCAGGACGGCGGCGCGGTGCTCAAGGTCGTCTGCGCGGGCCATCCGCTGCCGCTCCGGCTGCGCCAGGACGGCTCCATCGAGGCGGCCGCCGAACCGCAGCCGCTGCTCGGCGTCATGGACGACCTGGAGCTGTACGAGCAGACGGTGACCCTGGACCCCGGCGACGTCCTGCTGTGCGTCACCGACGGGGTGACGGAGCGGCGCGAGGGCACCAGGATGCTCGGCGACGACGGCCTGGTCGACGTGCTCACCACCTGCACCGGACTCACTGCGGGAGCGGTGGCCGCCCGGGTGTTGCGCGCGGTCGAGCGCTTCGCGGCGGAGCCGCCGTCCGACGACATGGCGATCCTCGCGATGCGCGTCCCCGAGAAGCAGGACGCCTGATCACCACGGGCTGACGATGACGGCCGGGGCACCATCGGTGCCCCGGCCCTTTTCCATATGACGAGTCTCAACATGACGAAGGCCCCCGCCGGTTGGCGGGGGCCTTTCGCAGGAGAGCCCCAATACGGAATCGAACCGTAGACCTTCTCCTTACCATGGAGACGCTCTGCCGACTGAGCTATTGGGGCGCGGCAACGGGATAGATCATACCCGAACTCGAGTGCGCTCTCGACCACCCGCCCCTTCGACCGCTCAGGCCGCTGACTGCAACAGGCCTCCCAGTGCGTTGCAGGCCGAGACCACGCGCTGCAACTCCCGCCGGGACATGGCGGGGTCGACAGGAAGGGCGAGGCATTCGTCGGCCGCCCGCTCCGTCTCCCCGAGCCACAGATCGCGCCGGAAGCGCGCTGTGCGGTGTGCCGGGGTCTGAATGGGCACGTGGCACACGACGCCGCGAGAACGCAGCGTACGGGCGAACGCGTCCCGGTCCGGGCGTCCATTGCCCGGGACCCTCACGACGTACTGCTGATAGGTGTGTTCCATGCCGGGCTTGGCCGCGGGAGTGACGACTCCGCGCAACTTTCCGTTCAGATAGGCGGCATTGGCCTGTCGGCGCAGGATCTCGCCGACCGGCTCGCATACCGCGCCGTGTCCGATCACCAGCACGCCGTGGCGCTGGCCCAGCTCGGTGAGACGCGCCATGTCGGCCGGGTGTCCGAAGGTGTGTATGGCCACGATGGCAGCGGTCCGGGGCGTGAGCGCCGCGGCGACCGCGTCTGGATGTATGCAGAAGGTCTGGGCGTCGATGTCCGCGAACACCGGCCGTGCGCCGGCGAGGAGCACCGCTTCCGCCGCTTCGGGTGTGCCGTAGGACGGCACGATCACCTCGTCGCCCGGCCGTACGCCCGCCCGGGTCAACTCACGCCACAGCTCATCCGTTGGAGTCCCCATGAACGGCATGTTGCCCAGGCAACATGAACACCGAGTGGCCCGCAACACAACAAAAAGAGAGGCCTGTCGGGAACCGAAGTTCCGACAGGCCTCTCTCCAATATTTGTTCGGCGGCGTCCTACTCTCCCACAGGGTCCCCCCTGCAGTACCATCGGCGCTGAAAGGCTTAGCTTCCGGGTTCGGAATGTAACCGGGCGT
>NZ_JBHWJI010000019.1:0-138645 GCF_042731515.1 Streptomyces sp. NPDC059850
CGGCCGCCGCGGCGGTGTGGGGTTTGGTACGTGCCGCTCAGGCCGAGAACCCGGACCGGATCATCCTGCTGGACCTCGACCCAGCGACCGAAGACAGGCCGGAAGCGGTCTTGGGGTCAGTGCTGGCGAGCGGCGAGCCGCAGCTTGCCGTGCGGGGGACGACCTTTTCGGTACCGCGCCTCGCCCGCGTCGGCGATCAGGCTCCGGACGTTCCCGCCGTGTTCGGTCCAGACGGGACGGTGTTGGTCTCAGGTGCTGGTTCGCTGGGCGGTCTCGTAGCCCGGCATTTGGTGAGTGGGCACGGTGTGCGGCATTTGGTGCTGGCCAGTCGGCGGGGCCGGGATGCCGAGGGTGTGACGGAGTTGGTCGCCGAGCTCACCGAGCAGGGCGCACAGGTGTCGGTGGCCGCCTGCGATGTGTCCGACCGGGACCAGGTGGCGGACCTGCTGGCATCCGTGGCCGGTGAGCACCGGTTGACCGGTGTGGTGCACACGGCGGGTGTGCTGGATGACGGGGTGATCGGGGCGTTGACCCCGGAGCGGCTTGCCGGGGTGTTCGGCCCGAAGGTGGACGCGGTGCGGCACCTGGACGAGCTGACCCGCGGGATGGACCTCGACGCGTTCGTCGTGTTCTCGTCGGCCTCAGGGGTGTTCGGGTCTGCCGGGCAGGGCAACTACGCGGCGGCGAACGCGTTCCTGGACGGGTTGATGGCCCATCGTCGGGCGGCGGGCCTCCCGGGACTGTCGCTGGCCTGGGGTCTGTGGGAGCAGACCGCCGGAATGACCGCTCACCTGGACGATGTTGACCAGGCGCGGGCAAGCCGTGATGGCATACAGGCGATCACGCCCGCAGAGGGCCTGGACATGTTCGACACCGGCCTGCACGCGGACCAGGCGCTGCTCGTGCCGATCAAACTGGATCCGCGGGCGGCACGTGCGGGCGCGTCGGCAGGCGCGGAAGTCCCGCACCTGCTGCGTGGTCTGGTTCGGGCGGGTAGGCAGCAGGCGCGGGCGGCGTCCGCGGAGGATCGTGGGCTGGTCCGCAGGCTGGCGGGTCTGGCCGTGGCGGAGCAGGAGGCTCTGCTGCTGGACCTGGTTCGTGGTCAGGTCGCGGTGGTGCTTGGGCACTCCGAAGTGGAGGGTGTTCGGGCGAATGTGGCGTTCAAGGATGCTGGGTTTGATTCGTTGACGTCGGTGGAGTTGCGCAACCGGTTGCGCGCGGAGACGGGGTTGAAGCTGCCCGCGACGCTGGTTTTCGACTACCCGAGCCCCCAGGCACTCGCCCGATATCTGCGCGACGAGCTGGGCGACACGGTGTCTGGCGCTCCCGGCGCGGTCGCGGCGGTTGCCGCCGATCCCGATGAGCCGATCGCGATCGTGGGAATGTCGTGCCGACTGCCGGGCGGTGTCGCGGGGCCGGAAGATCTGTGGCGGATGGTGCACCAAGGCCGAGACGGGATGTCTCCGTTCCCCGACGACCGGGGCTGGCCTCTGGACGGTCTGTTCGATCCGGACCCGGACAGTGCGGGCACTTCGTACACGAGCCAAGGTGGTTTCCTCGAAGGCGCCGGGCTTTTCGACCCGAGGTTCTTCGGGATCTCGCCGCGTGAGGCATTGGCGATGGATCCGCAGCAGCGGTTGCTGCTGGAGGCATCGTGGGAGGCGCTGGAACGGGCGGGCATCGACCCGACTTCGTTGAAGGGAATCGATGCCGGCGTATTCGCCGGTGTGGCCAGTCAGGGCTACGGGATGGGCGCTGCCGTACCGGAGTTGGAGGGTTTCACGACCACCGGTTCGGCGTCGAGTGTGGCGTCGGGCCGGGTGTCCTATGTGTTCGGTTTCGAGGGGCCCGCGGTGACGATCGACACGGCGTGTTCGTCGTCGTTGGTGGCCATTCACCTTGCCGCGCAAGCACTTCGGCAAGGTGAGTGCTCGATGGCGCTGGCCGGCGGCGTGACGGTGATGGCGACGCCGACCTCGTTCGTGGAGTTCTCCCGGCAGCGGGGACTGGCCGGGGATGGGCGGTGCAAGGCGTACGCGGACGGCGCCGATGGCACCGCCTGGGCCGAGGGTGTCGGTTTGGTGGTGCTGGAGCGGTTGTCGGTTGCGCGGGAGCGTGGGCACCGGGTGTTGGCGGTGTTGCGTGGTAGCGCGGTGAATCAGGACGGCGCCTCCAACGGCTTGACCGCGCCGAATGGCCCGTCCCAGCAGCGGGTGATCCGTAGTGCGCTGGCAAACGCCGGACTCGCTTCCTCCGATGTGGACGTTGTGGAGGGTCACGGAACCGGCACGGCGTTGGGCGATCCGATTGAGGCGCAGGCGCTCCTGGCCACTTATGGGCAGGACCGGGATCCGGGGCGTCCGTTGTGGTTGGGGTCGTTGAAGTCGAACATCGGTCACACGCAGGCGGCTGCCGGTGTGGCGAGCGTGATCAAAGTGGTGCAGGCTCTGCGGCACGGCGTTATGCCTCCCACGCTGCACGTGGACGAGCCCACGAGTCAGGTGGACTGGTCCGCGGGTGCGCTGGAATTGCTGACCGAGCCCCGGGACTGGCCGGTCAACGGCCATCCGCGCCGAGCCGGTGTCTCTTCGTTCGGGATCAGCGGGACGAACGCGCATCTGATCTTGGAGGAGGCGTCCGCCGAGGAGGAGCGGCCCGTCTCGGCGGAGCCGTTGCCAGGTGTGGTGCCGTTGGTGGTGTCAGCTCGCAGCGTTGGTTCGTTGGCGGGTCAGGCCGGTCGGCTGGCGGCCTTCATCGGCGAGGCGCCGCTGGCGGGTGTGGCCGGGGCGTTGGTGTCGGACCGTGCGATGTTCGGTGAGCGCGCGGTGGTTCTCGCGAGCTCTGCGGAGGAAGCACTGGCCGGGCTGGGTGCCTTGGCGCGCGGCGAGACCACGGCCGGTGTGGTGACCGGCAATGCGGGTGTGCCGGGCAAGGTCGTATGGGTGTTCCCGGGTCAGGGTTCGCAGTGGGCCGGGATGGGCCGCGAGCTGCTGGACTCCTCGCCGGACTTCGCAGAGCGGATCACCGAGTGCGCGGCGGCGTTGCAGCCGTGGGTCGACTGGTCCCTGCTGGATGTGCTGCGCGGCGAGGCAGAACCCGAGCTGCTGGAACGGGTTGATGTCGTTCAGCCGGCCAGTTTTGCGGTGATGGTGGGCTTGGCCGCGGTGTGGCGGTCGCTGGGTGTGCGTCCGGACGCTGTCGTTGGCCACTCCCAAGGAGAGATCGCCGCGGCCTGCGTGGCCGGTGCCCTGTCGTTGGAGGATGCGGCGCGGGTGGTGGCATTGCGCAGCCAGGCCATCGCCGCGGAGCTTTCCGGGCGGGGCGGTATGGCCTCCGTCGCCCTGGCCGCGGACGACCTCGCCGTGCACCTGGAGCCGTGGGCGGGCCGGGTGGAAGTGGCCGCGATCAACGGCCCTGCCTCGGTGGTGATCGCCGGGGATGCCGAGGCGTTGGACCAGGCGCTGGAATCCCTGTCCGCACGAGGTGTTCGGGTGCGGCGGGTCGCGGTGGACTACGCCTCGCACACGCGGCACGTCGAGGACATCCAGGACACGCTCGCCGAGGCGCTGGTGGGGATCACCGCGCACCCGCCGACGGTGCGGTTCTACTCGACCGTGAACGGCGGCTGGGTGCAGGACGCCGAAGTTGTCGGCACCGAGTACTGGTACCGCAATCTGCGGCAGCAGGTGCGTTTCGGCCCGGCGGTGCAGGATCTGTTGGAGCAGGGGCACCGGGTGTTCGTGGAGATCAGTGCGCACCCGGTCTTGATCCAGCCCGTCACCGAGATCGCCGCCGACGCCGAGGCCGATGTGGTGACGGTCGGGTCGTTGCGGCGTGACGACGGTGGCCTGCGGCGGCTGCTGACGTCGATGGCCGAACTGTTCGTTCGCGGCGTCCCCGTGGACTGGAGCGGTGTCCTGCCAGCTGTACGGACCGGACGCGTCGACCTGCCGACCTACGCCTTCGACCACCATCACTATTGGTTGCGGTCGGGCGAATCGGCGACCGACGCGACGTCGTTGGGGCTGGCCGGAGCTGATCATCCGCTGCTGGGTGCGGTGGTGCGGTTGCCGCAGTCCGATGGTCTGGTGTTCACCTCCCGCTTGTCGTTGCGGTCCCACCCGTGGCTTGCCGATCACGCCGTCAGCGGCGTTGTGATCGTTCCGGGCACCGGCTTGGTGGAGCTGGCGGTGCGGGCCGGTGATGAGGCCGGGTGTTCGGTGCTGGAGGAGTTGGTGATCGAGGCGCCGTTGGTGGTGCCCGAGCGCGGCGGCGTGCGGGTGCAGGTCGCGGTAGGTGGACCGGGGGAGAGCGGTTCGCGCACGGTGGATGTGTACTCCCAGCGCGAGGACGCCACCGGAGAGGGCGGCGCGGACGCGTGGACGCGGCACGCCACCGGCGTGCTGTCGCCCACGGTTCAGTGGGGCCGCGGTAGCGCCAGGTTCGACTTCGCCGCCTGGCCGCCGCCCGGCGCGGAGCCCGTGGACATCGGCAGCGGCTACGCAGTCCTCGCGGACGACGGGTACGCGTACGGTCCGTCGTTCCGGGGCGTGCGGGAGCTGTGGCGGCGAGGCGACGACGTCTTCGCAGAGGTCGTCCTGCCCGAGGACCAGCGCGAGGAAGCGGGCGGCTTCGGAATCCACCCGGCGCTGCTGGATGCGGCCCTGCACTCGATCATGCTGAACGCCGTGGCAGTCGCCAGGGCAGCCGACAGCAACGCCCGAGGTGAGCTGCGGCTGCCGTTCGCGTGGAACGGGCTGGAGCTGCACGCGGCCGGTGCTTCGGCGTTGCGGGTGCGCGTTGGCAGGCCCGCGCCCGACGCACTGTCGCTGGAGGCGGTGGACGAGGCCGGCGGCCTGGTCGTGACGTTGGACTCGCTGGTGAGCCGGACGGTGTCCCCGGAGCAGCTGGCGACGGCGGCGGACACGGCGCGCGCCAACTCGTTGTTTCAGGTGGACTGGACCGAGCTGCCCTCGGCTTCGGCGGCGGACGTGCCGTCGTGGGTGCCGGTGGCCACCGCGGAAGAGGTCGCGACCCTGGCCGACGACGTCGAATCCGGGGCAGCAGCCCCGGCATTGGCGGTCTTGGACGCCGTCAGCGGTGACGGGGACGACGCGGCGCTGGCGTTGACCTGCCGGGTACTGGACGTGGTGCAGTGCTGGCTGGCCGGGGACGGGCTGGAGGAGTCGCGGCTGGCGGTGGTGACCCGCGGCGCGGTGCCCGCCGGTGGTGCGGACGCGGTGACCGACCCGGCCGCCGCGGCGGTGTGGGGTCTGGTCCGCGCCGCCCAGGCGGAGAACCCTGACCGGATCATCCTGTTCGACGCCGATCCCGCGGATCCCGCCGGCGTGGAACCGGCGCTGGGCTTGGTGCTGGCCAGCGGTGAACCGCAGATCGCACTGCGCGCAACGACCCTCTTCGTCCCGCGGCTCGCCCGCACCACCGGTCGCGGCCCGGACGTTCCCGCCGTGTTCGGTCCGGAAGGGACTGTCCTGGTCACGGGCGGCACCGGGTCGTTGGGTGGCTTGGTCGCCCGGCATCTGGTCGCTGAGCACGGCGTGCGTCACCTGATGCTCGTCAGCCGGCGCGGCCCGAACGCTGAGGGCGCGGAGGAGCTGGTCGCCGAGCTCACCGAGCAGGGCGCGGCGGTGTCCGTGGTCGCCTGCGACGTGTCCGACCGGGACCAGGTGGCGGACCTGCTGGCATCGGTGCCCGCGGAGCACCGCCTCACCGGTGTCGTGCATACGGCCGGTGTGACCGACGACGGGGTGATCGGGACGTTGACCCCGGAGCGGTTGGCCGCGGTGTTCGCGCCGAAGGTGGACGCGGTGCGTAACCTCGATGAGCTGACCCGCGGCCTGGACCTCGATGCGTTCGTTGCCTACTCGTCGGTCTCGGCTGTGTTCATGGGTGCGGGCAGCGGCAGCTACGCGGCGGCGAACGCGTTCCTGGAAGGGTTGATGGCCAGTCGCCGGACGGCGGGCCTGCCGGGTCTGTCGCTTGCCTGGGGCCTGTGGGAGCAGACCACCGGCATGGCGGCCGGCATCGACGACCTCACCAAGACCCGGATGAGCCGGCGCGGCGGACTTCTGGCGATGACTCCGGCGGAGGGCATGGCCCTGTTCGATGCCGCCGTCGGGTCCGGGCGGGCGCTGCTGGTGCCTGCCAAGCTGGACCTGCGGGAGGTGCGTGCCGGAGCAGCGGGTGGCGGCGTGCCGCACATGCTGCGCGGCCTGGTCCGGGTGGGCAGGCAGCAGGCGCACGCCGTGAGCGCCGGCGACGAGCGCGGGCTGGCCGACCGGCTGGCCGGACTGCCCGCCGCCGAGCAGGCGAAGGTCCTGCTCGACCTGGTGCGGGCTCAGGTGGCCGCCGTTCTGGGCTACAGCGCGACGTATCCCATCGGCGCGGACCAAGGGCTCTTCGAGATCGGTTTCGACTCCCTCACCGCCATCGAGCTCCGCAACCGGCTCCGCACCATGACCGAACGGAAACTCGCACCCAACCTGGTCTTCGACCATCCGACGCCAGGGATGCTCGCCGCGCATCTGCACGAGCAGATGTGCGGCGAGCAGGCCACGACCCAAGTTGCCATCTCTGTCTGAAAGAAGTTGATGACGTGTTCGACGTGAGCACCTACCTGCAACGGATCGGCTGCGCCGGGGGGACCGGCCTGGATATCGAGACATTGCGGAAGCTGCACAAAAACCACCTCATGGCGCTGCCGTACAGCGGTGCCGCCCAGGATCTCCGGGACGGGATACGGCTCGTCGACATCGACGAGGACGCCATGTTCGAGACGACCGTCGTCGACGGGCAGGGCGGCACGTGCTTCCAGCTGGCCCGGCTGTTCCACCGGCTGCTCCGCGAGCTCGGCTACGACGTCACGCTGCTGGCAGGCAGCACCGCCGAAGGCCGGGAGAGCTTTGGGCTCGACGTCGAACACATGCTCAACCGCGTTGCCCTGGACGGTGCCGAATGGCTCGTGGACGTCGGCTACCCGGGCCCGTCCTTCATCGAGCCGCTGCTGATCTCCGACGCGGTGCAGTCCCAGTACGGGTGCCAATACCGGCTGGTCGACCACGAATTCGGGATCGCTCTGCAACGCCGCGGCCGGGTCAGCCGGTGGAGCGTCGTCTTCACCTTCACGACGGAGTCCCGGCAGTGGAGCGACTGGCGGGAACTGGAGAACCACCTCAACCGGGAGTACGCGGCCGAAGAGTCCGAAGCGTGCCCGATCGCGCGGGGAACGGACCGCCTGTTCCGGGAGATCGAGGCGGACACCAGGGCGCATGACGGTCAAGACGTCCTGTGCGGCCGGGCTTTGGACAACGGTCAGGTCGTGCTGAAAGGACGGCGGTACCTGACGGTCCGCGACGGCCGCGAGGAGGTGCGCACGATCAAGGATGACGAGGAGCACCGGAAGCTGATCTCCAGCATCCTCTCAGGTGAGGTCCGCTGAATTCACACCTCGCTCGCCGCCCGCATCCCGGGAGTTCCAAGGCATCGAGGCGCGATGGGTGCGAATCACGGGTCCTCCCCATGGTTTTACCGATTGGCGGCCGGTTCGGTGGCCACGATTCTTCCGGGCGACCGGGACACACCTGAAAGGCAGAGCCGCATGAGGAGAACAGTTTCGGTGCGCCTCAGGGATCGTTCGTACGACGTGCTGATCGGCCCCGGGGTGCGTACGTCGCTTGCCGAGGTCGTCCAACGGCTCGGCGCCAAGCGGGCCGTCGTCGTGTCGGCCCGTCCGGAGGATTGGGTGCCCGACACCGGTGTGCCGAAGACGGCGGTGAACCTGCCCGCGAGCAAGAACCTGGTCGGCGCGTTCTGGCAGCCCAGTGCGGTGCTGTGCGACACGGACCACCTGTCGACCCTGCCGCGGCGGGAGATGCTCAACGGTCTCGACGAGATCGCCCGCCGCCACTTCATCGGCGCGACGGACCTGCGCGGGCTGCCGCTGGCGGGGGCGTTGGGCCGCATCGGCCAGGCGAGGGTGGACGAACACCTGGCGGTCGTCCGCCACTACGGCCTGCCCACCGCCCTGCCGGTCGGCGTCGAACCTGCCGTCCTCACCCGACATATGCGGCGGGACAAGAAGGTGAGCACCGGACTCGCCTTCGTCCTGGACGGGCCCGCGGGCGCGGAGCTGGTGCGCGACGTGCCGCAGGACGTGGTCATCCGTGTCCTCGACCAGATGCCCCGCGAGCATCTGGCAGAACTCGTAGCGATCCCGAAGACCGATGCGGCAACGACATGAGGCGATTCCGGCCCCAGTCCGATCCCGTCGGCCCGGCCCACACCCGCCTGCTGGCCAGCAGGCTCAGCTCGGCGCTGGCCCGGCCGGCCGCGCAGCAGCCGCAGTGGCCGGACCCGGCGCGGGCGAGCGCCATCGTCCGGCTGCTGCACGGGGCCAAGCCGATCGTGGCGCCGCACGAGACGGCGTGGCTGTCCGACCGGCTCGCGTCGGTCGCCCGCGGCGAGGCGTTCCTGCTCCAGGGCGGTGACTGCGCCGAGACCTTCGCGGAGAACACCGAGTCCCACCTGCGGGCCAATCTGCGGGTGCTGCTGCGGATGGCCGGCATGCTCGCCGACGCGGCAGGCATGCCGGTGGTCAAGATCGCCCGGATGGCCGGGCAGTACGCCAAGCCGCGTTCCAACGCCGTCGACGCACTGGGGCTGCCGGTCTACCGGGGCGACATCGTGAACTCCTCGGAGCCCACGGCCGCCGCGAGGACGCCGGACCCTGCTCGAATGCTGTGGGCCCACACCAACGCCTCCAACGCGATGGACCTGGTGCGCAAGCTCTGCGCGGGCGGCCTGTCCGAACCTCATACGATGCACCGGGACCTCGTCCACACCTCGTCCACCGGAGCCCGGCACACCGGGCTGCCCGAGGAGATCGGCGAAGGGCCGCATGTCGCGGACGACCGCGAGAGCGAGGTCTTCGTCAGCCACGAGATGCTCCTCCTCGACTACGAGCGGGCCGTGCTGTGGGTGGACACCAGCGGTCCGGAGCCCCGACTGTCGAGCGGGCTGGCGCACTTTCCGTGGATCGGCGAGCGCACCCGCCAGCTCGACGGGGCCCATGTCGCGTTCGCGGAGCTCCTGTCGAACCCGATCGGCCTCAAGATCGGTCCGAGCATCACCCCGGAGCAGGCCGTTGACTACGTGCGGCGCCTCGACCCACACCGCACACCGGGGCGGCTGACGCTGGTCAGCCGCATGGGGCACGGCCGGGTCCGCGACGCCCTCCCGCCGATCGTGGAGAAGGTCACCGCCTCCGGCCACCAGGTGATCTGGCAGTGCGACCCGATGCACGGCAACACCCGGACGTCGCGGAACGGGTACAAGACCCGCCACCTCACCGAAGTGGTCGACGAGATCGCGGGGTTCTTCGAGGTGCACCGGCGGCTGGGCACCCATCCTGGCGGCATCCACGTCGAGGTGACCGGCGAGGACGTAACGGAATGCCTCGGCGGCTCCACGGGTATCGCCGAAACCGAACTGCCTACCCGTTATCGCACCGCCTGCGACCCGCGTCTCAACACCGACCAGTCCATCGAACTCGCCTATTTCGTCGCGGAAATGCTCCGCGGCTGAGTGTTCGCGCTAGTTGTTGCGGGGCGGGAGGTTGGTGACCCCGTGGCGGCGGGACCGGCTTGGAAAGGCTGCTATGACTGGAACTTCTGGAATCCCCATCAGCGGCACCACGCGCCTGTATGTCGTCCTCGGTGATCCCGTCGCTCAGGTCCAGTCGCCCGGGCTGCTGAATCCGCTTTTCGCGCGACTGGGACTCGACGCGGCGCTGGTTCCCGTGCACGCCCGGCCGGAGGACTTTGACCGGATCTTCGGCGGACTTCGGTGCATCGGCAACGTCGACGGCATATTCGTCACGGTGCCGCACAAGGCGGCGGCTCGCCTGCTCGCCGACCGGTGCAGCCCGATGGTGGAAATCACCGGCAGCGTCAACGCGCTCAGGCGGGAATCCGACGACAGCTGGTACGCGGAGAACTTCGACGGCACGGGCTTCGTGGCGGGCCTCGTGGACGCGGGTCACGACCCGAAGGACAGGCGGGTTGCGCTGGTCGGCGCGGGTGGTGCGGGGAGCGCCATCGCAGCGGCGCTGCTGGCCGCCGGCGTCGAGCGGCTGTCGGTATGCGACCTGGACGTCGCGAAGCTGGGCGGGCTCCGCTCGCGCCTGGACACGCACTGGCCGGGCATGACCGCCACCTCGACCGAACCGGATCTGGACGGTGCCGACATCGTCGTGAACGCCACGCCGCTCGGGCTGCGCCCCGATGATCCGTTGCCGTTCCGGCCGCACCTTCTGCCATCGGGCAGCGTTGTGGCCGACATCGTCATGAAACCACGTGAAACACGGCTGCTCCGCGAAGCAGCATCGCTCGGTCACCGCGTCCACTATGGAATCCGCATGCTCGACGGACAGGTGGCTTCCTACCGCGCTTTCTTCGGTCTCGGGTGATCAGGTCGGCGACTACCAAGCCGAGGGATGTGGCGCACCGCGCGCGTGCATAGTCTGGCTGTCGGTACGAGAAAGTCCGTCTCGTGTTCCGTCCACACGCTCGTGGGCCAGCAGTTCTTTTACCTTGACGCGGAAAAGGGGGATTATGGCGGCCACCGCCGAGAACCCGGCCGAGCCGATCGAACTGCTCTCGCCGGACCTGATCGCCGACCCGTTCGGCGGGTACGCCCGGATGCGTGAGCAGGCACCGATGCTCAGCGGCACGATCGTCGGCGGGCAGCCGATGTGGTTGGTCACCCGCTACGACGACGTGCGCGAGGTGCTCACCGATCCGCGGTTCATCAACAACCCGGCACCGGTGCTGGGCGGCCCGGACGTGCGGACCACGATCATGAAACAGAACAAGGTCCCGTCCGAGTTGGTCGGCTACCTCGCCGACCAGCTCGTGCAGATCGACGGCGCGGACCATCGCAGGCAGCGCAAGCTGGTCTCCCGGACGTTCACCGCGCGGCGAGTGGCCGAGCTGCGGCCACGGGTCGAAAAGATCACCGAGACGTTGCTCGACCGGATGGCCGAGGCGGGGCGCGACGGCACGCCGGTCGACCTGATGACCTCGTTCTGCTACCCGCTGCCGATGACCGTGATCTGCGAGCTGGTCGGGATCGACGAGGCCGATCGTCCGAACTGGTACGAGTGGGGGCGCATGCTGTCCGCGCCCCTGGATTACCTCGACCGCCTCCCGACCATCCTGCGCGAGTGCGTCGACCACGTGCTGGACGTGATCGCGCGCCGGCGCGCCGAGCCGCGCGACGACCTGATCAGTGCGCTCATCCAGGCCCAAGATGCCGATGGCGACCGCCTCTCCGACCAGGAGATGTTTTCCCTGATCTTCACCCTGGTGATCGCCGGGAACGAGACGACAACCCACCTGCTCGGCAACACGGTGCTCGCCCTGCTGGAGCACCCGGACCAGCTCGCGCTGCTGCGCGCGAACCCGACGCGGTGGTCGCAGGCGGTGCACGAGTTCATGCGCCTGGGACCCGTCCAATGGGGACTGCCCCGGTACCCGACGGAGGAGGTCGAGGTGGGCGGCGTGATGATCCCGGCGGGTTCGGCGGTCATGCCGTTGCTGCTGGCCGCGAACACCGACCCGCGCAAGTACGACGACCCCGACCGGCTGGACGTGTGCCGGAATCCAAAGCGGAGCCACCTCGGGTTCGGGCAGGGAACGCACTACTGCGTCGGCGCACCGTTGGCCCTGCAGGAGGCAGAAATGGCGCTGCGGGCGCTGTTCGACCGGTACCCGGACCTGTCCCTCGCGGTGGAGCGCGAGGAGATCGCGTGGACGCTGCGGCCCGGGCTCACCCGGGTCGACCACCTCCCGCTGCGACTCGGCTGAGCCACGCGCCGCGGTGGTGGGGCCAACCGATCCGAAGGAATTAGTGCACATGAATCCGGTAGCCACGTTCACGCGACTTCGCGAATACATGGTGGGACCCGCGAGGTTCATGATCCTGCTGTCCTGCTTCGAGCTCGGCATCATCGATGCGCTCCGGGAAAAGCCAGGCATGACCGCGGCCGAGCTCGGCGACGCCGTCGGCGCCGCGCCGGGCGCCGTGGAACAACTCCTCCACCTGCCGGTCAAGGAGGGTTTCCTTTCCCGCGACGCGCGCTCCGGCGGTTACTCGCTGGACGCGTTCGCGGGCATCGCCCCGGTCCACTTCCAGCAAGTGCTCACCGTCCTGAACATGATCAAGGTCGTCATGCTCAGGCAGGTGTTCTACCTGACCGAAAGCGTTCGAACCGGCACGCTGGCCGGCCTGAAGGAACTCTACGGGTTCGACGGGAACCTGTACGAGGCCGTGGCCGAGCACGAGGACCTCCGGGAATCCTGGGCGGCGATGATGGACGGCGTTACCACCCAGTTGGATCCCTGGTTCTTCCGGAACATCGACATCCCATCCGGCTCGCAGGTGCTGGATCTCGCCGGGAACACCGGTCTCGGCGCGATTCTGGCCCATCAGTCGAAGGCGTCGCCCGGGCTTCGCGTGACGACCTTCGACCTGCCGGAGAAGGAGGACGAATGCCTGGCGAACTTCCGGTCCCATGGGTTGGCGGAACACTGCTCGTTCATCGGCGGTGATGTCTTTGAAGGCGTCCCCAAGGGATTCGACGTCGTCCTGATCAAGCACTTCCTGGACATGTTCGACAAGAAAGATGTGATCGAGATCCTCAAAGGTGTCAACGCGGCGCTGGACGTCGGTGGGCGGATCAACATCCTGGTTCCGGTGTATCCCGAGGACGTCAAGGAGCCCAGCAGCGCCGGCGTTGACATGTTCCCCGCATACTTCCTCGCCTGCACCATGGGTAAGGGCGGGCCGCAAAAGCTGTCGACGTACCGCGGCTGGATGGAGGAATGCGGGTTCAAGGTTACGAAAGCGGTTGCCCAGGACCTCAAAACGATGCCGGGGACCCTCATCGCACACGGCATCCTGAGCGCGACGAAGGTCGCTTGATCAGACCACTCGCGAGTGGTCCGGCGGAGAGGATTTCGTCGATGACCGCAGCCAATGGCTGGGTGGCCGAGGCCTATGCGCAGATCAACGCGCCGCACGTCAGGACGGCGCTGGCCGCGCTCTCGCTCACGGGCGACGCCATGGCACGAGGCGGCGCATTCGCCGAGATCGGCTGCGGCACCGGGGAGATCGCACGAACGGCCGCGGAGCGCGGGTTCGAGGTCTGGGCCAGCGATGCGTCACCGTCCATGGTGGACGCCACCTGCCGGACGTGCGCCGGGCTCTCCGTGCACGCCGAGGTCTGCCCGGCCGAGAAGCTGGACCTCCCGTGGGACCGGTTCACCGTGGCCCATTCCTCCTGGGTGCCGCACTGGCTGTCCGAAGTGGACGATCTGCTGCGCCGGATGGCCCGAGCGCTGCGCCCGGGCGTCCACCTCGTGCTGCAGTGGACCGGTGCCCAGCCGCGCGGCGACGGTGCCGGGAAGCGCAGGCGGTACAAGCTGGCGGGGTTCGCCGATCAGGCCGCCGCGCTGGGCGAACGCGCCGACGAGTTCGTGGACGAGGTGCTGGGGGGCCATGATCGAGGCGGGTCGGCTCGATCCCCACCACGCCAGGATCGTCACCGGCGACCGGCCTGATCGCACGCCGGCCAACAACGACCTTTGTGGACACAGCCCGATCGATCGGGTGGCATCGTGCGGCACGTTGTTCCGGTCGATCTTTTCGCCAATCCATGTTCGAGCGGAGATTTGGAGAGACATGAACGCGCGACGGGCACCAGAATTTCCTCCGTGGCCGCAATACGACGAGGCTGAGCGGGACGGCCTGATCCGTGCGCTGGAGCAGGGCCAGTGGTGGCGGATGGGCGGGAACGAGGTGAACTCCTTCGAGCGCGAGTTCGCCGACTACCACGGCGCCGCGCACGCGCTGGCAGTCACCAACGGCACCCACGCGTTGGAACTCGCCCTCCAGTGCATGGGCGTAGGGCCGGGCACCGAGGTCATCGTTCCCGCCTTCACCTTCATCTCTTCCTCCCAGGCGGCCCAGCGACTCGGCGCGGTCGCCGTCCCGGTCGACGTGGACCCGGACACCTACTGCATCGACCCGGCGGCGACCGCTGCCGCGATCACACCGCGAACCCGGGTGATCATGCCGGTGCACATGGCCGGCCTGATGGCGGACATGGACGCGCTGGCGAAGCTCTCCGTCGAGACGGGCGTGCCGCTGCTCCAGGACGCCGCGCACGCGCATGGGGCGCGGTGGCAGGGCAAGCGGGTCGGCGAACTGGGCTCGGTCGCGGCGTTCAGCTTCCAGAACGGCAAGCTCATGACCGCAGGCGAGGGTGGCGCCCTGCTGTTCCCGGACACGGAGCTTTACGAGACGGCGTTCCTCCGGCACAGCTGCGGTAGGCCACGGGACGACCGCCGGTACCTCCACCAGATCGCCGGGTCCAACCTGCGGCTCAACGAGTTCTCGGCATCCGTGCTCCGGGTGCAGCTGCGTCGCCTGGACGCGCAGATCGCGCTCCGGGATGAGCGCTGGACCCTGCTGTCCCGGCTGCTCGGCGAGATCGACGGCGTCGTCCCCCAGGGCGGCGACGTGCGCGCCGACCGCAAGTCGCACTACATGGCGATGTTCCGCATCCCCGGTATCGGGGAGCAGAAGCGCAACGCACTGGTCGACCGGCTCGTCGACGCGGGTCTGCCCGCGTTCGCCGGGTTCCGCGCGGTCTACCGTACGGATGCCTTCTGGGAGATCGGTGCGCCCGATGGGACCCAGGATGCGATCGCGGAGCGCTGTCCCAACACGGATGCCATCAGCCAGGACTGCGTCTGGCTGCACCACCGGGTCCTGCTGGCGGGGGAGCAGGAGATGCACGCCACCGCCGAGATCATCGCGGACGCGGTGGCCGCGACATGAGCGTCCGCGTGGCACTGGTCGGGCTCGGCTGGGCGGGGCGGGAGCTGTGGCTTCCCCTGTTGCGCGAGCACGCCGGCTTCGAGGTGGTCGCTGCCGTCGACGCCGATCCGGTTTCGCGCACGGCGTTCCACGAGGCGACGGGCATCGCCGTGCATCCCGCGGTGGACGCGCTCACCGCCCGGGCGGTCGACCTGGCCGTCGTCGCGGTGCCCAACCACCTGCACGCCGAAGTGGCCGGTGCCCTGCTGGCCAACGGGATCTCCGTGTTCCTGGAGAAGCCGGTGTGCCTGACCTCGGCCGAGGTCGACGCCCTCGCGGCGGCCGAACGCGGCGGCGGGATGCTGCTGGCCGGCAGCGCTGCCCGGTACCGCGGTGACGTCGAGGCGTTGCGGCGCGTCGTACCGGACCTGGGTGGCATCCGGCACGTCGACCTGGGCTGGGTCCGGGCGCGCGGCGTGCCGCAGGCGGGCGGCTGGTTCACCCGGCGCGACAAGGCGGGCGGCGGGGCGCTTTTCGACCTCGGATGGCACCTGTTCGACACCCTCGTGTTCCTGCTCGGCCCGGCCCGGTTCGCGCAGGTGATCGGCGTGACGTCGGACGACTTCGTCAACGCCGACGGCTGGCGAGCGGCGTGGCGGCGGGAACAGCGCGGCGCCGACGCCGCCGACGTGGAGGACACGGCACGCGGCTTCCTCGTCCGCGACGACGGAGTCTCGGTCTCCCTGCGGGTCAGCTGGGCGTCGCACGAGGCGCGGGACGTCTCCCTGATCCAGGTCGCGGGCAGCGCGGGCACCGCGGAGCTGAGGTGCACGTTCGGCTTCAGCCCCAACCGGGAGCCCGAACCCGTGCTGACGGTGACCCGCGAGGGCGCCACCACCCGGCTCGCGGTGCCGAACGAGCAGGTCGGCGTCGAGTACCGGCGGCAGTTGGACGGCCTCGCCACGAGGCTGGCTGACCCGGCCAACCGCGGCGAGGCTATTGCCGAGGCCCGCCCGATCGTCCGCATGATCGAGAGTTTCTACGCGTCGGCCCGCTCGGCGCGCAGCCGGCGAGCGGTGCCCGCGCTGCGGTAGATCCGCCTTCCCAAACGAGCGCTGATCCCCGAGGTGCCTCATGGCAGTCCCGATGATCGACCGACCAGCCACCGCGACCGGCACGCCCGCACCGCCCAGGCATGCCGTCATCTTCGACCTAGACGGCGTCATCGTCGACAGCTTCGGGGTAATGAGCGAGGCATTCGCCATCGCCTACGCCGAAGTCGTCGGCGACGGCCCCGCGCCCTTCGACGAGTACCGGCGCCACCTGGGGCGATACTTCCCGGACATCATGCGGATCATGGGCCTGCCGCTGGAGATGGAGGAGCCGTTCGTCCGCGAGAGCTACCGCCTCGCGGACCAGGTGAAGGTCTTCGACGGAGTCGTCGAACTGCTGCTGACGCTGCGGGCGCGTGGACTTCGGCTCGCCATCGCCACCGGCAAGAGCGGGCCGAGGGCGCGCTCGCTGCTCGATCGGCTGGGCCTGCTCCCGTTCTTCGCGCACGTGATCGGTTCCGACGAGGTCGCCCGGCCCAAGCCCGCCCCGGACATCGTGCAGCACGCGCTGAGCCTGCTGGACGTGCCCGCCGAGCGGGCCATCATGATCGGCGACGCACCGACCGACCTGGCCAGTGCGCAAGGCGCCGACGTCGCTTCGGCCGCCGCGCTCTGGGCTTCACCCGACGAGGAGGAGCTGCTCGCCGCCGACCCCGACGCGGTGCTGCGGCATCCGGTGGAGCTCCTTGCCCTCTGCCCGCCGGTACCCGGCCGCTGAGGCCGGGGCGAGCGCGGGAAGCAGACAGCGGACAGTGCGCGCACACGACAGCCCGCCGCGGTCATCGGATCACCCGGTACAGGCTCACTACCTCGGGATCGACATCGGGGGCACCAAGGTCGCCTTCCGGGTCGAGACCGACGCCGGGTTCGTCGAAGAGAGCACTTTTCCCTGGGCGCCGCGGCACAGGGCTGCACGGGACCTCGCCCAACTCGCCTATCACGTAGAGGATTTGCGGACGAGACTCGGCATGCCGCTGCGGGCGGTGGGCGTCGCGATGCCCGGGACGGTCGGACCTGCCGGCCGGATCACCGCCTGGCCCAGCCGACCGGAGTGGACTGGGCTTTCCCTGGACGAGTCGCTGCGCGGGCTGTTCCCCGAAGCGGCCGTCGCCTGGGCCGACGACGGCGACCTCGGTGCGCTCGCGGAGGCGCACGCATCGGGCTGCGACGATCTGCTCTACCTCGGGGTCGGCACCGGCATCGGCGGCGGTCTCGTCTTGCAAGGCGCGCCGTGCCCCGGGCTCGGCCGCGGCTCTTTCGAGATCGGGCACATGATTGTCGAGATGGGCGGCGCGCGGTGCGTCTGCGGCCGCCGGGGATGCCTCCAGGCGATCGCCTCTGGACCTGCCACCCTGCACCGAGCGGCGCATTCGCGGGCAGCGCCCGCCACTTTCGAGGAACTGCGGCAGGCGCTGCGCGACGGACGGCCGTGGGCCGTCACCGCGGTCGAACGGACGTGCCGGGCGCTGGCCGCCGCGCTGGCGGGCGTCCAGGAACTGGTCCACCCGGAACTCGCCTTGATCGGCGGCGGCTTCGCGGCCGGCCTCCCCGAGCTCGTCGGACTGGTGGCCGACCATCTCGCCGAGCTGGCCCGCCCCGGCCAACCCCCGCTGCCGGTGGAGCCGGCCGCGTTGGGCGGCCTGTCCTCGTTGCGTGGCGCGGTGTCGCTGGCCCGTCTGATCGCGCCGTGATCCGGCAGTGCCTTGTGTTATCAGGTTGGAGGATGCCCGGCCGGACGGCGCCGCCCTAGGCTGCCGGAGAGCCGTGCTGGGCCCGCCGGTTTCATCTGATCCCGAACGACAACGTTCATCTCATGCGCCTGCCCACGCCGGCGGGCCAGTGAGTGTTTTCCTCGACGCAGAAGGGGAGACCGATGACAGCCACCGCCGCCAATTCGCCCGAGTCCGCCGAGAATCCGGCCGAGCCGTTCGAATTGCTGGGACCCGAGCTGACAGCCGATCCGTACGCCGGGTACGCCCGGATGCGCGAGCAGGCGCCGGTGGTGACCGGAACGCTCCTGGGCGGGCCGCCGATGTGGATGGTCACACGCTACGACGACGTGCGCAGGGTGCTCAGCGATTCGTGCTTCGTCGCCAACCCGGCATCGGTGCCGGGCGGCGGCATGGATGACGGGCCCCCGGTCCTGAAGCAGATGGACGTTCCGTCCGATGTGGCCGACCTCATTGCCAAGGCAATGATGAACCTCGACGGCGCCCCCCACGCCCGGCTGCGCAAGCTGGTTTCCCGGGCGTTCACCGCGCGCCGGGTGGCCGAGATGCGCCCGCGGATCGAGGAGATCACCGCGACGCTGCTCGACCGGATGGCGGAGGCAGGTCGCGACGGCGCGCCGGTCGACCTGGTGGAGTCGTTCTGCTACCCGGTGCCGATCGCCGTGATCTGCGAGCTGGTCGGGATCGATGAGGCCGACCGTCCACAGTGGCACAGGTGGAGTCGCGTGCTGTCCTTGATGCAGGCCGAGCTCCTTCCGACCATCCTGCGCGAGTGCGCCGACCACGTGCTGGACGTGATTGCCCGCCGGCGCGCCGAGCCGCGTGACGACCTGATCAGCGCGCTCATCGAGGCCCAGGAGGAGGACGGCGACCGCCTCTCCGACCGGGAATTGGTCTGCCTGGTCTTCACCATGGTGACCGCCGGGCACGAGTCGACGACGTACCTGCTCGGCAATTCGGTGCTCGCCCTGCTGGAGCGTCCGGATCAAATCGAGCTGTTGCGCGCGGACCCGTCCCGGTGGCAGCAGGCGGTGCGCGAGCTCATGCGCCTGGGGCCCACCCAGTTCGCGCAGGCCCGGTACGCGGCGGAAGAGGTCGAGCTCGGCGGCGTGACGATCCCGGCGGGCTCGGCGGTCGTACCGCTGCTGCTGGCCGCGAACACCGACCCGCGCAAGTACGAGGACCCTGAGCGGCTGGACGTGTGCCGGGGCGCCGGGAGTCACGTCGGCTTCGGCATTGGGCCGCACTACTGCCTCGGCGCGCCGCTGGCGTACCAGGAGGCGGAAGTGGCTTTGCGTGCGCTGTTCGACCGGTTCCCGGGCTTGTCCCTCGCGGTAGAGCGCGAGGAGCTCCCGTGGGCCCTGCGGCCCGGGTTCACCAGGGTCGCGGAGCTCCCGCTGCTGCTCGGCTGAGCGCGGGGCCGACCAGTCAGCCTGCCCGGTGCGTGGCACCGGTGGGCACCGCGGCGAGCAATTGGTGCCGCAGGTCGTCAATTAGCGCTTCGGCGTCGCCTGTACCGCTGGCGGCGCCGAAGACGTGGTAGTCGGGACGGACGAGCAGCGAAGTAGCGGCGAACCGCGCCAGATACGGCAGGTAGACGTCGTCGACGTCCACCACGTCGATCACGTCGGCCGCGCCGTCGGGCGCATGCCCTGGCGGCAGCAGCCGCACCACGCGGGTCTCCAAGTCGGCGAGGAAGGAAAGCCGGTCCTCGTCGAGCGCGGCGTGCGGATCGTCGGTGGTCAGCAGGACGAACCCATGCCCGACGACCTCGTCGAACAACCCGCTGCGGCCCTGCCAGCTCACCCGTCCCTGCGGTACGACCGCTCCGGCCGGCGGCTCGATCGCCTCCGCCCCGGGCCGTCGGTGGAGCAGCCCGCCCGTGAGCGGTTTCGCCGGCTCCGGCCGTGCCGCCTGCCGACCGCGCCGGTTGGCCAGCACCGTGGTATCCCGCTCGGCGGCGGCCGCCGGGTCCGTCACGCAGACCACCCGGCCCAACTGGACCGACGCCAGGATTGCCGCCTTGGCCTGCGCGCGGCGCTCTTCGGCATAACTGTCCACAAGGGACTCATTCGCTCGGTCGCGCAGAACCAGATCCAGCTTCCACGCCAGGTTGACGACGTCCCGGACGCCGGAACACATGCCCTGTCCGGCGAAGGGCGGCATGAGATGCGCCGCGTCGCCCGCCAGCAGGACGTGGCCCACTCGCCACCGGTCGGCCCACCTGGCCTGGAACATGTACGTGGTGCTACGCAGCAGTGTGGCCGTGTCGGGGGTGACGCCGAACGGCTCCAGCAGCCGCCAGGCGGTCTCGTCCCGGTTGAGTTCGGCGGTGTTCTCGCCCGGCAGCCGCATGAACTCCCAGCGCCGGCGCCCGGGGCCGCTGCCCACCAGGGTCGTGGGCCTGGCCGGATCGCAGATCTGCACGTTGGTGGGGATGAACTCGCGCGGCTGGTGCGGCTCGATGTCGCAGAGCAGCCACTCGTAGGAGAACCCGAGGTCCGTGACGGAGACGTCGAGGTGGTCGCGCACGAAGCTGTTGGCCCCGTCGCAGCCCACGACCCACCGTGTGGCGAGGACGCAAGTCGCGCCGTCATCGGTCGTGGCGGTCACCTCGACGCGCTGCTCGCCGTCGGCGATTCCCACGACCTCGTGCCCGCGCAGCACCGTGATGCCGGGAAGCGAAGCCACCCTGGCGGCAATCAGTTCCTCCAGCGCCGGCTGGTGCATCGTGTTGGCGTCCGGCCAGCCGTACGGGCCGTCCGTGGTGAACGCGATGTCCAGCAGCGCCGCGCCGGCGGCAGTTCGCAACTGGTAGCCGTTGGCCGGCTCCGTGATCCGGTCAAGATCCGGGCCGATCCCGGTGGCGGCCAGGAGTCGGGCGGTCTCCCCGTCGAAACTGGTCGCCCGCGGAAGCCGGTACGGCCGAGCGCGGCGTTCGAGCACGGTCACCCGCCAGCCGCGCTGGGCGAGCAATGCCGACAGCGTGGCACCGATTGGTCCGTTGCCCACGATGACGACGTCCGTGTCCGTCGGGTTCGAGTGCACATTTTGCGGTCGCATGATTGGCATCGTGACCTTACTCGCGTATTCGCCGATATTTTCGCGACGCCGGAGTTTGTTGGAACAATATTCTGCCGCTCGGAAAGCGTCAAGGGTTGGGAATCTCTATAAGGTTTGGGGATGGCCGATCGGCCGCCCTTGCCCTAACGTCCCAAAGGGTGCTGCTAGCCGCGGCAACGACACATCGATCGCCCGTCGACCCGAGGTGGACAAGTAGGGTATCTAAGGACAATTCTGGAGAGGAAATGGCGGGCCGTGCCTCAATCGAAAGCGCACCTCGAAAACTGGGTCCGCCGGTTTCATCCGGCCTCGAATGGCAAAGCCCGTCTCGTGTGCCTGCCGCACGCCGGTGGCCCGGCGAGCTTCGTCCCCTGGCGCTGTTCGGGCACAGCAGGGGCGCGGTTCTCGCCTACGATGTGGCAGTGCGGATGCAGGATGCCGGCCTGTCGTCGCCGGTGCACTTCTTCGCGTCCGGTCGACGGGCCCCGTCCCGCTATCGCGATGTGCGGGTTCCCGTCAACCAACAGTCGGATGGCCGGATAGTGTCCGAACTTCGGACTCTGGGCGGCCCCAACGTGGCCATGCTGACCGATCCGGTGGGTGCGATCAAGCTGTCGCCACTGACTCGAAAAGCGAGGTGTTTCTTGAGCGTCGTGCTTCTCTTGAATGGGCCCAACTTGGGCATCCTGGGGCAACGTGAGCCGGAGATATACGGCACCGAGACGCTGGACGACATAGCGAACGCGGTTGCTGAAGAGGTGAGCGTCCGGGGGTGGGAAGTCGTCTCGATCCAGCACGATGGGGAGGGAGAGTTGGTCGGTGCGATTCATAAACATCGCGACACCACGGTCGGTGCCATCGTCAATCCCGGTGCGCTGATGATTGCCGGATGGAGTCTGCGCGACGCGTTGGCAAGTTATTCGCCGCCGTGGGTCGAGGTGCACCTCAGCAACGTGTGGGCCCGTGAACAATTCCGGCATGATTCGGTGATAGCCCCGCTTGCCAGCGGGGTGGTGGTCGGCCTGGGTGCCTTCGGCTATCGTCTGGCGGCCAAGGCGTTGTTGCACCTTTCGGCGGAAACGCTATAACGCTCCAGTTAATCATGTGGCAAGAGCGCGAACCGTCCGATTCTTGGCTCCGGTGCGGCAGCCGCACTTAGCTAGTGTCCTGAGTCCTCCGGCCTAGTCCGAAAAGTCAGGGTGGGGTAGGCCTAACGAGGCAGTGTGCCACGAACGCGGGGCGGGCTTGATGCAGGAATAGCTTCGAAGGGCCAAATCCTTCATCCCGCACACAGCATGCGCCACACCATCATGTCATCTTCCAGTTGGCCGCTAATTCGACACGCGATGCGACGTTCAATTTCTGGAAAACCTTTTTCAGGTGGAAAGCCACGGTGTGTTGAGAGATGAACAGCTGCCTTCCGACCTCATTGTTGGTGAATCCTTGACTTACCAGCTCAGCGACAGCGAACTCCGTGTTGGTGAGCCCGTGTTGCGAACGGTTGCTCGCCCCGCTCGGCAACAGGCCTTCACATTCTGTGGTGCGGATCGCGCCACGTCGCACGCCAAATTCTCGGAGCTTGCCGACAACGCGCGAAGCGTCTCGCGGGGAACTGACCTCAGTGTAGGTTTCCAAGGCTGATTCCAGGGTGCCGATCGCTTCGGTCCTTTCGGAACATCGCTTAGCTAGCACGTCGGCCAGGTCTTCTTTCGCAGATGCCACGCACCACCGGTCCGGATAAAGGTAGGCCGCTTCGCGTAACTTGCAGGAGTCTCCCTCAAGCTGCCCGGCGGCATGCAGTGCCGATCCCCGGATCACGCTGAACTGCTGGTTCCGAACAGACGTGTCGATTGCCGCGGCCACCGACCTTTCCGCCAGATCCTGGGCGCCCAACTTGTCAGCGGCGCGAACCAACCAGGAAGCCGCTGCCGGCTCCGATACGAGCAGCTGACGTAGGACGAGAGGGTTCGTGACAATCCCGTCGATGAGCCCCGCTGCGCTCGCCACCCCACTTCGGGCCTCCACGGCCTGAGCGGTTACCCATGCCCCCGCAGCCTGCCCGAAATAGCCCAACTGAGCTTCCTCTGCCAGCTTGTCCACGAAGTGGAGGCAGGACCGCATATCTGCGCGACGGAGTGTGCCGAGCGCTATCGTTACATAACTTGGCGGACGCAGGGACCGGACTCTGCACCGCTGGGCGATCTCCAGCCCGTTGTTTATCTCGACGATGCTGGCATCGATACTGCCCACAGCCAATAGCAGTTTGCCTCGAACGACATGAGACATGGCAGCCACCGACTGCGACACTGAGTCATCACTTCGTATCTCTATTGCGCCCAGCACCCCCTGGGCCGTTTCAAGTTCTCTGGCTCCGATAAGCAGCGCGACGTACCAAAATTGAGCCAATTGGCAAAACTCATGCTGTTCTTCACGCCTGGCCGCAGTTGCCGCCGCAGCGGCATACCGCAAACTCACGCCGAGCTGTCCGTCGAGCCAGGACAAAGCGGATCGTCGAAGAGATCGAAAGGTCTCGCAGGATCTCTGTGCTCGATCACCACCAAGTTCAGCGAAGATATCTTGCGGCAATCTAATTTCTAATTCCTCAAGCATAAATAAGCCTTCCGGGTCAACCGTGAGTGCCGAAATCGTTTTCTTGGCGCCAGGGCGTTCGGAATGCAACGCAAGAGGCGTCCCGCTAACAGCGGCAAGCCGCTCTGGAGTAACGATTCATTGGCGGAATGCGGTATGCAGAGAGGAGCTGAGGAATCAATCGTTGACCCTGGTCCAGATGAAGGGTTCGGGGGCCGGGTTTCCGTTCGTTGATCTACGTTTGTAACGCCGTTTCGAGTTACAGCACGCGGTAGAAGTCGACCTGGAGATATGACGCAATATCCTCCCCAGTGGCTGCTTAGATCATCCCAGTGTTGGCGTTCCCTAGGGGAAGGTTATACAAGCAAGATTGCGGGTGTGATGTGCGTCACTGTGCTGAGGTGTAAGTGTGCGCGAGGTGCTCGGTGAGGTTGCCGATGTGCTGCTTGTCGTCATCCATGAAGTCGGCAGCGGCGGACTCCTCCCGCTGGATGAGAATCGGCTGACCAGATGACACCTCCCGGCGGGGGTACCCTGTCCTGTCCTCGTTGGGCTGGTAGGCCGAGAGTCGCAGGGCACGGTCCGAACGTAGGCGTCCCACGAGCTCGACGGACAGGTCGCGCAGCAGCCAGCCAGCGCATCACGTCGTAGTGGGCGTTCATCACCACCTGGATGTTGCGGTCGCCGCATGGCCATGGCCCGGCCGCGATCCGTCTCTCAGCCACCTGCCGGAGCCACCTGCCGGAGCTGGCTGGCGGTGACGGTTGCAGCGTCGTCGCCTGCCCGAGGCGGGCCACCTCCAGGACCGCCGTTTACGAGGCGCGGTCCGGCGTCGTCTTGTACAGGCCGTACTCGCCACCGATGGTCTCTTCGCCGGCCAGTAGCGGATGCTGGTGGCGCTGGTGGAGCCGGCGTCGGGTTCCGGGTGTGAGTTGAGAAATTTCGCGCTGACCTCGCCCTCCGGTGCGGAGGCAGCGCGGATCGGGGTAGGACATGGAGCTTGCTTTCACGGGTGGACGGTGCGAGACCGCGGCATCATTTTTTGGCAGAGGTGGCAGAGTGGTGTGCTGCGCACCCGTTTGCGGCGTGCGGTCGCAGGCCGGCGGGCCGGGGCGAGGTGGTAGATCTCCTGAAAGACGAAGGTGGTCCCGGCGACATAGGCGAAGACCGCTGCCCCCGGTCGGGGGCCGGGTAGGTTCGCAGGCGCTCTGACCTTTGGCCCAGTGGTGTCGGATCACTCCGATGAACCCTCCTGAACGACCATGAACGCAACCCCAACCGCGACCCTCCGAGCCCTCGTCTCAGAGGGCCATGGCGCGGTCGACGGTGCGCAGGGTTATCAGGGCCCCGGCGAGGAAGGCCAGCCCCGCGACGGCCAGCGTCGTCCGCAGCCCGGCGACCGCGCCCCCACCGGCCAGGGCGCCGAGCCCCGCCGGTCATGCGGTGCGCCAGGCCGGATCCCATAGGCGCGTTCTACGATCCACCGCTTGGCCTGGGGAACGAACCCGGTCTGCGCGGGATCGCGCTCCATGACCTCCACCCCGATGCCCGCCTTCTCCCCGTGCGCGACGACGGCGTTCTCGTGCGCCGACGCGGGCACCGCGACCACCGCAATCACCAACTCGGCCCGACCGGCTGTGTCGCCTGGGCCTTGCCCACCGGACAGGACCTCGACGCCACCACGCTGGTGCGTGCGCTGGGCACATGGTTCGGCCAACCGGCCTGAGCACCGCATTAACAGTCGTCTCAGGTTCGCTCGGTACGAAGTGGGCGTCCAGACAAGCGATGTAACCCGTATGTAGGAGGCTAGTGATGGCAGTCAACGCAGCGCCGTCCGGGGAAGCGCCGGCCGGTCGGTTGGCAGGCCGGTGGGTGCCGTGGTTAGTGATCGGCTTATGGCTGGTGCTGGCGGCGGGCATGGTGCCGCTGAGTGGAAAGTTGAGCTCGGTCACCACCGACAGCGCCGTGGACACCCTGCCGGCCAGTGCCGAGTCCACCAAGGTGGCGGTGCTGGACGACAGTCTCCCCGACGGTGACAACAACACGTTCGTCTTCGTGTACCACCGCGCCGGCGGCATGACCGACGCCGACCGCGCGACGGTCGAGCGCCACTACAACACCCTTGCCAAGCGGTACCCGCCGAAGGGGACGGCGGCGGCCGGCGAGGACGACGAGGGCCCCTTGACGAGACGCTCCGCCGACCGTAAGGCGATGATGTTCACCCTGGAGGTGAGCACGACCTACGGCGCACCGGAGGACATCGTCGGCCCGTTGCGTGACGCCGCGAAGGACCGCCCCGCCGGCCTGGAACTCGACGTGACCGGCCCGGGCGCGATCGACGGCGACATGGATGCCGTCTTCGACGGCATCGACGTGCAGGTCCTCCTCACCACCATCGTCGTCGTCACGCTCCTGCTCATCCTCACCTACCGCAGCCCGGTGTTGTGGATCATCCCGCTGGTGGCCGTTGGCGCGGCCGCACTGACCTCGATGGGGACCGTCTACCTGCTCGTCAAGGGCTTCGGCATCGTGGTCAACGACCAGAACTCGGCGCTGCTGACGATCCTGGTATTCGGCGTCGGCACGGACTACGCGCTGTTGCTCATCGCTCGATATCGGGAGGCGCTGCACCATCATGAGAACGTCCGGGTCGCGATGGTCCACGCGCTCCGGAGCGCGGCGCCGGCCATCGTCGCGTCCGCGGCCACCGTGGTCGCCGGTCTGCTCTGCCTGCTCGTCGCGGACCTGAACAGCACCAGCGGGTTGGGCCCGATCGGTGCGGCCGGCATCCTGTGCGCGCTGGTGGCCATGCTGACGCTGTTCCCGGCGGTGCTCGTGGTGCTCGGCAGGCGGATCTTCTGGCCGGCCATCCCGCGGTTCAGCACGGCCGTGGAGGAGAAGCCGGGGCTGTGGGGACGGCTCGGCACCGCCATCAGCCGCCGCCGGTGGGTGGCGACGCTCGGCTCGCTCGGAGTCCTCGGCGTGCTCGCCCTCGGGCTGGCGGGCAACACCGGCGCCCTGCGGGAGCAGGACCAGTTCCTGTCCGCGCCGGAGTCCGTCACCGGCTTCACCGTTCTCCGCCAGCACTTCCCGGAGCTCGGCGGCCAGCCGATGACGATCTTCACGCGGCCGGCGCACCGGGAGCGGGTGCTCGACATCGTCAAGGACACTCGCGGTGTGGCCCTGGCCATGCCGGAGCAGACCAGCGGTGGCTGGGCCAACATCTCCGTGTTCCCGACGGACGCGCCGGACACCGTCGCAGAGTACGACACGATCAAGCGGGTGCGCACCGCCGTGCACGCGGTGAGCGGGGCGGAGGCGATCGTCGGCGGGCCGAGTGCGGAGAACCTCGACACCGAGGTGACCACCAAGCGCGACGAGAAGCTGGTGATCCCGCTGGTGCTCGCCGTCGTCCTGATCGTCCTCGGGCTGCTGCTGCGCGCGATCCTGGCCCCGCTGGTCCTGATGGCCACCGTGATCGTCTCATTCGCCGCAGCCTTCGGTGGCAGCGTGTTCGTCTTCGACACGATCCTCGGGTTCAAGGGTGTCGACTATTCGGTGCCGCTGCTGGCATTCCTGTTCCTGGTGGCGCTCGGCGTCGACTACAACATCTTCCTGGCCAGTCGGGCCCGGGAGGAGACCGTGCGTCTCGGCACCAGAGAGGGCATGCTCAAAGCCCTCTCGGCCACCGGTGGCGTCATCACCTCGGCAGGCCTGGTTCTGGCGGCCACGTTCGCGGTCCTCGCCACACTTCCGCTGGTGATGCTGATCGAGGTCGGGTTCCTGGTCGCCTTCGGCGTGCTGCTCGACGCCCTGCTGGTGCGGTCGGTCCTGGTGCCCGCCCTCACCTTGCTGATCGGCCGGCGGATGTGGTGGCCGAGCCGGCTGTCCCGTCCAGCGGCGGAGCTGCCGGACGGTCAACAGCCGCTCGCCGACGACGAGGAGCCCGCGCTGCAACGGTGAGCGCGGCGGCACGGACGATATCCGGGACGGGGGCCCAGGCCCGTCCCGGATTTTTTCATGGGCCCGACGGTCGCCGCCCTTTGGTCCTGCGCCGCGCCGCCGGGGCGGGTCAGCGCATCGCGGTGTCATCCCCGGCGGTGAGCCGCGCGATCGGGGCGGGCGGGGCCGCGGCCGGAAGGTCGACCCGAAGCAGTGCTCCACCGCGTGCGGAGCGGGCGACGGTGGCCCGGCCGCCGTGGGCGTCGACGACCCGCTGCACGATCGACAGCCCCAGACCGGATCCCGGCAACGCCCGGGCGCTGTCGGCACGGTAGAACCGGTCGAACACCCGCGGTACGTCGGCGGCGTCGATGCCCGGCCCGGCGTCGTCGACCTCGAGCACCGCCGACGCGCCCTCGGCACGGAGCCGGACCTGGACCGGCTGGTCCGCGGGGGACCACTTGCCGGCGTTGTCGACGAGGTTGAGCACCGCCCGCTCGAGCGCAGCGGGACGCCCGCTCACCCACACAGAGGTCACGTCGAGCGCGACCTCGACATCGGGCACGCGGGAACGCGCCCGGGTCGCGGCGGCCACCACCACGTCGGCGAGGTCGAGCAGCTCGGTGCTCTCGTCGCTGATGTCACCGCGCGCCAGGTCGGTCAGCTCGGCGACAAGGGTGCTCAACTCGGCCACCTGGGCGCCGAGATCGTTGAGCAGCCGGGTCCGGCTCTCCGCCGGCAGTGCGCTGTCCAGGGTGCCGCGCTGATCGAGCCGGATCAGCAGCTCGACGTTGAGGCGCAGGCTGGTGAGCGGGGTCTTGAGCTCGTGGGCGGCGTCCTCGGCGAGCAGCCGCTGGGCCCGCCGGGAGTCCCGGAGCGCGGCGAGCATGTCGTTGATCGACTGGATCAGCCGCCGGATCTCCCCACCGCCCTCATCCGGGATGTCGGCGTCGAGATCCCGGGTGTGCGCGACACGTACCGCGGCGGCGGTCAGCCGGTCGATCGGTGCCAGCCCGGTCCGCGCCACGGCCCGCCCGACAACGGCGCCGCCGACCACGCAGAGCAGCCCGATCAGCAGCATGCCCAACCCGAACCGGTTGATCGGGCTGTCGTCGACGACGCGGGCCACCTGGACCGCGCCGTCGCCCGCCCGCAGCGTGTAGATGAGGTAGCCGTCCTCATCGCTGTCGTTCGACTCCATCAGGTCGGCCGACGCGCCCTGCGCCACGCGCCCGGCGTGCTCGCTGACCGGGGGCAGCGCCGGTTGGCCGGCCGGCGTCCGGATCGAGCCGTCGGGCAGGATGACCCGCACCAGCCGACCGGATCCGGGATACGGCGGTAACTGGACCCGCGCCACACCGGCGCGCTCCGCGTTCGTCGCCAGGACGCGGGAGTCGGCGCGCAGCTGATTCTCGGCGGTGTCCTGCAGCTCCCAGTCCAGCAGCTCACTGGCCACCTGGAAGGCCACGAACACGCTGACCGCGATGGCCGTCGCCGCGATCATCGTCAGCCTGGTCCGCAGGGACCGCCGGCGCCACCATCGGGTCAGCCGGCGCGGTTCCCGGCCGGCGGACCCGCTCACAGAGGAGTCTCCCGCAACGTGTATCCCAGGCCGCGCAGCGTGTAGATCAATCGCGGCTCACCCTCGGCCTCCATCTTGCGGCGCAGGTAGCTCACGTATACCTGGAGGTTGTTGGCGGTAGAGCTCATGCCGAAGCCCCAGATCGCCTCGAACAGCGCGTCGCGGGTCAAGACCCGGGTCGCGTTGCACATGAGGACCTGCAGGAGGGAGAACTCGGTCCGGGTCAGGTGCAGCGGCCGCCCGCCCCGCCACGCCTCGAACCTGTCGGGATCGAGCCGGACGTCGGCGAACGACAGGATCTGCGACTCCTCGTCGGTCGGCGTGCGCCGGCGCAGCAGGGCCCGCACCCGGGCCAGTAACTCCTCGGTGGCGAACGGCTTGGGCAGGTAGTCGTCGGCGCCCGCGTCCAGCCCCGTGACCCGGTCGGAGACCTGGTCACGGGCGGTCAGCATCAGCACCGGCAGATCCCGACCCGCGGCCCGCAACCGCCGGCAGGTCTCCAACCCGCCGAGGCGGGGCATCATCACGTCGAGGAGCAGCAGATCCAGCGTGTCACCGCTGGCCCCACCGACCCCGTCGAGCACGGCGAGACCGTTGGCGACGGTGCTGGTGTCGTAACCCTCGACCTGGAGCACCCGCTCCAGCGACTCACGGATGGCCACGTCATCATCCGCGATCATGATCCGCACGTCGGCCCGCCCCCTTCCAGTCGATGTTTTTGCCGCTCATTGTCCCCGATCAACCTGAGGCCAGGCTTAGAGCGTCGGTGGGGACCGCGCTCTTACGGATACCTAGGAAATGGAACCTACCGTCGGCTCATGAGCAGGGGAGGACCAGATGCCCAGCATCGCCCCCGGCAACCAGACAGCAGATCCTCCGCGGCGGTCACGTGCGCTCGGCGTCCCGCCGTGGCCACGCTGAAGCAGAACGCCGTCGCATACGTGGTGCTCAGCGAGCGGAACGAGCATGGGGCGAACTGCCTTCTCTGGCGGAGGGGTTGGAGTCGGATGGAGGCGAGTGGCACGCGATGCGGCGGTCGGCAGCCGATACCGGATCCGTCCGGACCGTCGGGGAGGCGCTTGCGGCGGCGGCCTCGATGAGCTGTAGGGGGCGGCCAGCACCCGCTGCGCGTCGGCGGCGAAGGTGACGCCGGTTGCGGCCTGGGTCAGCTCGCGATGCTGATCGACCTAGAGCCCGCCTGCCTCTGTCCGTCTAGATCGCCGTCATATCGCTTGTGGGTTGGACAGGTTGGAGGGTGGGGTGGCCGGAAGTGCGGGGCGCAGGAGGGTGCGGGCCCGGTCTGTGTGGCGGTGCCGTGGCGGACCTACGACTACAGCGGCCGCATGACCGAGGACGTCCGGGTGACATGGTGGTGCCAGGGGGCCCGGCGGTAGCGCCTGCTGCACCTGGGGTGGGCAGCGTATGGGTTGGAGACGGCCCCTGTGCGCACGGGAATCTTCAGCCATGACGCGACGCAAGGCAGTAATCATTCCCTCGGTCATCCTCTCCCTCAGTGCCGTGGCGGTTGCCACTCCGGCCATCGGCGATGCCATGGACAAGTCACCAACTCCGGTTTCAGCGTCCGCCGGTCTTTCCAAGACGTCGGCAACCGGGCAACGCGCGGGCGGTGTGGTCGATGCCATCGAGCGCAGTGCCCACACATTGAGGAGCATCGAGCCCGAAGGCAGTCTGCGGGACCTGGGCGCGCTGGGCCGTATGGTCAAGGACGCCGAGGTGGTGGGTCTGGGCGAGGCCACCCACGGATCGAAGGACTTCTTCCGCATGAAGCACCGGGTCTTCCGCTACCTGGTGGAGCAGAAGGGCTTCCGGACCTTCTCCCTTGAGGTGGCCTGGAGTAGCGGTCTACGGCTCAACGACTACATATTGAATGGCAAGGGAAACCTCAAGGACATCGCGAACGAGGAGTTCCAGGGGTCGTACCGGATCTGGAACAACCAGGACTACATCAACCTCATCGAGTGGATGCGGGAGTACAACCGCCAGCACCCGAAGGACAAGGTGCAGTTCATGGGCGACGACATGGGCTACGCCGGGCCGGAGCTGTACGAGAAGGTGACCGACCGGGTGGCGCGCGAGTACCCGCAGCTGCTGGACCGCGTCACCGAGCTGTACCGCGGTCTGGCGCCGACCGCCGACGCCGGCACCTACACCGAGGACTACCTGAAGCTGCCCCTGGCCGAGCGCCAGGAGCGGGCGGAGCGGACCGGGAAGGTGTACGAGCTGCTGCGCAAGCAGCGCACCGGCTCCGGCGCCGACCGGCAGGAGCATCTGTGGACCGTGCAGCACGCCAGGGCCATCCACCAGATGGCCAAGGGCTACTCCCTCGACATCACCGACGAGGCCCAGGTCGCGGAGATGATGAGGCTCCGTGACCAGATAATGGCGGAGAACGTGGCCTGGTGGAACGAGCACACGGGCGACCGGATCCTGCTGTCGGCCCACAACACCCATGTGTCGTACGACTCCTTCGACGAGCGATACCCCAAGACCCAAGGGGCCTTCCTGCGCGACGCGTTGGGCAGGAAGTACGTCAGCATCGGCTTCAGCTTCTTCAAGGGCTCCTTCAAGGCGTTCGGCTCCGACGACAACGTGATGCGCACCTACAGCGTGGATGCCGCGAAGCCCGGCTCCAACGAGGAGACCCTGGACAAGGTCCGCCGGGACGACTACATCCTCGACATGCGCACGGCACCCAACTCCGCGCGCGCCTGGCTGGACACGTCGCGTGTCACCTGGAACATCGGCGCCGGATGGCCCGACCCCGTGACGTACAAGAGCGCCCTTGGGCGGGCACATGACGTCCTCATCCACCTGAACGAGATCGAGGCCACCGAGTACCTGGGCAAGCCCTGACGAGGCCATCGGACGACTTCGAGGCCGCTGTGGCTCATCGTCAACCTACCGTCGGCCGGAACCGCACCCGCTGACGGGCCGCCGTCCGCGCGTGACGCGCTATCCGTGACTCTGGAGCACCGCGTCGCCGCGGTCGGGGGTGGTGCGCCTTCTGGCCGGGTGGCGGGGCCGGGGGATTCGGCGGGTCAGCCGGGGCGGGGTCTCCGGGGCACTGGGGGCCTTGGGGGCGGGCGGGAGGTCGTCGGGACCGCCGGGGCCGTCGTTCTCCGGCGGCCGTACGGAGCCCGCCCCGGTCTCCGTACTGTGCACCGTCAGCATCACCAGCCCCGCGCTCGCCACCAGCGCCGCGAGCACCGCCAGCAGCGTGCCCGGCGTCCCGTGCTGGAAGTGCTCGCCCAGCGCGGTGATGCCGACCGCCGTCGCCACCACGGGGTTGACCACCGTGGCCGTCGCGAGCGGCGAGGCCAGACCTGCCCCGTGGTACGACGCCTGGGACAGCAGCACCCCGCCCCCGGCCAGCACGCCGATCATGACGAGGCTGGGCAGGACGTCGGCCCAGGAGCCCCACATGCCCTCCACGGCCACGTTCTTGACGAACACCGAGGAGACACCGAAGGACGTCCCCGCGGCGGTGGCCAGCACCACCCCGCGCAGCCCGCCCGGCCGCAGCAGGCGGGCGACCAGCGCCAGCGCCGCGATGGCGGAGAGCGTGACCACGGCCAGCGTGATCCGCTCCCCGTCCGCCAGCGCCTGGGACCGGGACGAGCCGGTCAGCGAGAGCAGCCCGGCCAGCCCCACGGTGGCCAGCAGCGCGCCCCGCCACCCGGCCGCGCCGACCGGGCGCCGGACGAACACCGCCGCCATGGGCAGCGCGAAGACAATGGTGAGGGCGCCCAGCGGCTGCACCACGCTCAGCGGCCCATAGGCCAGCGCGATCACATGCAGGAGCGCCCCGGCCCCGTTCAGGGTCACCGCGGCCCACCAGGTCCCGCGCCGCAGCGGGCCTCCGGCGTGCAGCGGCGTCGTCGCCGCGACATGCTCCTGGAGGATGGCCCCGGCAGCGTAGCACACCGATGAGATCAGTGCTAGCAGCACCGACAGTGCGAGCGAGGTCACGTCGAGGCCCCCTGGGCCGATCCGTCTCCGTCCATGCCCTCATCCTTGAGGGTCGGACCCCGCTTCGTCGTCGTCCTTGAGCACAGACTTTCTCCTACTACTTGCGTAGTACGGCACGCCACCACTTCGCCTTCGCGGCGGCTGTGCGGGCCCGCTGCAGCAGTTCGTTCTGCGGCTGGGCGGGCCGGTAGACGGTGAGCGCCCCCGGCCGCTTGTCGATCAGCAGCGCCTCCGCGGGCTCCGCCGCGATCTCGCCGTCGTAGGCGCGGGTGTCCAGGGCGTGCAGTCCGGACAGCCGCAGCTGCCGCATCCGGCGGGTCGTATAGACGCGCGAGCGCCCCAGCGTGCCGGTGAGCGCCGAGAACAGCAGCCGGGTCCGGGCCAGCGGCTGGTCCCCGTCGATTGCCCGGACGTCGAGCAGCCCGTCGTCCAGCTGCTGGCGGTACGTGGGCGCGAACCCCTCGGGCGAGTAGCCGCCGTTGCCGACGAACAGCACCCACAGCCGCCGCGGGTGCCCGTTGACCTCGATCTCCATGGGGGTGGCCGTGCGCAGCACCCGGCCGAGCGCGACGGCGGCCGCCGGCCACTTGCCGAGCCGGCCCTCCAGGCTCTCCCGGATCCGTACCAGCTCGGGGTAGAAGCCGAGGCTGAAGGTGTTGACGAAGTGGCTGCCGCCCTCTCCCGGGGCGCCACCGGCGATCGGGGTGGCCCGGGCGAGGTCCACGGCGATCGCGTCGCCCTCGGTCACGGCGTGCGCGGTGTCCTCGAAGTTCGGTACGCCGATGTCCAGCGCGAAGTGGTCGAGGGTGCCGCCGGGGAAGACCGCGAGCGGCAGCCCGCGCTCGCAGGCCAGCGCGGCCGCCGCGTTGACGCTGCCGTCCCCGCCGCAGATCCCCAGCGCCCCGGCGCGTTCGGTGGCCCGGCGGGAGGCCTGGCCGAGCACCGTCATGAAGTCGTCATCGGGCCCGCACTCCATGATCTCGGCCGCGGGCAGCAGCAGTTCCAGCTGCTCGGCGTCGGTGAACCCGCCCGTGGCCGGGGACGCGCC
The DNA here is from genome assembly GCF_042731515.1 of Streptomyces sp. NPDC059850. Lineage (NCBI taxonomy): Bacteria > Bacillati > Actinomycetota > Actinomycetes > Kitasatosporales > Streptomycetaceae > Streptomyces > Streptomyces sp. NPDC059850. The sequence continues at coordinate 33,958 of NZ_JBHWJI010000019.1, forward strand.
CGCACTGTGGTTGACGACCACGACCAGCCCCTCGCCCTTGGGCATGGCGGGCGCCGAGACCCGCGGCCGGGCCTGCGCCGGGACCTCCGGGCGCGCGGGCCACCAGCGGCAGGTGAGCGCGGCGGCCCCGGCCCCCAGGGCGATCCCGGCCACCACATCGCTGGGGTAGTGGACGCCCACATAGACCCGGGAGGCGGCCACGGCGGCGGCGAGCGGGGCGACCAGGGTGCCGTACCGGGACGACTCGATGGCGACCCCGGTCGCGAAGGCGGCCGCGGAGGCGGAGTGCCCGGAGGGGAAGGAGCTGGTCCAGGGCTGCCTGCGCAGCCGCCGCACCAGCGGTACGGCGTCCACCATCGGGCGGCGGCGCTCCACGGTCCACTTCACCACCATGTTCGACGCCAGCGAGGCGGCCGCGAGCGAGCCGATGCCCCGCAGCGCCGCCCGCCGCGCGGTGCGCCCGCCCACCGTGGCGAGCACGGCGGCCGTGCCGAACCACAGCTTGCCGTGGTCGGCGCTCCGGCTCAGCCGGGGCAGCAGGGGATGAGCGCCGCGCAGCCGACTGGCGGCGACCCGCGCGAACAGCTGCCGGTCGATGTCACTGATGGGTCCCATGCACCCATGGGTAACCCGGAATGGCCGCGGCACGCCTCACCGGCACGCGATGTGATCCATACCGCCCGGGGCGCACGCCGCCCGGGGACGCACCCCGGACGGCGTGACGTGACGTCAGGACGTCAGGACGCGGGGAGCCCCCAGCGCGGCGCCGCCTCGTTCGGCTCCACCGGCCGGACGGTCAGATCCGGGTGATCGCCGCGCGCCGTGATCACCGCCTCGCGCCGCTTGCCCAGCGCGATACGGATCGTCCCGGCGCCGACGTGTTCGTACGGCAGCCGCCGCCCGCGCTCGTCGTGCACCTCGATGCTGCCGGGCAGGGAGTGCCGTACGACGCAGGGCGCGCCCGCCTCGCTGCGCAGCCGCACCCAGCGGGTCACCCCGTCCTCGCGCGCCGCGCTCAGCAGGAACGCGCCCTGGGTGCGGAAGTCGTGCACCATGAGTTCGCGCCACGCGTCGGGCAGCGCGGGGAACACCCGGATCACCCCGCCCCAGCTCTGGCACACCATGTCGTGCAGCGACTGCGCGGCCGACAGCGGGGTCTCGATGACCGGGCCCGACTCCTTGTACAGGGTGTTCGGCTGGATGAACCGGGTCATCAGCTCGCCCAGATACTTCAGCGCGTCCTCGCCGCGCCCCATCTGCGCGGACATCGAGGCGGCGCCGGTGAAGGTGTAGCCCTGCAGCGCGCCCTCGAAGCCGACCCAGTGCTTCAGGGACTTCTCGATCAGCTCGCGCTGGTCCGGGTCCTCCCAGGTCACCTCGTACAGCGGATAGACGGCGAGCATATGGGAGTAGTGGCGGTGCGACTTGGCGAACGGCACCCCCGCGCCGATCATGAAGCCGTTCTCGTCCACCGGGTACGGGGTGAGCTTCGTGAGCACCTCCCGCCAGCGCCGCGCCGACGGGTCGTCCACGCCGAGGATCTTCGCCGAGTCCAGGAGCGTGGCACAGCCCCAGCGGATCAGCATCAGGTCGTAGTTGCAGTCCGGGGAGTTCACCCCGTACTCGGGCGAGAAGGTGGCGGGCAGATGCAGCTTGCCGTCGCTGCCGGGGGTGAGGAAGTGGAGGTAGTAGGCGACGGCCTTGCGCAGCAGGGGGAAGACCACGTCCCGCAGGATCGAGCGGTCCATGGTGTGGCGGTAGCTGAGCCATACGTTGTGCAGCGCCCAGGTGAGGTTGCCGACCTCGGGGGTGGGCGGGTCCTGGCCGGGTATGCCGACGGCGAAGCCGCCGTTCGTCACCGAGGCGCCGTTGACCAGCCGCATGTCGGTGGTGCGCGGGATGCCCGCCGAGTCCTTGCGGTACGGGGCGTGGAGCTGGTTGGACAGGTTGTCGCGGAACTCGCTGAGCGCGCGGGTGACGGCGTCCAGCTCCAGGTGGTTGGAGCCGTGGATCAGCCAGTACTCCAGCTGCACATTGAGGTTCCACCAGGTGGCGGGCCACGGCGTGGGCTCCAGCCACGGCCCGCAGGTGGCCATCACGGGCGCGTCGGCGCGGGCCGCCGAGGCCACCTTGTAGAGCTGGATCCAGTAGAAGCGCTGGAGGCGGGCGTCGGGGATGGAGAGGAAGCCCTTGCGGTAGTACGCGTTCCACCAGCTGCGGTGGGTGTGCGCCAGCGCGTCGTACGGCAGTGCCGCCGCGGACCGTACGGTCTTCAGCGCCTGGTCGCGGGCGGTGGTGCGGGGGTGGGAGTGGGTGACGGTGACATAGAGGGTGCGGCGGTTCGACCGGGTGCGCTCGCGCCAGGCCGTCACATGCTGCCCGCCCGCGAGCAGCGGCTGTACGGCGGCCCGGATGCCGTGGTGGTCCTCGACGGTGGCCGGGGGATTGCCGGTGTAGCCCTCGGGGGCGGGCTTGGACGCGACGCGCGGGCTGATGGCCTCGGCCGGGTGGAACACCCAGCGGAACCCCGTCTCGCCCCGGGTGGGGGTGACCTCGATGGCCATCACCGAGCGCGAGTTGTGGACCAGGGCGCGCAGCGTCAGCGTGCCCTGGTCGGTGGTGATCGTGCCGGTCAGCTCCGCGTCGCGCAGCCGCAGCCGCCAGTCGACGGCCTTGATGGTGCCGACCGGCTCCAGGGTGAAGTGGCCGATCGGAAGGCGGGCGAGCCCGAAGAGGGAGCCGAACTCGGGGCGGTGGTCCTGTACCTCGGTGTGCTGGACGTTGAAGCGGACGGCCCCGGGGGTGTCCGGGTCGGCGTAGATGCCGGAGCCCAGGCGGGCGTTGCCGAGGTACGGGCCCTCGTACCAGGTCTGCGGCAGCTTCTGCCAGACCATGTCGGCGTCGTCGAGGACGGTGGTCCAGGGGTCGGGGGAGGAGGTCCGGCGGACGGTGTCCGGGGCCGCGGCGGCGACCGTGGCCGGAGCGGCGAGCCCGATGGTTCCGGCGGCCATGGCGCCACCGACGACGGTCCTTCTGGTGGGTGCGGTCACGTACGTGCCTCCAGTTCCTCGGGCTGAACCCTTCGGAATGATGCAGCGCTTCCGGAGGAACGGGAACCCCTCGCGCACCATAAACATCGGAGGGGCGTCCAGGGATCATGCACCGAAACGCCCCGGCAGTCCTGCCGGGGCGGTGAGACCTCGGATCTTCTCGCGTCCTGGGGAGGTGTCGCTACGCCCCGGCCTCCCGACCGCTCACCAGGAGGCCGACGCCATGGCGGAAGCGGTCCTCGAAATCGCCGAAGTGTCCGACGACGGCGGCGAGCCGGGGGTACCGGTCGGCGGTGGCCGCCCGCAGCAGCGGATCCAGGTCGCGCGCCGCCCCGGCGGCCTGTTCCTCCTGGGTGAGACCGATTGTGAAGTAGACCAGCGACCAGGTCCGCCACCCGGCCTCGGCTGGCGTGTGGCCGCCGTCGAGGAACGCGCCGATCAGGGTGTCCGCGAAGCGCAGCGTGTGCTCCTCGGCGACATACGTCCCGGCCATGACTCTGGCCCCGTCGCGCCGGGCGAGCAGGGCCGCGCGATAGCGGTGGGCCAGGGTGTGCGCCCGTTCGTCCCAGGGCTCGGGGAGCGGGCCGTCGGCGCATCCGGCGAGCATCGCGTCGGCCATCAGCTCCAGCAGCCGGGGCTTGCTGGAGGCGTGCCAGTACACGGTGTTGAGCTGGACGCCCAGCCGCTCGGCCACCTTGCGCATCGTGAGCTTGTCGAGCCCCGCGTCGTCGAGCAGTTCCAGCGCCGCCGTCACCACGGCCGTGCGGTCCAGGGCCATGCCCGCCGTCTCCCTTCGTTTGTGTCCTTCGCTTGCGTCTTGATCCTGGATCAAGTCTACTGAGGCCATCGCATTGATCCAGGATCAAGAGAACCGTGGAGGGGTACCGTGCGAGACGATGTCGTCGTGGTGGGGGCCGGGCCGGTCGGGCTGCTGCTCGCCGCCGAACTGCGGCTGGCGGGCGTGTCCGTCACTGTCATCGAGCGCGCCGCCGAGCGCAGCCCGCACTCCAAGGCGCTGACGCTCCATCCGCGCACCCTGGAGGTGCTGGCGATGCGCGGGCTCGCCGACCGGTTCGTGCGCGAAGGCACGCCGCTGCCCAGCGGCCACTACGCCGGGCTCCCGGCCCGGCTGGACTTCTCCGTACTGGACACCCGCTTCCCGTATACCCTGGTGCTGCCCCAACTCCGCACCGAACAGCTGCTGGAGGAGCGGCTGTTCGCGCTCGGCGGCGAGATCCGCTGGGAGCACCGGGCGCTGGCGGTACGGCAGGACGAGGGCGGCGCCGAGGTGGACGTGGCGGGCCCGGACGGCCCGTACACCCTGCGCGCGGGCTGGGTGGTGGGCTGCGACGGGGCCGGATCGACCGTACGGGCCGCGAGCGGCGTCGAGTTCCCGGGCACGTCGACCACCACGACCGGATTCCTCGGCGATGTGGTGCTGGACGAGCCGCCGCGGGTCCCGTCGCTGACCAGCGAGCACGGCGGCATCCTGATCGTCCCGCTGGGCGACGGCCATCACCGCATCGCGGGCTCCACCCGGGAGTCCGCCACCCGGCCCGCCTCCGAGCCGTTCACCCTGGACGAGCTGCGCGCGGCGGTGCGCGCCATCGCGGGTACGGACTTCGGGATGCGGGCGCCCCGTTGGCTCTCCCGGTTCGGCAACGCGGCGCGGCAGGCGGCCCGTTACCGCGAGGGCCGGATCCTGCTCGCGGGGGACGCGGCGCACATCCATATGCCGATGGGCGGTCAGGGGCTCAACGTCGGGCTCCAGGACGCCTTCAACCTCGGCTGGAAGCTGGCCGCGCACTGCCGGGGCCGGGCCCCGGCCGACCTGCTGGACAGCTATCACGCCGAGCGGCATCCGGTCGGCGCCGCGCTCCTGGAGAACACCCAGGCGCAGACCGCGATGGGCGCCGTCCACACCCCCGACACCCGCGCCCTGCGCGCCGTGTTCAGCGACATCCTCGCCACGCATCCGACCGTGAACCGGCAGCTCGCCGGGCAGCTCTCCGCGCTGGACGTGGCCTACCCGGCCCCGGCCGGAGCCGCCCCGCTGGTGGGCCGCCGCGCGCCCGACGTGGAGCTGGAGGGGGCGGACGCGCCGAGCCTGTACCCGCTGCTGGCCGATGGGCGGTTCGTCCTGCTGGACCTCGGCGGCTCAGAAGATGGCGGCGGTGCGTATGCCGACGCCATGGCCCTCGCCGAGCGGGTCGCCGGGGGAGCGGACCGGGTCCGGGTGGTCACCGCCCGCCCGGCCACCGCGCATCAGGGGTGGGAGGGCCCGCTGACCGTTCTGGTGCGGCCCGATGGCCATATCGCCTGGGTCTCGACCGAGGCCCCCGCCCTGTCCACCCAGTGAGACGGATCACCGGGCCGCGAACACCACCCACACCGGGCCCGGCGCGAACTTCATCCGGTCACCGTCCGTGGTCGTGAAGGTGGTGCCGCCTCCCGCCCCCGGCCGTGACCAGCGCGTTTCGTACGCCTTCCCGTCGCGCAGCACCACGGCGCGGCCCGATCCGACCGTCTCGGTGAAGGGCGTGACGCTGCCGAGCACATCGTGGAAACGCGACGGGCGGACCCTCGTGTACTGCACCACGACCGTGGCGGCGCCCAGCCGTCCGCCGTCGGTGGTGCGGGCCGGGGTGCCGTCCATCGCCACCAGCCACCGCTTGTCCGTGGCGGACCAGGTGAAGACGAAACCCGCGGACGGATAGCGCACCGTCTGCCGCGCCGTGGGCTTTCCGCCCGGCGGCGCGGCGCCGAAGCGGAAGCCGATGTCCGGGGCGTCCGAGGCGTCCGGGGCGGCGCGCAGCGCGGCCTCGGGGCGCACATAGAGGTTGTGCGGCGCGGGGTGGCGCGTGCCACGGAAGTAGGCGCGGGGCGCCTCGGCGGGCGGCAGCGGATACAGCGGCGCGGCGTCCACGGTGGACCGCAGCCGGGACTGGACGCCCGAGTACGCGAGTGCCGGGCGGCCGAACTGGCGCAGCAGGTCGAGGTCGCTCTCGCGGGCGCTGCGCACCGGGCCCACGGTGGCGGGCAGTCGGCTGGAGAAGACCGCGAGCATACGGCTCAGCCCGCCCTCCACCTGCTCCACGTAGACGATGTCGGCCGCGCCGAGCCCGGTGTGGGGGCGCGCCTGGGCCGCGTTGTCGATCTTCACAGCGAGGACGGGCGCGGGCCGCGCGAACTGCCCGGTGAAGGGCGACCGGCCGCGCTCCGCGATCTGGCCCTTCCGGCCGCCGTCGCAGCCGCTCAGCGCGGCGAGCACGAGGAGCGCCGCGAGCAGCAGGGTCGCGGGCCGGGCGGCGGAGCCCCGCGCGTCCCTCACCCGTTCGGCGGATATCCGACGGACATCGGCCCCACCCCCTCCCGTCCCAGCTCACCATGGATGGGGGCCTGTGGCCACTTGGCGCGGAGCATTCGGCCGGGGTGTTCGTTTTTTGTGCGTCCTCGTCCAGTCCTTGGGAATCGACGCGCGGAGCCTTCAAGTGCTCGTTAACCTGACGACAGATCCGGTTCAGCCGACCACGAAGGAGTGTGCGGTGACCCCCGAGCAGACGATGAGCGACGAGTCACACGCGGATAGCGGCGGGCGGCGGGCGGAGCCGCCGGAGGTGGGCAGTCTGGAGGTGTGGGCGCGCTCCGCTCCGATCCGTCTCGCCGGTTACGAGGACGACTTGGCCGAGCCGCATATCCTCCAGAGCGTGGACTAGCGGCTCCGCCGATTCGCTTCAATGCCGAACAATTCGGACGGCCGTCATTCAGCCGATTTCGGCGCGCCCGATGAGCGGTGATACCCCCGCTGTGCAGCAGGAACGCATATGCGAAGGCTTTGGCCAAGGCTGAAAATCCGACCAGTCGCCGCAAGGGGTGTCCGATCCTCACACCTCCTCCACATGTGTGAAGAACGGGTCGAGGGGGTGCGTTCGGAGGCGACGAAAACCGGCCACCGCGGGCCCGTCGAAGGCGTGTTGTGCGGCGTTCGGGGAGTCGATCTACGTCGGGATAGCGCAAGATATGTGCTGCGCGGCCTCGGCTTCGGCCGCGCAAGCCGCTCCGGACGACGCTGTCCGTGAGCGGCGACAGGGGGAGAGGGACATCAGCCGCCGGGGAGGGGAGCCCCGGCCGCGTGAAGCCGCGTTTCTGAGGATCATTCATCGCTCATTTCGCCTCGGCACGCCGCCATCCGGTGTGCCGACGCGCGTCATTCACCGGTCGGCGCCGCGCGCCCTGCGCGGCTGCCCCTGGGGGGAGTTCACCATGGGTCGGATGACCCGGCCCGCCGCGGCATGCGCCGCTGCGGTCCTGCTGACGGCATTCGCTCCGGCGCTCACCGCGAGCGCCGCCGTGACGCCGAGAATCGACCTGCGGGTCCTGGTCCTGGACGACCACGGCCCCGCGACGGCCGCCATCACCGCCGAACTCGACGGCTCCGGCACCCCGTACACCACGGTCGACCTCACGGCCTCCGGGCGCTCGCGCATCGACGCCGCGTTCCTCAGCGACACCGTCGACGGACGGCCGCGCGCCAAGTACCAGGCGGTCGTGGTCCCGAACGACAACCCGTTCGGGGACGGTTCGGCCGAGATGGCCGCGCTCACCGCGTACGAGAAGAAGTTCGGCATCCGCCAGGTGGACGCGTACACCTACGCCCGCCCCGCCGTCGGGCTCAACTACCCGCAGAACCCCGGGTACGCCGGATCGCTGGACGGCCGGACCGCGAAGGTGACCGCGTCCGGCGCCTCGGGGCCGTTCGGCTACCTCGACGGCACCGTCCCGTTCGAGGACAACGACCCCAATGTGACCGAGAGTTACGGCTATCTGGCCACCCCGCTGGCACAACAGGCCGACGGCGCCACCTACACCAGCTACCTCGACGCGCCCATACCCGGCAGCTCCGCGCGCGGCTCGCTGGTCGGCGAGTACGCCCGTGACGGGCGCCGCGAGCTGGTCGTCACCTTCGTCTACAACCAGTACCAGAGCCAGTTCCGGCTGCTGGCCCGTGGCATCGTGGAGTGGCTGACCCAGGGCATCCACCTGGGCGCCAACCGCAACTACCTCGCCGTCCACGTGGACGACGTGTTCGCCGCCGACGACCGCTGGGACACCGAACTCAACTGCACCCCCGGCGACATCGACTGCGGCACCGCGGGCGACGGCGTCGAGAACGACCCGATCCGCATGACCGCGGCCGACGCGAGCTACGCCAAGGAGTGGTCCACCACCCACGGCTTCACCCTGGACCTCGCCTTCAACGGCGGCGGCAGCGAGGCCTACAAGGACGAGAACGGCGGCAGCGACCCGCTCGCCCAGCAACTCGTCGCCGACCAGGGCTCGTTCCGCTGGCTCAACCACACCTACAACCACCCCTTCCTGGGCTGTGTGCAGGACACCACCGTCGTCCCCTGGAAGTGCGCCACCACCCTCCTCGGCACCACCCGCTACGTCGGCCTGACCGACATCTCCGGGCAGATCAGCGACAACCTCACCTGGGCCGGGCGGCAGAACCTCGCCGTCGACAAGACCGAACTGGTCACCGGCGAGCACTCGGGCCTCAAAACCCTGCCGCAGCAGCCGAACGACAACCCCAACCTGTCGCCCGCCCTCACCCTCACCGGTGTCACCTCGCTCGCCAGCGACGCCTCCCGGGAGGGGGAGCAGCGCACTCTCGGCCCCGCCACCACCGTGCCGCGCCACCCGATGAACATCTTCTACAACGCCGGGCGCGCCGTCGAGCAGGCGGACGAGTACAACTGGATCTACGCGAAGAAGGCCGACGGCGGCAGCGGAGTGTGCGAGACCTCCTCGGCCACCACCTGCCTGGACGCTCCGCTGGACACCGCCACCGGCTACGCCTCGTACATCGTGCCGCTGGAGTCCAAGATCGCGCTCGGCCATGTGCTGGCCAACGACCCGCGCCCGCACTACGTCCACCAGTCCAACCTGGCCGAGGAGCGGATCGTCTACCCGGTGCTGGAGAAGACCCTCGGCGCCTACGACGGCCTCTTCGCCGACAACACCCCGCTGGTCAACCTGCGGATGAAGGACACCGGCGAGGAGCTTCGCAAGCGCGCCGCCTGGGACGACGCCCTGGCCGCCGGGCGCGTCACCGCGTACCGCGTCGGCGACACCATCACCGTCACCGCGCCCAGCGGCACCCAGGCCCCGGCCACCCTGCCCGCCGGTACTCAAGCGACCCAGACCGGCAGCGCCACCGCGTTCGGCTCCGCCTACGCCGGACTGCGCTCGGGCTGGGCCACGCCCGCCCTCGGCCGGATCACCTTCACCCTGCCCGGCGACGCGGTCCCGGCCGACCCCTCCGGCGCGGTGCCGGCACTGCGCGTGGCGACCCCCGCCGACGGGCTGCCCGTCCCGGCCGGGGTGCGCGACCCGGTGCCGCACGGGCCCGGCGACACCAGCCGCGACTGACGGCCCGCGCCGACCCGCCCGTCACGCTGACGGCCCGCGCCGCCCGCCCGTAACACCGTCCCTCACCGTTGCCCCGCCGTGCCCACGGCGCCGTCCTGGAGAGACCGAACCGACATGCGAGGACCGCTAGCCGAGCCCACGGAGGGCACCGTCCCGGTGACCCTGCTCACCGAGGGCACCTACCCGCACGGCCACGGCGGGGTCAGCGTGTGGTGCGACCAGCTCGTGCGGGGCATGCCGGACACCGACTTCCGGGTCATCGCGGTGACCGGCACCGGGCAGGAACCGCTCGCCTGGGAGCTGCCCGCCCAGGTGCGCGGCGTGGACTGCGTGCCGCTGTGGGGACCGCCCCCGGCGGTCCGGGCGCGCGCCCCGCGCGGGCGGGAGATGCGGACGTTCCTGGCCGGGTACGAGCGCTTTCTGCTCGCCCTGCTCGACCCGGCCCAGGAACACGTCTTCGCCCCCGAGCTGTACCGGCTCGCGGAGTACGCCCAGCGCGGCACCCTCTCCGCGGCGCTGGCCTCGGAGTCCGCGGCCCGCGCCCTGGCCCGAATATGGACCCGGCCGCAGCTGCCCACCGCCGCCGCCCGCCCCACCCTCCACGACGCGCTGACCGCGACCGACCTGCTGGAACACGCCCTGCGCCCGCTCGCCGCCCGGCCCCCGGCCGAGGGTGTAGCGCACGCGGTGAGCGGCGGACTCGCCGCGCTGCCGGGCCTGGTGGCGCGCGAGCGGTACGGCACCCCGTTCCTGCTCACCGAGCACGGCGTCTATCTGCGCGAGCGCTACCTCGGCTTCCGCGCCGAACCGTACAACTGGCCCGTCAAGGCGCTGCTGCTCGGCTTCTTCCGGCTGCTGGCCATCGAGAGCTACCGGCGCGCCGCGCTCGTCACCCCCGGCAACCGCTACAACCGGCGCTGGGAGGAGCACGGCGGCACCCCGCCGGAGCGCATCCGCACCGTCTACAACGGCGTGGACCCGGCCGCCTTCCCGCCCGCCGGACCCGAACCCGGCGTCCCCACGCTGAGCTGGGCGGGCCGCGTCGACCCGATCAAGGACCTGGAGACGCTGATCCGCGCCTTCGCCCTCGTACGCAAGGAGCTGCCCGACGCGCGGCTGCGCCTCTTCGGCGGCACACCGCGCGGCGCGGAGGGCTACCGCGACGGATGCCAGTCGCTCGCCCTGGAGCTGGGCGTGTCCGACGCCGTCGCCTTCGAGGGACGGGTGGAGGACATCCGCGACGCCTACGCGGCGGGCAACGTGGTGATGCTCTCCAGCATCAGCGAGGGCTTCCCGTTCACCCTCATCGAGGCCATGTCCTGCGGCCGCGCCACCGTCTCGACCGATGTGGGCGGCGTGCGCGAGGCGGTCGGCGACAGCGGCCTCGTCGTCCCGCCGCGCGACCCGGAGCGCATGGCGCGGGCGGCGCTCACCCTGCTCGGCGACCCGGCGCGGCGCGCCGGGATGGGGGAGGCGGCCCGGCTGCGGGTGATCGAGCAGTTCACCCTGCGCCAGACCATCAGCGCCTTCCGCGAGATCTACCACGAGCTGGACGCCACCTCCCGGGCCACCACGGCTCCGGCGATGGCGTGGCCGCTGGTCGCGGGGGGTACGGCATGAGCGGCCCGCTGCGGCTCGTACCGCCCCGCCCGGCTCCGTCCGCGCCGCCACCTCCCGCACCTCGCGCCGGTGGCCCCCGGCGGCCGCGCTGGGCCCACGACCCGGTCGACGAACTCATCGACGACATGGGTGAGTTGGTCGCCGAAGCCGTCCACCCCGACGAGATCGCGGCCGTCCTGGAGGCCGACGGGCTGACGGGGGATCAGGTACGCGAGCGCTTCGGGCGCCGGGACACCTTCGAGCTGGCGGCCGAGCTGTACGCACGCGTGCCGCGCCGCCACCCCGAACCGCTGCCGCGCACCGACCCCTGGGCCGCGCACCCCGGGCGGTTCCTGTTCCGGGGGCTGGTGTTCGCCCTGCCCGGGCTCGGCTACGCCCTGGGCGCGCCGTTCCTCAGCGGCCCGCCCGACGTCCTCGGGCTGCCCGCCGGAAGTGGTGCGCTCACCGCCTCCGCGCTGGTCGGCTGGGCCTGGAACCAGGCGCTCGCCCACCGCGCGTACACCCGGCTGGCGTCGGGTGGCCACGCGGCGGCCGGGCGGTGTCTGCGGCTCGGCGCGCCACTGGGCGCGGTGCTCGCCTTCGTGGCCGCGCTGCTGCTTCCCGCCCCCGGCGCGGCGCTCGCCTTCGCGGCCGGACAGTCGGCCTATCTGGCGGCGGCCACGGCACTGCTCGTCCTCGGCAAGGAGCGGCTGCTGCCGCTGGCGCTGGCGCCGACAGCGGTGGGCGCTGGCCTCTCGCTCGTGCTCGAACTGCCCTCCTGGGCACGGGTGGTGGCGCTGCTCGCCACCATCGGCGCCGTGCTCGCGGCCGCCACCCGCGCCACCGTACGGGCCATGGGACCAGGCCCCGTGAACGCCCCGGCCCCACCGCTCGCCGCCTCCCTGCCGTACGGGCTGTTCGGGCTCGGGTGCGCCGTGCTCACCACCGTGGCCGCGCTCGGCGACATGGTGCGGTACGGGGCCGGGGCGGCACTCGCCGGGGCCGTGGTGATCGCGCTGACCCTCAGCATGGGCGCCGCCGAATGGCTGCTGTACCGCTGCCGGGGGCTCGCGCTCGCCGCGCTCGCCGACAGCACCGGGCCGAACGGGCTGCGGCTGCGCGCCGCCCGGGTGCTCGGGCTCTGCCTGGCCGGGTACCTCGCCGCCCTGACCGCGCTCGTGTTCACCACCCACGCGCTGTGGCCCGCCGCGTCCCCGGACACCGCGCCACCACCGCTGGGGGCCGCCCGGCTGCTCGCCGTCCTGGCGCTCGGGGCGGTGCTGTGGAGCGGGCTGCTGCTCCAGGCGTTCGGCAGCGCCTGGCCCCCCGCCGCGGTGTGCCTGGCCGCGGCCGGGGCCGAAACCGCCGCGCTCGCGCTGGAGATCTCCGCCCCGGCGGTCGTCCAGCTCGCGGTCTGCGGCGCGGCGTCGGCCGTCCTGCTGGCCTTCGCCACCGCACTCCTCGGCCGGATCACCACCCACCGCTGAGCCACCTTTCACCCTTCTTTCCGCACACGCACGCACCACCACAACACCCCGCAACAGAAGTGGAGTTCTGGCATGTCCGAAAACACGTCCGCAAGCGCCCCGAGCACGGCCACCCCCGTCGCCGTCACCGGCGCGGAGGGGTTCATCGGCTCGCACCTGGTCGAGGCGCTGGTCGCCACCGGCCACCGGGTGCGCGCGATGGTGCAGTACAACTCCTTCTCCGACTTCGGCTGGCTGGAGACCCTTCCCAAGGACGTGCTGTCCGAGGTCGACGTCGTCCTCGGCGACGTCCGCGACCCCGGATCCGTCACCGGCCTGGTCAAGGGCGCCGAGGCGGTCTACCACCTCGCCGCGCTGATCGCGATCCCGTACTCCTACCGCGCCCCGCACTCGTACGTCGACACCAATGTCACCGGCACCCTCAACGTGCTGGAGGCGGTGCGCCACCAGGAGATCCCGCGCCTCGTCCACACCTCCACCAGCGAGACGTACGGCACCGCGCAGACCGTCCCGATCACCGAGGACCACCCCATCAACACCCAGTCCCCGTACGCCGCTTCGAAGGCGGGCGGCGACCGGCTGGCCGACAGCTACCACGCGAGCTTCGCCACCCCCGTGGTCACCCTGCGGCCGTTCAACACCTTCGGCCCGCGCCAGTCCATGCGCGCCGTCATCCCGACCGTGATCGGCCAGGTGGCCGCCGGGCAGCGCACCGTCACCCTCGGGGATCTGCGCCCCACCCGCGACTTCACCTTCGTCAAGGACACCGCGGCCGCGTTCCTCGCCGTCGGTACCGCGCCCGCCGCGGACGTGGTCGGCCGCACCTTCAACGCCGGTACCGGCGGGGAGATCTCGGTCGGCGACCTGGTCTCCCTGGTCGGCAAGCTCATGGACACCGACCTCGACGTCCGCGAGGACGCCCAGCGCGTACGCCCCGCCGACTCCGAGGTGATGCGGCTGGTCTGCGACGCCTCCCGGCTGCGCGCCGCGACCGGCTGGGCCCCGGCCCACAGCCTCGAAGAGGGCCTGGAGCACACCATCGCCTTCTTCCGCGACCCGGCGAACCTCGCCCGCTACAAGACCGACATCTACAACGTCTGACCCCCCCTTTCACCCTTCACGCTGATTGACCGGAGAGGACTCCACCCCATGCACGCAGTCATCCTGGCCGGCGGCAAAGGCGTCCGGCTGCGCCCGTACACCACCGCCCTGCCCAAGCCGCTCGTCCCGATCGGGGAGCAGCACGCGATCCTGGAGATCGTGATGCGCCAGCTCTCGGCGGCCGGTTTCACCAGCTGCACCCTGGCCATCGGCCACCTGGGCCACATCATCCGGGCGTACGTCGGCAACGGCTCCCAGTGGGGGCTGCGCGTCGGATACGCCACCGAGGACAGCCCGCTGGGCACCATGGGCCCGCTGCTGACCATGCTCGACCGGCTGCCCGAACACTTCCTGGCGATGAACGGCGACGTCCTCACCGACCTCGACTTCGGCGATGTGCTGCGCAGCCACCAGCAAGCCGACGCCCCGCTGACGATCGCCACCTACGCTCGCCAGGTGAACATCGACTTCGGCGTGCTCAACACCGACGAGGGCCGGGTGGTCGGCTTCGCCGAGAAGCCCAGCATGGACTACCGCGTCTCCATGGGCGTCTACGGCGTCTCCCGCGACGCCCTCGCCCGCTACACCCCGGGCCTGCCGCTGGGCTTCGACGAGCTGGTCCTGGACCTGCTGAAGGCCGGGACCCCGCCGCAGGCGTACGAGTTCGACGGCTACTGGCTGGACATCGGGCGGCCCGACGACTACGACCGGGCCAACGCCGAGTTCGACGCCCGTCGCGGCATGCTGATCAAGGGAGCGTGAGCGGGCCCGTGCGCATCCTCGTCCTGGGCGCCACCGGCTTTCTGGGCGGGCACACCGTCCGGCATCTGCGCGCGCTGTCCGGCGTGCGGGTGCTGGTCGCCGCCCGTCCGTCCGGCCGGGCCCCGCATCCCGATCTGACTCCCCGCCCGACCCCCGACCTGACCGTGGACCTGGCCACCGCCGACCCGGCCGAGCTGGCCGAGGCCCTGCGCGCCCTCGCCCCCGACGCAGTGATCAACTGCGCGGGCGCGGTCGGCGGCGGCGCGGTGGCGCTCACCGGGACCAACGCGCGCGGCCCGGCCGTGCTGTGCGCGGCGCTGGCGGCCGCCGCCCCCGGGGCCCGGCTCGTCCACCTCGGCTCGGCGGCCGAGTACGGGCCGGGCGCGCCCGGCCGTCCCCTCGGCGAGAGCGCGTCCACCCGGCCGCTCGGCCTGTACGGCGCGAGCAAGCTGGCCGGTACCCTCGCCGTCCTCGACTCGGGCCTGGACGCGGTGGCCCTGCGGGTCTTCAACCCGCTGGGCCCCGGCTCCCCGGCCGCGAGCCTGCCCGGCCGGCTCGCCGCCGAGCTGCGGCTCGCGATGCGCGATGGCGCCTTGGACGCCATGGACGCTGCCGAGCCGGACGCCACCGTCCGCGTCGGGGATCTCTCCGCCCACCGCGACTTCGTCGACGTGCGCGACGTCGCCCGGGCCGCCGGTCTCGCCGCCACCGAGCCCGGCGAACTCCCGCGCCTCCTCAACATCGGCGGCGGCAAGGCCCGCCCGGTACGGGAGGTGGCCGAGGGGCTGGTGAGGGAGAGCGGCTTCCGCGGCGCCGTCGAGGAGAGCGGCGGCGGCTCGGCCCGTTCGGCCGCCGTCAGCTGGCAGCAAGCGGACATCGGGGCAGCCGACCGGCTGCTCGGCTGGCAGCCCCGGTACTCCTTCGCCGAGTCGCTGACCGGTCTGTGGGCGGCGAGCAAGGACCCGGCCGAAACGCCCGCCCGGTGACGGTCCATCAGCGCCGTCTGCTCGTACCCCTGTACGTCCACCCGGCGGTCGATCCGCACCCCTGGCGGGTGCTGGAGGAGGCCGCCGGGCGGCTGTACGGCGTCATCCTCAACCTGGCGGACGGGCCGGGCATCCGCCCCGACCCGGTGTTCGCCGAGGCCGCCGGGCGGCTGCGCGCCGCCGGGGCGCCGCTGCTCGGGTACGTCGACACCGCGTACGGCCGCCGCCGGGTGGGCGCGGTGCTCACCGACGTACGGCGGTATCGCCGCTGGTACGGCGTGGACGGCGTGTTCCTCGACCGGACCGCGGCCGACCCCGCGACGCTGCCCCGCTACCGGCGGCTGGCGCTGGCGTCCCGGGTGCTGGGCGCCCGTACGGTCGTCTTCAACCCCGGCACCCACCCCGATCCGCGCTACGCCGCGCTCGCCGATCTGCTGGTCACCTTCGAGGGCCGGTGGGACACCTACCAGCAGGCCGAGGTGCCGGACTGGACCGCCGCCCATCCGCCGGGACGCTTCTGCCATCTGGTGTACGGCGTGCCCTGCGGGCGGGCCGGACAGGTGGGCCGTACCGCCCGGGCACGCGGCGCCGCCGTGCACTGCGCGGTGCCCGGAGCGGGGGCGAACCCCTGGCGGTCCGCCCCCGCCGAGCTGGAGGAGGTCCCGCGATGAGAGCGCGGCGCGTGACGGCGGCCCTGATCGCCGCCCTGCTGCTGATCCTGACCGGATGCTCGGGCGGCGGCTCGCCGGACCCCGGCGACGACCGGCCGCCCGGGCCCCCGCGCTGGCAGCCCCGCCCCGGCACCGCCTGGCAGTGGCAGCTGGCGGGCCGGATCGACGAGTCGGTCGACGTACCCGTCTACGACATCGACGGCTTCGAGAACTCCGCCCGGACCGTCGCCCGGCTGCACGCCCGGGGTCGCAAGGTGATCTGCTACATCAACGTCGGCGCCTGGGAGAACTTCCGGCCCGACCGCGCCGCCTTCCCCCGTTCCCTGCTGGGCCGGGGCAACGGCTGGCGCGGCGAACGCTGGCTGGACATCCGTCAGCTGTCCGTCCTGCGCCCGCTCATGGCCAAGCGGATGGACATGTGCCGGGACAAGGGCTTCGACGCGGTCGAGCCCGATCTGACCGAGGGCTACCGCAACCGCACCGGCTTCCCGCTCACCGCCGCCCACCAGCTCGCCTACAACCGCGCGATGGCGCGGCTGGCCCATGACCGGGGCCTGGCCATCGGCCTCAAGAACGACCTCGACCAGATCCCCCAGCTGGTGCGGGACTTCGACTTCGCGGTCAACGAGGAATGCGCCCAGTACGACGAGTGCGACAAGCTCACCCCCTTCATCCGGCGGAAGAAGGCGGTCTTCCACGCCGAATACGCCCTGAAGCCGGGCGCCTTCTGCCGGACCGCGCAGCGGCTCGGGCTCAGCTCGATGCAGAAGCGGCTGGACCTCGACCCCTGGCGCCGCCCCTGCTGACCGCCGCGCGCGGTTCCCCCTTCTTGGTGCTATATCCGGCCATTTTCGCCAGCCTCCCGGCCGGAACCGGAATCCCGTCACCGCGTGACGCCGTGCCCCCACGGCGTCACGCGGTGTTCGGCGTTCCCGAGATCGCGCGTGTCAAGGCCCAAGCCGCTCGGTGCGGGGATTGGCAACTTGCTGCCGATGGGGAAGCGGCGGCGCTCAGACGCGGTTTGCTGATTGAAGCAGACAGGCGCGGCCTGCGGCGGAGAACGGCGGAACGGCGGAACGGCGGAACGGGGGGGACCAAGGACGAGGTGGCCCTGGACGGGGGTCGGGGCCACCCGTGGCGCAGGCGGCGTCGGGGAGATTCAGCCCTGACGCCGCCTCCCGGCCACCGTGCCGGACTTAAGGTCTGGAGCCATGCCGAACACCGTCCACACCGCGGGGAACGCCGATACGGCCGACACCGCCGCCCTGATCGAAGATCTGTATCCGGCCCTGGCCGCGCTCCGGGAAGCGGGCCCGGTCCACCGGATCAGCGGCACCGACGGCCGCCCCGCCTGGCTGGTCACCCGCTACGACGATGTGCGGCAGGCGTTCGCCGACCCGCGCCTCTCACTGGACAAGCGCCACGCCGCGCCGGGCAACTACAGCGGCTTCTCGCTGCCGCCCGCCCTCGACACCAACCTGCTCAACATGGATCCCCCGGACCACACCCGGGTGCGCCGCCTCGTGGTCAAGGCGTTCACCCCCGGCCGGGTCGAGAAGCTGCGCGAACCGGTCCGGCGCGTCGCCGGTGAACTGCTCGACGCCATCGAGGCCGACGGCCGCGCCGATCTGCTCGCCGCGTACGCCGGACAGCTGCCGATCATCGTCATCTGCGATCTGCTCGGCGTCCCGGAGGGGGACCGCCAGGACTTCCGCGCCTGGAGCGACGCCCTGATCACCCCCGACCCGGCGCGGCCGCAGGCGGCGAAGGAGGCGGTCGGGGCCATGCTGCGCTTCTACACCGGCCTCATCGCGAAGAAGCGCGCCGAGCCCGGCGACGATCTGCTGTCCGACCTGATCAGGGTGCGCGACGACGAGACGGAGGGTTCGGCGAGCGGGGGCGACCGGCTCAGCGAGGACGAGCTGACCTCGCTGGCCTTCCTCATCCTGCTCGCGGGCTACGAGAACACGGTCCACCTCATCGCCAACTCCGTGCTCGCCCTGCTCGACCACCCCGACCTCCTCACGGAACTGCGCGAGGACCCCACGCGCATCCCGGCCGCCTTCGACGAGCTGGTCCGCTACGAGGGCCCGGCCTCGCTCGCGATCCGCCGCTTCCCCCGGGAGGACATCGAGATCGGCGGCGTGACGATCCCCGCCGGGGAGACCGTGCTGCTCTCCGCCGCCTCGGCGCACCGCGATCCGACCCGTTTCCAGGACCCGGACGCACTCAATCCGCATATTGGCCGATCCGGGCACCTCGGGCTCGGCCACGGCATCCACTACTGCCTCGGCGCACCGCTGGCCCGGCTGGAGACCGATATCGCTCTGGCCACGCTGTTGTCCCGTTTTCCGGGGCTGCGGCTGGAGGGTCCGAGGGAGGAGCTGCGCTGGCGTCCCTCGATCCGCGCGCGTGGCCTGATCTCGCTCCCTGTGGCGTGGTGAACGAAGAAGCGAACAGGTTTTTGATGCATAACCCTCGGTGGATGCGGTAAAAAGGTCATCGAGCCCGCCCGGTGTGCATCCCCCGTCGCACCGGGCGGGCCTTCTTTGTGCGGGCCCGCCGACACGCGCGACCGGACCCGCACCCGGTGTCACGGCAACCCCTACGGGCCCCGTAAACCCCGGACTTACCAGCGGGTAATCGGTCGGAACCGGGCATCCGGGGCCGAGAGTAACCTCACATCCCTACCCTCTGCTGCGGCTTTAGCCACGCCCATTAGCCTCCCTTTCATGACGGTCCTGCCCGACGGGCTTCCCCTAGCCGATGAATTCCCGGATGTGACACGAGACGAGTGGCATCGCCTCGTGGAAGGCGTGCTGCGTAAAACCGGCGCGTCGGATGCCACGGGCGTACACGCCGAAGCCGCTCTCGCGACCGAGGTGGAGGACGGCATCACCGTCCGACCCCTCTACACGTCCGAGGACGCCCCGCAGGACCCCGGCCACGGCCACTCCGGCCATCCCGGCTTCGCCCCGTATCTGCGCGGCGCGCGCCCCGCCGGGTCCGCGGTCTCCGGCTGGGACATCCGCCAGCGGCACATCCACCCGGACGCGGCCACCACCAACCGGGCCGTGCTCGCCGACCTGGAGCACGGCGCCGGGTCGGTGTGGCTGGCGGTCGGCGAGGGCGGGGTGCCCGTCGACGCGCTGCCCGAGGCCCTGGCCGGTGTCTACCTCGACCTCGCGCCCGTCGTCCTCGACGCGGGCGCCGACTTCGAGGCCGCGGGCCACGCCCTGCTGCGGCTGTACGCGGACCGTCAGGTGCCGCCGCACGCGGCGCTCGGCAACCTGGGCGCCGACCCGCTGGGCCTGGCGGCCCGTACCGGCCGGGACGCCGATGTGCCCGCCGACCTGGCCGCCGCCGCCGACCTGGCGGTCGCCTGCTACCGCGACCACCCCGGCGTACGGGCCCTCACGGTGGACGCGCTGCCGTACCACGAGGCCGGGGGCGGGGTCGCCCAGGAGCTGGGCTGCTCGCTGGCCGCCGGAGTGGCGTATCTGCGCGCGCTGACCGGGGCCGGGATGACCGTCGAGGCGGCCTGCGCCGAGCTGGAGTTCCGCTACGCGGCCACCGCCGACCAGTTCACCACCATCGCCAAGCTGCGCGCCGCCCGGCGGCTGTGGGCGCGGGTCGCGGAGGCGTGCGGGGCGGCCACGGGCTCACCGGAGTGCGCCCAGCGCCAGCACGCCGTCACCTCGCCGGTGATGATGACCCGGCGCGACCCCTGGGTGAACATGCTCCGCACCACCGTGGCGAGCCTGGCCGCCGGGGTCGGCGGCGCCGACGCGGTCACGGTGCTGCCGTTCGACAGTGCGATCGGCCTGCCGGACGACTTCGCCCGCCGTATCGCCCGCAACACCTCCACGATCCTGCTGGAGGAGTCGGGGCTGGCCCGGGTGATCGACCCGGCCGGCGGCTCCTGGTACGTCGAGTCGCTGACCGACGAGATCTGCCGTGCCGCGTGGGCCTGGTTCCAGGAGATCGAGCGGGCCGGGGGACTGGCCGCGGCGCTCGCCTCAGGCCTGGTACGCGACCGGCTGGCCGCCACCTGGGAGCGCCGCTCGCGCGCGCTGGCCCGCCGCAAGGAACCGATCACCGGCGTGAGCGAGTTCCCGAACCTCGCCGAGCCGCCGGTCGAGCGCGCCGCCGCGCCGGAGCGGCCCGGCGGCGGGCTGCCGCGGGTGCGCCGCGACGAGGCGTACGAGGCGCTGCGCGCCCGTTCCGACGCGCGGCTGGCCGACCGGGGCGCCCGGCCCCGGGTGTTCCTGGCCGCGCTGGGACCGGCGGCCGTGCACACCGCCCGCGCCTCCTTCGCCGTCAACCTCTTCCAGGCGGGCGGCATCGAGGCCGTGCAGGAGCCGGTCACGGTCGACGCGGAGTCGGTGGCCGAGGCGTTCGCCGCGAGCGGCGCGGCGGTGGCCTGCCTGTGCTCCAGCGACAAGGTGTACGCGGAGCAGGCGGCGGCCGTCGCCGAGCGGCTGAAGGCCGCGGGGGCGGCGCGGGTGCTCCTGGCCGGGCGGCCTGGGACACTTCAGGAAGAGTACGAGCGGGCCGGGGTGGACGGGTTCGTCTTCGCCGGTTGCGACGCGGTCGAGGCGCTGTCCTCGGCTCTGGACATCATGGGGGTGCGGTGATGGGCGGGATCCCGGATTTCTCGGCCGTCGAGTTCGAGGGACCGGCCGACGAGGGGGCGTCCGGCGGTGCCGGTTCCGCCGCCTGGGCCGCCGCGGTGCAGGACAGCGTCGGCAAGGGCGTCGAGGACCTGGTGTGGGACACCCCCGAGGGCATCGGCGTCAAGCCGCTGTACACGGCGGAGGACCTGGACGGGCTGGACTTCCTGGACACCTACCCGGGCGTGGCGCCGTATCTGCGCGGCCCGTACCCGACGATGTACGTCAACCAGCCCTGGACGATCCGGCAGTACGCGGGCTTCTCCACCGCCGAGGAGTCCAACGCGTTCTACCGCCGCAACCTGGCGGCCGGTCAGAAGGGCCTGTCGGTCGCCTTCGACCTGCCCACCCACCGCGGCTACGACAGCGACCACCCCCGGGTCACCGGTGACGTCGGCATGGCGGGCGTGGCCATCGACTCGATCTACGACATGCGGCAGCTCTTCGACGGCATCCCGCTGGACCGGATGTCGGTGTCGATGACGATGAACGGCGCGGTGCTGCCCATCCTCGCGCTCTACATCGTGGCCGCCGAGGAGCAGGGCGTTGCGCCCGAGAAGCTGGCCGGGACCATTCAGAACGACATCCTCAAGGAGTTCATGGTCCGCAACACCTACATCTATCCGCCGCAGCCGTCGATGCGGATCATCTCCGACATCTTCGCCTTCACCTCGCAGCGGATGCCGCGCTACAACTCCATCTCCATCTCCGGCTACCACATCCAGGAGGCCGGGGCCACGGCCGACCTGGAGCTGGCGTACACCCTCGCGGACGGCGTGGAGTACCTGCGGGCCGGGCTGGAGGCCGGGATGGACGTGGACGCGTTCGCACCGCGGCTCTCGTTCTTCTGGGCGATCGGCATGAACTTCTTCATGGAGGTCGCCAAGCTGCGGGCGGCGCGGCTGCTGTGGGCCAAGCTGGTCAAGCAGTTCGACCCGAAGAACCCCAAGTCGCTGTCGCTGCGCACCCATTCGCAGACCTCCGGCTGGTCGCTGACCGCTCAGGACGTGTTCAACAACGTGACCCGTACGTGTGTCGAGGCCATGGCCGCCACCCAGGGCCACACCCAGTCGCTGCACACCAACGCCCTGGACGAGGCCCTCGCCCTGCCGACCGACTTCTCGGCCCGGATCGCCCGCAACACCCAGCTGCTGCTGCAGCAGGAGTCGGGCACCACGCGGGTGATCGACCCGTGGGGCGGCAGCGCCTACGTCGAGAAGCTGACGTACGACCTGGCGCGGCGCGCCTGGCAGCACATCGAGGAGGTCGAGGCGGCCGGGGGCATGGCCAAGGCCATCGACGCGGGCATCCCCAAGCTGCGCGTCGAGGAGGCGGCCGCCCGCACCCAGGCGCGGATCGACTCCGGGCGCCAGCCGGTGATCGGCGTCAACAAGTACCGGGTGGACAGCGACGAGGAGATCGAGGTCCTCAAGGTCGACAACTCCTCGGTGCGCGCCCAGCAGATCGAGAAGCTGCGGCGGCTGCGCGCCGAGCGCGACGAGGCCGTCTGCCAGGACGCGCTGCGCGCGCTCACCGCCGCCGCCGAGTCCGGGCCCGGCAGCGGCCTGGAGGGCAACCTGCTCGCGCTCGCCGTGGACGCCGCCCGCGCCAAGGCCACCGTCGGGGAGATCTCCGACGCGCTGGAGAAGGTGTATGGCCGCCACTCCGGCCAGATCCGTACGATCTCCGGTGTGTATCGAGACGAGGCCGGACCGTCGTCCGGTGTGGACCGCACCCGCACGCTGGTGGAGAAGTTCGAGAGCGCCGAGGGCCGCCGCCCCCGCATCCTGGTCGCCAAGATGGGCCAGGACGGGCACGACCGTGGCCAGAAGGTGATCGCGACCGCCTTCGCCGACCTCGGCTTCGACGTCGACGTCGGCCCGCTGTTCCAGACGCCGGAGGAGGTCGCCCGGCAGGCGGTGGAGGCCGATGTGCACATCGTCGGCGTCTCGTCGCTGGCCGCGGGCCACCTCACGCTGGTGCCCGCGCTGCGCGAGCAGCTGGCCGAGGCGGGCCGCGAGGACATCACCGTCGTCGTCGGGGGCGTCATCCCGCCGCAGGACGTCCAGACCCTGCACGAGGCCGGTGCCGCCGCCGTCTTCCTGCCGGGCACGGTCATCCCGGACGCCGCCCACGACCTGGTGCGGAAGCTGGCAGCCGACCTCGGCCACGAGCTGTAATGCCACGGACGATCGACATCGAGGAGTACGCCAAGGGCGTGCTCGACGGCAAGCGCGCGTACATCGCCCGTGCCATCACCCTCGTCGAGTCCACCCGGGCCGACCACCGCGACCTCGCCCAGCGGCTGCTGATCGAGCTGCTGCCGCACACCGGCGGGGCGCGGCGGGTCGGCATCAGCGGGGTGCCCGGGGTAGGCAAGTCGACCTTCATCGACGCCCTGGGCACCATGCTCACCGGGCTCGGCCACAAGGTGGCGGTGCTCGCCGTCGATCCGTCCTCCAGCCGTACTGGCGGCTCCATCCTGGGCGACAAGACCCGGATGGAGCGGCTGGCCGTCGACCCGGACGCCTTCGTACGCCCCTCGCCGAGCGCCGGGACGCTCGGCGGGGTCGCCCGCGCCACCCGCGAGTCCATGGTGGTGATGGAGGCCGCGGGCTATGACGTGGTGCTCGTGGAGACCGTCGGCGTGGGCCAGTCCGAGACGGCGGTCGCGGGCATGGTCGACAGCTTCCTGCTGCTCTCCCTGGCCCGTACCGGCGACCAGCTGCAGGGCATCAAGAAGGGCGTCCTGGAGCTGGCCGACGTCGTCACCATCAACAAGGCGGACGGTTCGCACGCCCGGGACGCCAAGTCAGCGGCCCGCGAACTGGCGGGCGCGCTGCGGCTGTTGCAGCCCCCGGACGCGCCGTGGAACCCGCCCGTGCTCACCTGCTCGGCGCGCGAGAACACCGGGCTCGACGTGGTCTGGGAGCGGCTGGAGCAGCACCGCCGGGTGCTGGAGGCCACCGGGGCGCTGGAGGCCAAGCGCCGCGACCAGCAGGTCGGCTGGACCTGGTCCATGGTGCGCGACCAGCTGCTCGCCCGGCTGCACGCCCACCCCGGGGTGCGGCGGCTCGCGCCCGGCCTGGAGCAGGACGTTCGCGACGGCACGCTGACGGCGACGCTGGCGGCGGACCGGCTGCTGGAGGCGTTCCGTACGCCGCCTGAGTCGACCGGGCCGTCCGGGCCGTCCGGGCCGTCCGACGGCTGAGTGTCGACCGTGGGATGGCCGGCCGCCGAGGTGGGGCCGTTCTTCGCGCTGCGCACCGGGTCCGGCGATCCGCGTGCCGAGGGATACGCGCCGATCGGCGAGGCGTACGGGCTGACGGCCGAGGACGCCGCCGGGCCGCTGCTGCGCGGCCGGGTGGAGGCCGTCGGCGCGAGCCTGGGCACCGACGAGCCGAGGGTCGCGGCCTCCCTCGTCTTCCAGGGGCTCGCCGCCCGCGTCTGGTCGCTCGCGCTCGGCCCCGCCGTCCTGACCGGCGCGGTGTACGACCTCCGCCCCGACCGGCTGTGGTGGAACCCCGCGCGGGTCGCCCCCGACGACCTGTGGTGGCCCGGCGCGCCGCGCGCGATGGGCGAACCGGGCGGGCTCGCCGGACAGCTCGCCACGTGCGCGTACGGGCATCTGACGCCGCTGCACCACGCCGTCGGCCGCGCCTACCGGGTCTCGGACCGGCTGCTGTGGGGCAACGCCGCCTCGGCGCTGGTGGGTTCGCTGCGGGTGCTGCACGACTGGTGCCGGGCGCGGGGCCTGGACGAGGCGGGGGAGCGGGCGGTGGCGGTGGCCCGCGCCCAGTTCGCCCACCCGCCGCTGTGTGACGCGGGGGAGTTGACCACCGTGCCCCTCGCCTTCCGGCGCCGCACCTGCTGCCTGTACTACCGGGTGCCGGGTGGCGGCCTGTGCGGTGACTGTGTTCTGCGGCGGTGACCGCGTACTGCGGCGGTGACCGCGTACCGCGCTGGGCGGCCGCCGGATACGGTGTGTACATGCCGAAGAACGAGAACGTGTTCTCATCCTGGCGGGCGTGGCGCCGCCGTGCCACGTCCCGGATGGTGCACCGCGGATGGCGCGCCGTGCAGCGCGCGGGCGCGGTGACCGCCGACCGGCCAGGACCGTACCGCTTCGGCCGCATCGGCACCGGCACCCGGCTGGCGTTCCCCCAGGGCACCGTCTTCGGCGAGCCGTGGATCGAACTCGGCGACCACTGCGTGGTCGGCGAACAGGTCACGCTCACCGTCGGCATGATGCCCGGCCTCGATCTCGGCCCCGAGCCCATCCTGCGGCTCGGCAACGGCGTGGTCCTGGGGCGCGGCAGCCATGTCATCGCCTCCCGGGACGTGGTGTTCGGCGATGACGTGTTCTGCGGTCCGTATGTCTACGTGACCAGCGACAACCATTCGTACGACGACCCCCACCAGCCCATCGGGCGGCAGTGGCCGCGCTGCGCCCCCGTCGAGATCGGCTCCGGAAGCTGGCTGGGCGCGGGCGCGGTGATCCTGCCCGGGGCGCGGCTGGGCCGTAACGTCGTCGTCGCGGCCGGAGCGGTTGTTCGGGGCGAGGTGCCCGACCACGCGGTGGTCGCCGGGGCGCCCGCCCGGATCATCCGGCGCTGGGCCCCCGAGGACGGCTGGCAGCCGCCCCTGCGGACACCCGCGCCCGAGCCGATACCGGCCGGGATGACGGCGGAGCAGCTGCTCGCACTGGCCGAGGCGGAGCCGGAGGCGGGAGCGTCGTAGCAGGTCAGTAGAGTTGCAGCCGCCCCCGAACCACCACGAGGAACACCTGTGAGCCCACCACCCACCCCCCTGACCGTCGTCGGCGTCGGCGCCGACGGATGGGACGGGCTCGCCCCGGACGGCCGCGAGGCGCTGCGCACGGCCGAGGTCGTCATCGGCGGACCGCGCCAACTCGGCCTGCTGCCAGCTGAATGCACCGCCGAGCGCGTCCCCTGGCCGTCCCCGCTGCGCCCCGCCGTCCCCGAGCTGCTCGCCGCGCACGCCGGGCGCCGGGTCTGTGTGCTGGCGAGCGGCGACCCCATGTTCTTCGGCATCGGCCGCACCCTCACCGAGCTGCTGGGCCCCGGCGCGCTGCGGGTGCTGCCGCACCCCTCGTCCGTCGCGTACGCCTGCGCGCGGCTCGGCTGGGCGCAGGAGGACACCGAGGTGATCAGCCTCGTCGGCCGCCCCCTCGCCGCCCTGTCCCGCGCCCTGTACCCGGGCCGCCGGGTGCTCGTCCTCAGCGCCGGTGCCGCGACCCCGGCCGAGGTCGCCGGGCTGCTGCGGGACCGTGGCTTCGGCCCGACCCGGATGCGGGTCCTGGAACAGCTGGGCGGCGCGCGGGAACACACCGTCGAGTCCACCGCCGAGGAGTGGCCCCACCCGCCCGGCGACCCCCTCAACGTCATCGCCCTGGACTGCGCCCCGGCGGCGGACACCCCGCACCTGTCCGCCGTCCCCGGGCTGCCGGACGCCGCGTACGAACACGACGGCCAGCTGACCAAGCGCCACGTCCGCGCCGCCACCCTCGCCGCCCTCGCCCCCGCCCCGGGCGAACTGCTGTGGGATGTCGGCGGCGGCTCCGGCTCCATCGCCGTGGAATGGATGCGCGCCCACCCCGCCTGCCGCGCGGTCTCCGTCGAACGCGATCCGGTACGCGCGACACGCATCACCCGCAACGCGACCGCCCTCGGCGTCCCCGCCCTGCGCGTCGTCACCGGCGCCGCCCCGGCCGCCCTCGACGGCCTGCCCGCCCCCGACGCCGTCTTCGTCGGCGGCGGCGCCACCACGCCCGGCCTCCTGGAGGCCTGCTGGGCCGCGCTCCCGGCGGGCGGCCGCCTCGTGGTCAACACCGTCACCCTCGAATCCGAAGCCCTGCTCACCACCTGGTACACCCGCCACGGCGGTGACCTCATCCGCCTCGCCGTCTCCCACGCCACGCCCGTGGGCGGCTTCACGGGCTGGCGCCAGGCGATGCCGGTCACCCAGTGGTCCACCACCAAACGCGGAGAAACACGATGACGGTGTACTTCATCGGCGCGGGCCCCGGCGCCGCCGACCTGATCACCCTGCGCGGCGCGCGGACCCTCGCCCGCTGCCAGGTATGCCTCTACGCGGGCAGCCTCGTCCCGCGCGAGCTGCTGGCCGAATGCCCGCCGGACGCGCGGCTGGTCGACACCGCCGGGCTCGATCTCGACCAGATCACCGCCGAGTTCGCCGCCGCCCACGAGGCGGGCCACGACGTGGCCCGCCTCCACTCCGGCGACCCGTCGGTCTTCAGCGCCGTCGCCGAGCAGATGCGGCGCCTCGACGCGGCCGGGGTCCCGTACGAGGTCGTCCCCGGCGTCCCCGCCTTCGCCGCCGCGGCCGCCGCGCTGAAGCGGGAACTGACGGTCCCGACCGTCGGCCAGACCGTCATCCTCACCCGCGTCGCCCAGCAGGCCACCCCGATGCCCGACGGCGAGGACCTCGCCACCCTCGGCCGCAGCCGCGCCCTCCTCGTCCTGCACCTCGCCGCCCGCTACGTGGACCGCGTGGTCGGCGAACTCCTCCCGCACTACGGCCCCGACTGCCCGGCTGCGGTGGTCGCCATGGCCAGCCGCCCCGACGAACTGGTGCTGCGCGGCACCCTGGCGGACATCGCCGACCAGGTGAAGGCGGCGGGCGTGGTCCGTACGGCCGTCATCCTGGTAGGCCAAACCCTCGCCGCGGCCCAGTTCCAAGACAGCCACCTCTACTCCCCAGACCGCGACCGCACCCCCTGAACCCCACCTGCCACGGACACCGGGCGAGGCCCGCGCCCCGCACGGGCTGTGCGCTTCACCGGCGCGGGATGCCGCGTTCCGGATGGTGCCCCGCCCTGCCGGCCGGCAGCCTCCGCTTCGCGCTCGTCGTTCACGCCGAGGCCGCCGGTCGGCGATGTCGGGTTACGCGAACTCCACGACGGCACGGTAGCGGACGCTGCCCTTGCGGACCTGGGCCAGTGCCTGCTCGAAGTCCTTGGCCGGAACGTCTGCACCTGCGGGCGGATGCCGTGCCCTGCGGCCGCAGCAGGCCGAGGTAGTCGTCCCAGGGCAGGTCCGCCGAGACGGTGGACATGATGAAGTCGAACGAGCCGGCGGCCTTCCGCAGGGCGCCCGCCTCGCAGGAGGCGATGAAGTCGGTCGCGCCGAAGCGTTCGTTCGGCGTCGGCCCGCTTGGCGGGTGTCGTGGAGATGGCGGTGACCGCGCAGCCCCAGCTGGCGAGGAACCGGATGGCCAGGTGGCCCAGGCCGCCGACGCCGACCACGGCGACGCGGTGCGTCGGCAGGACCTGGTTCTCCAGGAGCGGGGAGAACACCGTCGTGCTGGCACAGAGCAGCGGGGCCGCGTGCTCGGACCGGATCGCGCCGACGCAGCGGTTCCGTACCCCTGCGGGCCCGCCACGACGTCCGCCGCAGGAAGAAGAGGTGCGTTGCGCTCCTCGGCGACCGCCAACACTCACCACGGGTGGCGGTCGCGCACCGGGCTTACCGCTTCCAGGGCGGCGCCCAGTCGCACGAGGGCGGCCTCGTCGTACCAGCGGGAGACGAGCTGAACGCCGATCGGCAGACCGTCGGCGCTCGCCCCGAACGGCAGTGACAGCGCGGGCAGGCCGGTGAGGTTGAACGGAACGGTCGCCCGCATGATGCCACGGGCCGGGACGGTCACGTCTCCGACGCGGAACGTCGACTGGGCGTGCGGTGGTGCGGGGACGGGGCACACCGGGCACAGCAGCACGTCGTAGCGCTCGAAGTATGCGGCGAACAGCGAGCTGAGCGCGTCGACCCCTTGCTGTGCGGCGATGTAGTCGGCTGTCGTCACCTCCGGTGCCGTGAGCGTCCGCTGGATGAGGGGGTGCAGTTCCGACTCGCGGCCGGCGGCCACCTGCCGGAAGTACGGCACCACCTCGGCTGTGTAGAGCACGGCGCTCAGCGCGGTCGCGTCGATCGCCTCCAGCCCGGGCGGCGGGGCAGGCTCGACCGTAGCGCCCAGCTCCCGCAGCGCCTCGGCGGCGGACCTGACGGTGGCCGTCACCTCATGGTCCACCGGGCCGAACGCCGGGTCGCTCGCCCAGCCGACCCGCGCCCCGGCCAGTTCGCGGGGCTCGGCCGCGTGGGGCGGCGAGTGGCGTACGTACCCGTCGACGCCGTCGGGCCCCGCCAGCGACCGGAACGCGGTCGCGACGTCCCGCACGCTGCGGGCCATCGGGCCGACGTGCCAGTAACGGCGGGGAACCTCGGGCCAGTGCCCGGTGATCGGGATCCGCCCCCGCGTCGCCTTCATGGCGACGATGCCGGTGTCGTGGGCTGGACCGCGCACCGAGATGGCCACGTCGCTGCCCAGGCCCAGTGGTGACATCCCGGCGGCGATCGCGGCCGATTCACCGCCGCTGGAGCCGCCCGGGGTGCGCTCCCCGTCCCACGGATTACGGGATCTGCCGACGAGCAGGTTGTCGGTCTCGGTCCAGTAGGAGAACTCCGGCAGGTTCGTCTTGGCCAGCGGAATTGCACCTGCGGCCCGCAGGCGGGCCACCGCGGTCGCGTCCGTTACGGGGACGCGCTCCCGGAAGATCGCCGACCCGCGTGTGGTCACCGACCCCGCCACGTCCAGCGCGTCCTTGACGGTGAACGGCACGCCGGTGAGCGGACCCACCGGCTCGCCCGCCGCCGCGGCCTCGTCCACCGCGCGGGCCGCGGCGAGCCCCTGCTCGGCGAGGACCGTGACCACGGCGTTGACCTCGGGGTTGACCGCCTCGATGCGCTCCAGGTGCGCCCGTACCACTTCCACCGCGGACAGGTGCCGTTCGCGGATCAGCCCCGCCAGCGCGGTCGCGTCCCGGTAATGAATCTCTTCCTCAGCCATGCCGCACCTCTCTCCAGTACCCCATCATGTGGGCAGTCGCGCGAAGAAGGGGTCCTTGAGAGCGTAGAGCCAGCGGCCCAGGAGGTGGCCGGGCAGGTGCTCGGCGGCGTACGCCACCGCTTCGTCGTGTCGGCGGACTCCATGGCCAGCTGGCCTGCGAACGCCTTGATGTGATGCCGCGACTCCTCGGGCGGGTCACTTCTTCCCTCCCTGCGCGTTCTGGCCGCGGCGCGCCTTCGTCTCCAGCCAGGTAGAGAGGCAATCGGCGACGGTCTGGTTCGGGTCGCCGTTGAACTCGCCTGCCTCGCCCTCGAGGATCCGCCGCAGGGTGGCCTGGGCGGCGTCCTGAGTGGGGAAGCCGACGCGGCGGATGGTGGTACGACAGTGGTCGGGGGAGGTCGACGCCGAAGGTCCAGCTGCCGTGGTCACCTTCGGCGGCCAGTTGCTGGCAGCGGGGGTCGGACCCGAGCGACGCGGCGCCGGGTCGATACCCGCTGCGTTCAGGATCTGCCACACCGTCGAGGCGGCGATACGGTGGCCGGGCCGAGCCAATTCGCCCTGGATCCGCCGGTGGCCCCAGCGCGGATTCTCATCGGCCCTGGGGGGGGCGACCGGGAAGACCTCGCGTCAGCGGGCGCACGGTGCACGGTCGTCCCGGGCGTTTGGGTCGGCAGGAGGCGGCATGGCGGCGTTCAGAGCGGATGACATTCTCGGCAAGTGCAGGGCGACGCCTGCGAGACGGACCGTCGGCGCTACGAGCGTGCGGCCCTGTGCTGTCCGGCAACCGCGCGGTCGCGCACCGTCGTGGCTGCCCCGGTATGCGGGTGGGCGTCGCCGAAGGTACTTTCGCAGGCTCGTACGGCGTCATCGCCGAGGTGCCGCACGTCGTCCCATGTGAGCTTTTCCGGTCGAGCGGTGGTGACCGTTCGCCCCAGCCACTTCACCACGATCGCCGGGAACATCCCGACGCCTCGCATCTGCTGTGTATCCCCCCGTTGGAGAGAGGCGACGATGTCCGCGGTCACTTCGGCATGCGCCAGGCATATGAGCGCGTCGTCCTCAGGGCTGTCTCGGTCGAGTCGTAGCTGGGCGAGGTGGGGGAGGACATCGTGAACCAGCCCGAGCGCCTCTTCCCAACGACGTTGTCGCACCACCGCCTTCGCGCGGTGCATCTGAGCGACCATACGGCCCGGATGGGGCGCGCCCTGTGTTCTCCACAGGAGCCCTACGGCGGCCTGCAGCAGCCGCTCGCTTTGCCCGTAACGCCGCATGTCGTAGAGGGTGTTGCCCAGCGCATGCTGTACTTCGGCGACGAAGCCCAGCACGTCGCACTGCACCGGGGAGAGTTCTCTGGTGAACGGACCGTTCGCGTTCTCCCTGAAGATGTCCCTCATACTGGGGCCGGTTCGCCCGGCCAGCGACAGCCCGTGTGCGTGGGCATCCTTCTCCGCCCGAGCCAGGACCTGTCGGAGCACTGCCTCAGCTTCGGGGAAGTCGCCGCAGCCCCTGCGGAGTTGGCCGAGCGCCAGGTCGTCCTTCAGATCGCCTCGCCCGGTCTTGACGATCTGGACCGCGAGCGGCAACCCCTCCTCGTACGCGCCCAGCGCCAGGTAAGCGTCCCGCACCCGGCGTGCGGCCGCGACGGCGCGTGTCGGATTGTGGCTGTCGCGCCACAGCAGTGCCATCGCGTGCGGCGCGAGCAGGCGCAAGGTAGAGCCATCCGGAACCACCGTCACCGCGTGATCCAGAAGAGCGGCGGCATACGCGCACACCTGGGAGTGTTCATGGGACATCTCGCGTGCGGTCTCCGCCTGCGTGGCTGCGTCCCTGCTGACGCAGGGCACGGCGGGCGCGCCGGGTTGTCCGGACGCCGTGACGGAATGGACGGTGAAGTCGCTGAGATCGGCTGATACGCGATCCGCGGAGAGGTCCGGAATGCCGACCGAGGCGATGGCTGCGGGGGACAGCACGTACAGGGGCAGCGGCGCGTCCGCGAGGCAGGACAACAGGTGTCGTACCGATAGGGGCGGGCCCTTCCGCGGACTGCTAGGGGCGCCCTCCCGCTGTGACGGAGGCACTCCGTCCGATGAGGTGTGGGAGGCGGCAGCCGTCGTTGGAGGCGCCGGTAGCCGCCGGATGACGGCGACGGCGGCCGCCGCGGCGTGGGCAGCCGCCCGTGGCTGGTGTTCGGCATCGGCGTCCGGGTACTTGTTGCCGTCGGCCTTGTCGCTGATGCCGCGTATGGTCAGCGCGTCGATGTGACCGATCTGGGCGGCGTGCGCCATTCCCGCGCTTTCCATCTCGATTGCCGCGACGTCGTTGTAGTGCGTATGCACTTGTCGACGCAGCGCGGAGGCAGAGGAGTTGAGCACTACGTCCCCGGCTGCGATGGGCTTGAAGTGCACCTGTGGCCCCCGCCGCCCTTCGGTGTTCCCTATGGCCGGCTCCGGCCGCCACGACGCCGAACGCAGGGCGAGGCGGGCGGTCTGCAGCAGCGTATGGGAGCCGGCCCAGCCCTCCGGGCGGGCCATGAACCCTTCGGGGGTGTCCTTGCCTCCGTGGATGGCGTGGACCCGGGTGGCGATCACGACATCGCCGAGCTCCACGTCGTCTTTGAGTGCGCCGGCGACACCGACGAACAGCAGCGCGCCGGGGGAGAAGAGCTGGCGGGCCTGCTCGGTGACGATGGCAGCCGGACGATTGCCCTCCCCGAGCTCCGCCAGCGCCACCTGCCAGGGCGTCCCGTCCAAATCGCCCACTTCGAAGACAGTTCCGGTCTGATGGCGGACCACCTCACAGCCGCTCAGGTACTGCCGCACCGACTGGTATTCCAGACCCAGTGCCGTGAGGATCACCACTGTGCTGCGCAATCGCGTCGCCCCAGTCATCCAGGTATCTACGCCCATCGGTACTGTATCGCTGTCTCCCGGCGGGGGTGTCCGGGCGGGGCTCGCGCGACCATCGGATCGTTGGGGCCTCTTCCCGGCGATGAGCTGCCTGCCTCGACCGGGGCACCGGCTGCCGGATTCCACGCGCCATGGTCGTCGATCTCGCCTGCGGCCACTCTCATCCCATCCGTTGACGCCGCCCGTACACCGCCGGAAACTGTGCGGCATGCCCGGCTGACAACGTTGTCTATCTGAGAGGACCTCTCAGTGCCGCACCCTCTTCAGGCCGACCGCCGCCGCTTCCTGCAACTCCTCGGCCTCACGGGCGCCGTGACGGCTCTGCCCACCGCGCTGGGCGGCACGCCGACTCACGCCGCGGGCCGCTCCGCGCCACCGCCCGACGGCATCGCCGCCACGTACCACCGCGTGCTGCTGCACCACACCAATTGGTCGGAGACGCAGTGGGACGGGGCCAAGGGCCACTACACGCACAAGAACTTCGGCTTCGCCGTGGTGCTCGGCAACGCCGTTCTGCTCACGCACGGCAGCTACGACGCGGACCTGGCCGGTATCGACAGCGAGACCCTCAAGAAGCGGACCCTCGCCTCCATCCGCCACTTCGCCGCCTCGAACCGGCTCACCGGCGGCACGGAATGGGGCCGCACGCTGTTCTTCGACACGACCTTCCAGTCGTACTTCCTCCTTGCCGCCCGGCTGCTGTGGGACGACGTGGACGCCACCACGCGCAAGCACATCGACATCATCACGCGTGAACAGGCCGCCTACACCACATCGCTGGGCACCGGCGACGACCCGGACTCCGGCGACTGGACGCCGAACGGACTGAAGGGCGGTTACGAAGGCGACACCAAGCTGGAGGAGATGGGGCTGTACGCGCAGACGCTCGCGCCCGCCCTCGCGTGGGCGCCCGAAGACGCGCGCGCCACCGCCTGGGCGGACGGCTACGGCACTTGGTCGCGCAACGAGGCCGGGTTACCGCCGGCCGACCTCGCCAACCCGGCCAAAGTGGACGGCGTCCCCGTCTCGGAGAACACGGCTCGCAACCTCTACGACACCTTCATCGTGGAGAACCACGGCTCGTTCGGGCCGCACTACCAGGAGGAGCTGTGGCGTACCTCGGGTCGTAACGCCGCTCACTTCCTGGCCGCCGGACGCCCTCTGCCCGAGGTCCTGACGCGCCAGCCCAACGCGCGGCCGCTGTGGCGCACGCTGCTCGGTGTCATGAGCGACGCCGGCGAACCGCTGATGCCGATGGTGGCCGACCGCGAGCACCTCTACGGCCGTGACGTGATCCCGCTGGCCTTTCTGGCGCAGGTGGCGGGCGACCGCGCCGCCGCGCGCGCCGAGCAGGACCTGGCCGAGCGCCTGGAGGCGTACCAGAAGTACCCGCCCGAGTACCGGTTGGCGAAGTTCTCCGGCGAGCCGAAGTACGAGCCCGAGGCCCGGGCCGAGGTCGCGATCAGCTATCTGCTGCACGTCTGGGCGGCCGGCGCCGGGCGCCGGGTGCGGCCGCTGTCCCACGCCGAGCTGTTCGCGGAGGCATCGGGGGTCACGGACTTCGGCGCCGGCCCCGGGCTGGTGTCGCACCAATCGCCCGCGGCGTGGGCGGGCGCCGTATCCAAGCCGGACTTCGTGAAGTTCGCCTGGCAGCCGGCCCACGACGACTGGCTGTTCCGGCTGAGCGGCGCCACGCCGATGTTCCTTCCGGCGACGGTGGGGAAGGCCGGCGGCCGCTCGGTCCGGCTGTACGGGGAGGTCCGCGACGGCTTCGACGGCACCGCGACGGTGCTGCGCTTGGACGGCGGCTACGCCGGGTACACGACCCTGCCTACGGGCGCCGTCGTCTACGCCAGCAGTGGCACGGCCGACGGGGAGGGGCATCTCGAGGTCCACAACCTCACGATGCCCGGTGTGGCGGGCCTCGGCGGGGCCCGGACCTACCGTTTCGCGGAGGGCGAGGTGACGGTCCGCGCGCAGGACGACTCCTCGGCCGCGGCCGCTGGGCGCGTCGACCGCGTGACCTTCGAGCGCACCGGGGTGCGACACCTGCGCATGCTCGGTGTGCGCCCCGACCCGTCGTACGGCTACTCCCTGTTCGCCTTCGAGGTCCGTGCCGACGCCGACGGGCAGGACCTGGCCCGCGGCAAGACGGCCACGGCGTCCTCATCCGACGCCGGCAAGGGGCCGGGCCTCGCGGTGGACGGCGACGCGACGACCCGTTGGGCGGTGGCGAAGGACGAGCGTCCGCGCGCTGACAGCTGGCTGTCCGTGGACCTCGGCTCCACCCAGCAGGTCGGGGAGGCCACCCTGCGTTGGGAGTCCGCCGCCGGGCGCGCCTACCGCCTGCAGGGTTCACCGGACGGAGCCCACTGGAGCGAGCTGGCGGCCTGGCCGAGGCCCGCGGCCAGCAGCCGAGGCGGCTGGCTGGACATCGACGGCCGGGCCGGCCTCGTCGTACGCGGTGCGGAGCACCCTCTGGCCGTCTACGACGACGCCGTCGTGCTGTCCGACGGCCCGGCGGCACCTGTCCTGATCGAGGGCTTCCCCGGCGCCTCGGCCAAGACGCTGCGTGCCCTTGCCCGCAAGCCGGTCCCCACGGCGATCCACCCGGATGTGCTCGCGGCTCTCACCGACGACTACCTGAGCGTCTTCAACCTCTCCGGCGAACCGGTCGCCACCCGGATCGAGGTGCCGCAGTCCGGACCGCGCCTGCTGGTCTTCGAGGGCCCGCAGACCGTCACCCGCGCGGGTACGGCGTTCGAGGCCCGACTCGCCGCCGGCGCCGCTGTCCTGCTCGCACCCCGGTTCACGCTCACCCCGCTGTCGGGCACGCTCCTGCCGCCCGGATTGCGCGTACAGGCGGACGACGGGGCGCGTCTGCGGCTGTCCGGGGCCCGTTGCCGGGTGCGCGTCGGGGGGCAGGGACACAGCACGGTGGCGACGGTGCGGGGCGGCCGCGAGACCGAGGTCACCCTGCGCGGCGCCACCGCCTACCCCCACAAAGACCGCGCACGTGGCCGCGACGTCTTTCCCACCGGTCCCCTGCCCACGGGGATGTCGGAACCGTCCGCCGCGGTGGACGGTGACCCGGACACGGCGTGGAGTCCTGGGAAGGACGGGCGCATGGTCGTGGATCTGGGCGCGGACCAGCCGATCCGGTCCGTGGAGGCCGAGTGGACCACCGCCGTTGCCCCGTCCGCGAAGGTCGAGTTCAGCCACGACGGCATCACCTACCGCGGCGCCGGCCGCCTCAGCGGCCGCAAACGCACGCGGAGGCTCAGCACCGCGGGGTCGGCACGGTACGTGTCGTTCCAGGTCGAGGGGGCGGTACCGGTCCGCGAAGGGCTGGTGCGGTTCTCCGTGCTGTGACGCCGCACGTGGCGGACCGGATTCATGTATTACCTCACGTACACCGGCTACGACCGACGTACTGGATGTACTTCGGGGGTCGAACATCTTCTGGGCCACCTCGAAGGACCTGATCCACTGGGAGGCCGTCGGTAACGACGACCCGGTGGCGAAGCCCTCGCACCCCTGGGAGGGGTCCCTGATCGAACCGGGACCGCCGCCGCTGCTCACCGGCGACGGACACATCCTGCTGGTCTACAACGGCCGCGCGGCGCGCGAGGGGCGCGTTCTGTGTTCCGGCGGGGGACCGTTCCGCGTGGCGTGTGTTGGGGGCGCGTGGGGTGCCGGGTGGGGCGCCGCGTCGCGTGGCCGTGCGGGGCCCGCGTCCGGCCATGCACCCCCTCCGGCGCCGGGGCGCTGCGGTCCGTGTCACGTGGGTGCCGAGCCTGTGGCGTCTCGCGTCCCATGGCGGGGCAGGGCTTGACCCGCGCAAGGGACGCTGCCGCGTCGCGGCATACGCGCCCCCACCGCGGGAGGCGTCAGGTGTCTCGTGGGCCGCGCGGGGCAGCGCGGCCCACGACCGTGCCTGCTCGGTCTATGCAGATCACGTCGACCGCCACCGGCGCCCCGCGCAGCACGTCCAGGGCCGTGGCGCGGGCAGCGGTCGCGACCAGGTCGCCCAGGGGGACGTCTTGGGCGGCGCACAGGTGCAGGGCTTCCAGACCGGTGTTGGCCGTCGTCACCGCTGCCGCCAGGGCGTCGTCCGCGCCGCCGTGGCGGGCCAGGTCGGCCAGGTAGGCCTTGTCGACCTGGGAGCGGGAGGAGTGGAGGTCGAGGTGGCCCGCGGCGAGTTTGGAGAGCTTGGCGAAGCCGCCCGCGACCGTCAGGCGGTCCACCGGGTGGCGGCGCAGGTACTTGAGGACGGCGCCCGCGAAGTCGCCCATGTCCAGCAGGGCGTCCTGCGGCAGCCCGTGTTCGGCCACCGCCACCTTCTCGGAGGTCGAGCCCGTACATCCCGCCACGTGCCGCCGCCCCGCCGCCCGCGCCACGTCCACGCCGCGCCGGATGCTGTCGATCCAGGCGGAGCAGGAGTACGGCACCACGACGCCGGTCGTGCCGAGGATGGACAGGCCGCCGAGGATGCCCAGCCGGGGGTTCCACGTGCTGCGGGCGATCTCCTCGCCGTGGTCCACCGAGACCTCGATCTCGACATCGCCGCCCTCACCGTGGCGGGCGGCGACCTCGGCGATGTGGTCGCTCATCAGCTGGCGCGGCACGGGGTTGATGGCCGGTTCGCCCACCGCGAGCGGCAGTCCTGGCCGGGTGACGGTGCCGACGCCGGGGCCCGCCCGGAACACCACGCCACTGCCCGGCGGCAGGGCGCGCACGGTCGCCCGTACCAGCGCGCCGTGGGTCACGTCGGGATCGTCCCCGGCGTCCTTCACGACGGCGGCCATGGCCCGGTCGGCGCCCAGCTCCTCGGCCGCCAGGGCGAACGCGGGCCGCTGGCCCTTCGGCAGCGCGATGGTCACGGGGTCGGGGAAGTCGCCGCTGAGCAGCGCGGTGTACGCGGCCGTCGTCGCGGCCGTCGCACACGCCCCGGTGGTCCACCCGGGCCGCAGCCCGGTGCGCTCCAGCTGGGCCCCGCGACCCCCGCTCACGCCGCTCACCCCGGTCTCCGCGTCAGCCATGGGCCACCCGCCGCG
This sequence comes from Streptomyces sp. NPDC059850, assembly GCF_042731515.1. Lineage (NCBI taxonomy): Bacteria > Bacillati > Actinomycetota > Actinomycetes > Kitasatosporales > Streptomycetaceae > Streptomyces > Streptomyces sp. NPDC059850. The sequence continues at coordinate 71,565 of NZ_JBHWJI010000019.1, forward strand.
CATACGATGACGGGCGCACGGACGACGAAAGGCAGCCGATGAACAGCGCACCCGTGCGCCATGTGCTCATCCTGGGCGGCACCACCGAGGCCCGCCGCCTCGCCGCGGAGCTGGACGGCGACCCCGCCCTGCGCGTCACCAGTTCCCTCGCGGGCCGGGTCGCCGCACCGCGACTGCCCGCCGGGCAGGTGCGGATCGGCGGGTTCGGGGGCCCCGAGGGCATGGCCCGCTGGCTGCGCGAGCACCAGGTGGACGCGCTCATCGACGCCACCCATCCTTTCGCCGACACGATCAGTCACAACGCGGCCCGAGCGGCCGCCGCCGTCCATGTTCCCCTGCTCGCCCTGCGCCGCCCCGGCTGGGTGGCGGGCCCCGGCGACCACTGGCATCCGGCGGCTTCGCTGGACGAGGCCGCGCGGCTGCTGCCGGAGCTGGGGGAGCGGGTCTTCCTCACCACGGGCCGCATGGGGCTGGCCGCCTTCGCCCACCTCACCGACCCGTGGTTCCTGGTCCGCTCGGTCGACGCCCCGCAGCCGCCGCTGCCGCCGCGCATGGAGGTGATCCTCGACCGGGGCCCGTTCACCCTCGATGGCGAGAGCGCCCTGCTGCGCCGCCACCGCGTCGACGTCCTGGTCACCAAGGACAGCGGCGCCGGGGCCACGGCCCCCAAGCTGGCCGCGGCCCGCGCCGCCGGAATCCCGGTGGTCGTCGTCCAGCGCCCGCCCGCCCCGGAGGGCGTCCCGGTGGCCCGGACCCCTACCGAGGCCATCGCCTGGCTCCGTACGACCCGTACGACCGCACGCCCCTGAGTCACACCTCGGGGTAGCGGCGCGGGGTCCAGACGATGTCGGTGCCGTCGCCTCGGCGGACCGTACGGGTCTGGGAGGAGCCGATCAGGAGGATCGTGCGCATGTCCACCTCGGCCGGGTCGAGGTCGGCCAGGCGGATGACGCGGACGGATTCCTCGGGGCCGCCGACATCACGGCCCAGGACGACCGGGGTGTCCGGCGAGCGGTGTTCCAGGAGGAGATCGCGGGCCTTGCCGACCTGCCAGATCCGGCTGCGGGAGCCAGGGTTGTAGAGGGCGAGGACCAGATCGGCGGCGGCCGCGGCCCGCAGGCGTTCGGCGATGACCTCCCAGGGCTTGAGCCGGTCGGACAGGGAAACGACGGCGTAGTCGTGACCGAGCGGCGCGCCCGCGCGGGCGGCGGCGGCGTGGGCCGCGGTCATGCCGGGCAGCACCCGGACCGGGACATCGCGGTACGGGTCCTCGGACGCGGCCTCCAGCACGGCCGTGGCCATGGCGAACACGCCGGGGTCGCCCGAGGAGACCACGGCGACACGCCGACCGCGCCGGGCCAGGTCGAGGGCGAACTCGGCGCGTTCGGCCTCGACCTTGTTGTCGGAGGGGTGGCGCCGCTGGCCGGGGCGTACGGGGACCCGGTCCAGGTAGGTGGTGTAGCCGACCAGGTCCTCGGCGGCGGCCAGTTCACCTCGGGCCTCGGGGGTGAGCCACAGCGGACCGGCCGGGCCGAGGCCCACCACGACGACCTCGCCCGCGCGCCCGGCCCCGGAGACATCGGGAGCGTCCGGCGCGTCGATACGGCTCGGCAGCACCGCCACCGAGAAGTAGGGCACGGACGACGGATCGACCTCGCCCAGCGACCCGGTGCGCTCCGCGCTCATCGTGGCGCGCTCCACGTACCGCGCGTCGGCGAGCCGCCCCGAACGCTCCAGGGCGCGCCGTACGGTCGGGAAGGTGCGGCCTAGCTTCATGACCGCCGCCGCGTCGGTCGTCGCGAGGCGCGCCGTCAGCTCCTCCTCGGGCAGCGTGCCCGGGAGGACCGTCAGCACTTCCTCGCCCTCCACCAGCGGCGCGCCGAGCCGGGCGGCCGCCGCGCTGACCGAGGTGACGCCGGGGATCACCTCGGTCGGGTAGCGGTCGGCGAGCCGCTTGTGCATGTGCATGTACGAGCCGTAGAAGAGCGGGTCGCCCTCGGCCAGCACCGCGACCGTGCGCCCCGCGTCCAGGTGCGCGGCGAGCCGCGCCGCCGCCTCCGCGTAGAACTCCTCCATCGCGCCCCGGTAGCCGCCCGGATGGTCGGTGCCCTCCGTGGTGACCGGGTAGACCAGCCGCTCTTCGATGTGGTCGGGCCGCAGATGCCGCTCGGCGATGGAGCGGGCGATGCTGCGGCCGTGCCGGGCGCTGTGGTACGCCACGACATCGGCCCCGGCGATGACCTCGACCGCCCGTACCGTCATCAGGGAAGGGTCACCGGGCCCGAGGCCCACGCCGTACAGCCGGCCCTTCGCCGCGGGCGTCGCCTCTCGCTGCTGCTCGCTCACTCTTCCTCGCTCGCTATCGCGTTGATCGCGGCCGCGGCGATGGCGCTGCCGCCGCGTCGGCCGCGCACCACCAGATGGTGGGGCGCCGCCGGGTGTCCGGCCAGCGCCTCCTTGGACTCGGCGGCGCCGATGAACCCGACCGGTACGCCGATGACGGCGGCCGGGCGCGGCGCGCCCTGCTCGATCATCTCCAGCAGCCGGAACAGCGCGGTGGGCGCGTTGCCGACCGCCACGACCGAACCCTCCAGCCGGTCCCGCCACAGCTCCAGCGCGGCTGCGCTGCGCGTCGTCCCCATGCGCCGCGCCAACTCCGGTACGGCCGGGTCGGACAGCGTGCACACCACGTCGTTGTCGGCGGGCAGCCGCTTGCGGGTGACGCCGCTGGCGACCATCTGGGCGTCGCAGAGCACGGGCGCCCCGGCGCGCAGCGCCTCCCGGGCGCGGGCGACCACCTCGGGGGTGTACGCGAGGTCCTTGACCAGGTCGACCATGCCGCACGCGTGGATCATCCGCACCACGACCTGGCTGACGTCGGCGGGGAGGCCGCCCAGGTCCGCCTCGGCGCGGATGGTGGCAAAGGAGGCGCGGTAGATGGCCGCCCCGTCCTTCTCGTAGTCGAACACGGTGTCCTCGATGTCCTCGATCATGTCGTTGATCATGCTGTTCCGCGGGCCGCCGCCACGGCGTCGGCCAGTTGCTCCGCTGCCACGTCCATCACGCCGCCGCCGGTCACCCCGTCCGGCTCGCGCGTGTCGCGCACGGTGAGCCGGTAGTCCGTAGCGGACGTGGCCAGCGCGTCCACCCAGTGGCCGCCGGGGTGGCCGCAGCGCCGCTCGCAGCCGGAGAAGTACACCGGCGGCGCGCCGGGGGAGCGGGGAGTGCCCGCCACCGCGCGTGTCGCGTGGGCGCGCACATCGGCCAGGGACTTGGCGCAGCCCGGCCGCCCCGTGCACGCGCCGACCCCGGCCCACGGGGAATCCGGCTCGGTCACCAGCCCCGCGTCGGTCACTTCACGCGCCGCGGCCGCCGCGCTGTCCGCCGTGAACCCCGGGAGCACCACGCCGCGCCAGGGTGTCACACGCAGCTCACCCGACCCGCCCCGGGAGGCGAGCGCGGCGAGCAGCCGCCACTGTGCGGCGCGGACCCGGCCGAGCGGCACCAGGACGGACACGGCACACCGCCCGTCCGGCCCGGACACGACGCCCGGCGCGGGCGGTGTGCCGGGCGCGTCGCTCGGCCGCTCATGTCCGATTCGCGCGGCTTCGACGCCCTCGTCCGCGAGTCGCGCCGCCAAGCCGTCGACGGTCACGGCGTGTTGCGCGGGCAGGTCGCGCACCCGCCACGCCCGCGTGCCGCTCGCCCGGGCCAGGAACTCCACGGCGGCCAGCGCGGCGGCGCGCGGCACATCCCGCGCCCGCACCTCCAACGCGACCCCGTCAGCCCCGGAGCCCACCCGCAGTACGGCTCCGCCGTCCCCCGTTGCGATCAATGTCACATCCGCGCTCAGCGCGGCCACATCGCCCCGGCCGTCGTCCATCGCGAACAGGAAACGGCCCGACAAGCCGGACAGTTCTTCCCACGCGCCACCGCACAGCGCGGCGTCCAACTCCCGCGTCCACGCCGTGACATCGCCGTATCCGGCGCCGTCGAGCCCGCTCAGCGGGGACGCCACGATGTTGCGCACCCGGTCGTACCGCTCGGAGGGGAGCAGTCCGGCGTCCCGCAGCCCGGCCGCCAGTTCGCCACCGCAGGTCGCCGCCAGGCCGCGGAGCTGGAGATTTCCGCGCGAGGTGAGGTCCAGCCCGCCGTCCCCCAGCTCCTCGCTCACCCGCGCCAGCGCCTGCGCCTGACGCACCGTCAGCAGGCCGCCCGGTGTCCGGACGCGCGCCAGGGACCCGTCGTCCGCGGAGTGCAGCCGCAGCGCGCCGGGGCAGGCGTCATCGCGTCCGCGCTCCCGGCGTGGGGGCGCTTCATCCGCAGGTGGGACGGTTGTCGGGGGGAGGGACATGGCGGCGAGCATACCGACGTTTCGTCGGCCCTCACCGTCCCGTGCCAGGTCAGGAACGCCTACTATGCTCTGCGGCGGGCCGTCTGGCCCGCCGGACGCTTAAGACGGCGTTTAGGGGAGGAAACCGGTGCGAATCCGGTGCGGTCCCGCCACTGTGAGCACGGCCAGCCCGCCGTGCGAGCCAGGAACTCCCGCCGTCTTCACAACCCGCCCGGGGCGCGGACCCCGAGGAAGGCGCGCTGAGCCATGATCCTTCTGCTGTCGACGTCCGACACCGACCTGCTCAGTGCCCGCGCGGCCACGGGCCCGGTGCCATACCGCCTCGCCAACCCGGCGCGGCTCGCGCTCGACGAGCTGCCCGGCCTCCTCGACGGTGCCGAACTCGTCGTCGTACGGCTCCTCGGTGGCGTCCGCGCCTGGGAGGAAGGCCTCGCAACCCTGCTCGCGGGCGACCTCCCCGTCGTCGTGCTCACCGGTGAACAGGCCCCTGACGCCCAGCTCATGGAGGCGTCCACGGTCCCCGTGGGCATCGCCGCCGAGGCGCACGCCTACCTCGCCCACGGCGGACCCGCCAACCTGGAGCAGCTGGCCCGGTTCCTCTCCGACACCGTGCTGCTCACCGGCCACGGCTTCGAGCCGCCCGCCCCCGCCCCCACCTGGGGTCCGCTGGAGCGCACCGCGCGCGAGGACGTCACCGGACCGACCATCGCCGTGCTCTACTACCGGGCCCACCACATGAGCGGCAACACCGCCTTCGTGGAAGCCCTGTGCCAGGCCGTGGAGGACGCCGGGGCGCGCCCGCTGCCGCTGTATGTCGCCTCCCTCCGGGCCCCGGAACCCGAGCTGATCGAGGCCCTCGGCGCGGCCGACGCCGTCGTCACCACCGTGCTCGCCGCGGGCGGCACCCGCCCCGCCGAGGCGTCGGCGGGCGGCGACGACGAGTCGTGGGACGCGGGCGCGCTCGCCGGGCTCGACGTCCCCGTACTCCAGGCGCTGTGCCTGACCTCGTCCCGCAGCGCGTGGGAGGAGAACGACGAGGGCCTGTCCCCGCTGGACGCCGCGACCCAGGTCGCCGTCCCGGAGTTCGACGGACGGCTCATCACCGTCCCGTTCTCCTTCAAGGAGGTCGACGAGGACGGCCTGCCCGTCTACGCTCCCGACCCCGAGCGCGCCGTGCGTGTCGCCGGAATCGCGGTACGACACGCCCGGCTCCGCCACATACCGGCGGCCGACAAGCGCCTCGCGCTCGTCCTGTCCGCCTACCCCACCAAGCACTCCCGGATCGGCAACGCGGTCGGCCTCGACACCCCCGCCAGCGCCGTCGCCCTGCTGCGCCGGCTGCGCGCCGAGGGGTACGACCTCGGCCCCGAGGAGGGCCCCGGATCGCTTCCGGGCCTGGTCTCCGGCGTCGGCGACGAGCTGATCTACGCCCTCATCGAGGCGGGCGGCCACGACCAGGACTGGCTCACCGAGGAGCAGCTGGCCAAGAACCCGGTCCGGGTCCCCGCCGCCGACTACCGCCGCTGGTACGCCACGCTGCCGCAGGAGCTGCGCGACGCGGTCGAGGAGCACTGGGGCCCGCCGCCCGGCGAGATGTTCGTGGACACCAGCCGCGACCCCGAGGGCGAGATCGTCCTCGCCGCGCTGCGCCACGGCAACCTGCTGGTCGTCATCCAGCCGCCGCGCGGCTTCGGCGAGAACCCCATCGCCATCTACCACGACCCCGACCTGCCGCCCTCGCACCACTACCTGGCCGCCTACCGCTGGATGGCGAGCCCCGAGGCCGACGGCGGCTTCGGCGCCGACGCCATGGTGCACCTGGGCAAGCACGGCAACCTGGAGTGGCTGCCGGGCAAGAACGCGGCCCTGTCCGCCGCCTGCGGCCCCGACGCCGCGCTCGGCGACCTGCCGCTGATCTACCCGTTCCTGGTCAACGACCCCGGCGAGGGCACCCAGGCCAAGCGCCGCGTCCACGCCACCCTGGTCGACCACCTCGTGCCGCCGATGGCCCGCGCCGATTCGTACGGCGACATCGCGCGCCTGGAACAGCTGCTGGACGAGTACGCCGCCATCTCCGCGATGGACCCGGCCAAGCTCCCCGCCATCCGCGCCCAGATCTGGACCCTCATCCAGGCCGCCCGGCTCGACCACGACCTCGGCCTTGAGGAGCGCCCCGACGACGAGGGCTTCGACGACTTCCTGCTGCACGTCGACGGCTGGCTGTGCGAGGTCAAGGACGCCCAGATCCGCGACGGTCTGCACGTCCTCGGCGGCGCGCCCACCGGCCCCGAGCGGGTCAACCTCGTCCTGGCCATCCTGCGCGCCCGCCAGATCTGGGGCGGTACGTCGGCGCTTCCCGGGCTGCGCGAGGCGCTGGGCCTGGACGAGTCGGCCGCCACCCGCACCGGCGCGGACGAGGCCGAGGAGCGCGCCCGCGTCCTCGTCCAGGCGATGGAGGACGCGGACTGGGCCCCGGAGGCCGCCGAGCGGGCCGCCCTCGACCTGCCCGAGGAGCAGCGCCCCGCCGTCACCGCGATCCTGGAGTTCGCCGCCCGCGAGGTCGTCCCGCGCCTCGCCGCCACGACCGACGAGATCGACCACGCCGTGCACGCCCTGAACGGCGGCTTCGTCCCGGCCGGGCCGTCAGGATCGCCGCTGCGGGGCCTGGTCAACGTCCTGCCGACGGGCCGTAACTTCTACTCCGTCGACCCCAAGGCCGTGCCCAGCCGCCTGGCCTGGGAGACCGGCCAGGCGCTCGCCGACTCGCTGCTGGAGCGCTACCGCGCCGACAACGACGGCCAGTACCCGAGGTCGGTCGGCCTGTCGCTGTGGGGGACGAGCGCGATGCGCACCTCCGGCGACGACGTGGCCGAGGCGCTGGCGCTGATGGGTATCCGTCCGGTGTGGGACGACGCCTCGCGGCGCGTCACGGGACTTGAACCCGTTGCTCAGGACCAGCTCGGCCGCCCGCGCGTCGATGTCACCCTGCGCATCAGCGGCTTCTTCCGCGACGCCTTCCCGCACGTCGTCGGGCTGCTGGACGACGCCGTACGGCTCGCCGCGTCGCTGGAGGAGGACGACGACGTCAACTACGTCCGCGCCCACACCCGCGCCGACCTCGCCGAGCACGGCGACGAGCGCCGCGCCACCACCCGCATCTTCGGCTCCCGGCCGGGGACGTACGGCGCGGGGCTGCTCCAGCTCATCGACAGCCGCGACTGGCGCACCGACGCCGACCTCGCCGAGGTCTACTCGGTGTGGGGCGGCTACGCGTACGGCCGTGGCCTGGAGGGCCGCCCGGCGCGCGAGGAGATGGAGACCGCGTACCGCAGGATCGCGGTCGCGGCGAAGAACACCGACACGCGCGAGCACGACATCGCCGACTCGGACGACTACTACCAGTACCACGGCGGCATGGTCGCCACCGTGCGCGCGCTGAAGGGCACCGCCCCGGCCGCGTACATCGGCGACTCCACCCGCCCCGAGACGGTGCGCACCCGCACGCTGCACGAGGAGACCTCGCGGGTCTTCCGGGCCCGGGTGGTCAACCCGCGCTGGATCGAGGCGATGCGCCGCCACGGCTACAAGGGCGCGTTCGAGCTGGCCGCCACCGTCGACTACCTCTTCGGCTACGACGCCACCACGGGCGTGGTCGCCGACTGGATGTACGACAAGCTGGCCCAGACGTATCTGCTCGACCCGGAGAACCGCGCGTTCCTGGAGGACGCCAACCCCTGGGCACTGCACGGCATGGCCGAACGGCTGCTGGAGGCCGAGAGCCGTGGTCTGTGGGAGAAGCCGGACCCGGAGGTGCTGGAGCGGGTCCGGGAGCTGTTCCTGGAGACCGAGGGCGGCCTGGAGGGCGGGGACGACTGATCCCCGAGGTCCCTCAGCGACCGAACGGGCGGCGGCTCAGCCGGAGGACGGCCGGGCCGCCGCCCGGATCCGGTCCGGCCAGGGCGGGCAGTTGACCAGTTCGGTCCACTCGCGGTCGTACGCCCCGGGCACCGCCCGCCCCGCGGACGACCACCGCTCGACCAGGGCCGCGTAGATCGGTACGCAGCTCGACTGGTGCAGCGTCTGGTGAACCGTTCCGCCGCCTTCGGTGCTCCGGTCCAGCGCTCTGCTCGGCTGCGAGAGAGAACGGCGTCGCATCGTCGTCGTCATGGTCGGCCAACGCGCGGCGCCCCGCGGGGTCACCTCCTTCGCGCCGACCTCACCCGCACCGGCGTGGCCTCGTACACATCAGCGACCGGTGGGCGGCCGCCCGGGTGACGCCCGTACGGGTGCCCGGTGGCCGGGGCCCGGTGCGCTGCGCATTTCCTCGTGCCTGGCAATGAAAAGCGTTGCCGAATTCATGAGCCAATGCCACCTGATAACCGTGTCCATTGCAGCCTTTGGAGAATTCTCCGAAGTGCTGTTCAATTGCGGCTGTCCATAAAGCGAGCCGAGGAGGATCCGGGTGGGAGCCCATACGCACGGTCACGGGCACGGGCACGGCGAGGGGCACGGCGGGCACGCGCACGGAGTGGCGGAGGACGCCGACCGCCGATGGCTCTCCATCGCTCTCGCGCTGATCACCGGATTTATGCTGGTCGAGGTCGTACTCGGGGTCATCGCGCGTTCGGTGGCGCTGCTCTCCGACGCGGCGCACATGCTCACCGACGCCGCCTCGATCGTCCTCGCGCTCATCGCCATCCGGCTTTCGGCCCGGCCGGCGCGCGGCGGCTATACCTATGGGCTCAAGCGGTCGGAAATCCTTTCCGCGCAGGCCAATGGGCTTTCTCTGCTGCTGCTCGGCGCATATCTCGGCTATGAGGCGGTCGAGCGGCTGATCGACCCGCCCGAGGTGACCGGTGGCCTGGTGCTGGCCGTCGCGCTCGCCGGGGTCGTGGTGAACATCGTGGCGGCGTGGTGCATGTCGAAGGCGAACCGTTCGTCGCTGAACGTCGAAGGCGCCTTCCAGCATGTGCTGAACGACCTCTACGCCTTCATCGCCACCGCCATCGCCGGACTGGTCGTGGTGACCACGGGCTTCGCCCGGGCGGACGCCATCGCCGGTCTCATCGTGGTCGTCCTCATGATCAAGGCGGGCGTGGGACTGCTGCGGGCCTCCGGCCGTGTCCTGCTGGAGGCGGCTCCCGCCGGGGTCGAACCGGACGAGATCGGGAGCCTGCTGGCCTCCCACGCCGAGGTGGCCGAGGTGCACGATCTGCACGTCTGGCAGATCACCTCGGGCGAGGTCTCGCTGTCCGCCCACGTTCTGGTCGGGGAGCAGGGCGACTGCCACGCGGTACGGGAGGGGCTGGAAGCGGTGCTGCGCGAGCGGTACGGCATCACCCACACCACGCTCCAGGTGGACCACCTCGACACCCCGCCGCCCCGGCCCCGGACGGACGGCGACGAGCACCGGCGCGCGGACGAACCGCTCGTCGAGCACTGCCTGACCGCCCACGGCCCGGTCCACCGGGCGTCGGCGCACGACCACTGATCGGGACGCCGCCACGCGAGGGGCCCGGGTGCGGATACCGCACCCGGGCCTTAGGGGGTGTCTTGCCGTCAGCGCCGCTCGCGGAGGTTCAGCCGCCGCTTCCGGTGGCGGACGCGGCGGCCGCCGAGACGGTCAGCTCCCGCTCCGCACGCTCCCGCTCGGCCGCCCGGGCGGCGAAGGGGCACTGCCAGTCCGGCGGCTTGGGACGGCCCGAGTACCGGCGGGCCTCGGACAGCTCCTCGTACTCGTACAGGTTGGGATTGATGTCCCCCTGCAGCTGGATGTCCTGCTTGCGGATCTTCTCCGCGAGGCGGTCCCACATCCCGGCGGCCTTGATCCTGTCGAACTGCTCATGGGAGTTGAAGGCCAGCATCGGGAAGGGCGGCCTGCGGCCGAACCGGCGGTGGGTCTCATGCAGGCCGATCACGAAGAAGGGATGGCCGGCCACGCTGAATCCGAACTCGGGGGACTGGGCATCGGAGGAATAGCCCTCCGCCCAGTGATGGAAATCCGCGTCCTGTTCGTGGAGCAGCTGCAGCTGTTGCCAGAGCAGCTCTTCGAACCGCAGCTCATCGACCCCGCGCGGTTGCTCGAAGGTCGCGATGAAACTGGTGAACGTCCGGGCGCTCCAGTCCGCCGTACTCACGAACTCCGCGATATCGAGCGCCAGCAGCCGGGCGGAGTCTTCGCCCCCCAGCAGGTCATAGTGGCGGTGAGTGATGCCTCCCCGGCGCCAGGCGGAACGTCCCGCCAGGCACGCGAACCGTTCCCCGAGGATGAACTCCTCGACGTCACCACGCGCATCCACCGTCATGGCCAGCCTTTCTTCCACCTACGTGCCTCCTCGCAGCAGGTCATCTCCTTCACGCATCCGAAAGCGCCCACCCCTCACCGGCGGTACCCGGAAGGACCGAGTCCGCAGGAGGACGGGGAAGGTCACTTGGAGATTGTGACGGGCCGAGGCCGATCAACGAAATTGGTGGCGAGCTTCGTGCTGAAGAAATCGCCCACGGCGGGATGTTCGTAGCGAACGGTCGCCGGATAACGGTCGTATCAGGCGGCGGCCGGAGCGGCCGACGGCTTGAACACGACGGTCAGAAGCGACTTCGCGAGCTGTGCGAGCAGCGCTTCCACGGCCATGCGGGCCAGCTTGGTCAGGACGGGCATCAGGATCTCGGCCATGGGTTACCTCACTGAACGGAACAGATGCGGAAGCCAGTCATCCGCTTCCATTCCGTAGCATGACCCGGGGCGGGGAAGCGGGTCACGGATGTGGGGTAAATATCGGGTGAACTCGGGTGAACAGTGACAAGCTCCCTGCAAGCCGGGCTGTCTAGACCGCGAACGGGACCCGCCGCTCGAAGAGCAGCCGTGGCGCGGCGGCCGCCCCCAGGGTCGCACCGGCCGAGCACACGCCCACCACCGTCCAGGCCATCGGCCCCAGCGGCGTACAGCCGAAGAAGTGGCTGACCACCGGTGTCTCGATGACGGCGAACAGGGCCGCCGCCGACGCCACGCCGGTGACCAGCACCAGCGGGCTGTGCCAGTCGGTGATGAACGTCTGGCCCAGCTGGGTGCCGACCAGCGCCGCGAGCCCCATGGTGCTCGCACGCCGGGCCCGGCCCGTCATCCGCCCGCAGCTCCACGCCGCCGCCGCGCCCAGCGCGGTGGCGGTGCCGCGTACGGCCAGGATCCGGCCCAGGTCGGAGCCGAGCAGCGCGGGGGAGGGGCCGCTTGCCAGGGGGTCCTCCCCGGCCGTGGCCTCCCGGGCCCTGGCCAGGGCGACCGCGAGCGCGGGCAGCATGTCGGTGAGCAGGTTGACCAGCAGCAGCTGACGGGTGCCGAGCGGCGCCCGGCCCGCCACCGCCGCGCCCAGCACGGTGAAGGCGACCTCGCCCGCGTTGCCGCCGACCAGGATCGCGACCGCGTCCCGCACGCTGCGCCACAGCGCGCGGCCCTCCCGCAGCGCGTCGAGGATCCGGGTCGGGTCCGGGTCGGTGAGGACCAGGTCCGCGGCGGCCCGGGCCGAGGTCGAGCCGTGCGCCGAGAGCCCGATGCCCACGTCCGCGAGGCGGATCGCGGCCGCGTCGTTGACCCCGTCCCCGGTCATGGCCACCACCCGCCCGGCCTGCCGCAGCGCCTGGACGATACGGACCTTGTGCTCGGGGGAGACCCGGGCGAAGACGCTGGTCCGGGAGATCCGCTCGACCCGCTCCTTCTCCGGCAGGGTGTCCAGCTCCGCGCCGGTGAGCACCGGGCCGGAGTCGGGGATGCCCAGCTCACGGGCGATGGCGGCGGCCGTGGTCGGATGGTCGCCGGTGATCATGGCGATGCTCACCCCGGCGTCGGTCAGCCGCTTGACGGTCTCCGCGGCGCCCGGCCGCGTGGTGTCGGCGATGGCGATGAAACCGAGCAGGGTCAGCCCGTGGGTCAGCTCGGCCAGCGTCGCCCCCGGCGTGTCGGGCGCCTCGGCCGTATCGGGCAGGGACTCGGCCACGGCCAGGACCCGCAGCCCGTCGGAGGCCAGCGAGTACAGCAGCCGCTCGGTGGAGCGCAGCCGCTCGGGGGTCAGCGGTACGGTGCCGCCCGCCGCCACCGGGCCCAGAGCGGAGACGCACCGGGCGAGCACGATCTCGGGCGCCCCCTTGACGGCGAGCCGTGGCTGCCCGGACTCCGTGCCCAGACACGCCGAGAACCCGCGGCTGGCCTCGAAGAGCAGCTCGGACACCGGCCGCCAGGCGTCGTCCCCCGCGCAGTGCGCGGCCGCCGCGTCGACCACGGCCTGATCGGTGGCGTGGGCCAGCGCCCGCCCGCCGTCGGGGCCGGGACACGCCCGGGCCGCGGTGCGCAGCAGCCTGAGGCCCAGCGGGCCGCCGATCGGCAGGTCGTGGTCGTACGCCGCCGCCCGGGCCACGGACAGCCGCCCCTCGGTCAGGGTGCCGGTCTTGTCGAAGCACACCGTGTCCACCCGGCCCAGCGCCTCCAGTACCCGGGGCGAACGGGTCAGCACCCCGCGGTGCGACAGGCGGCGCGCCGCGGCGGACTGCGCCACGGTGGCCACCAGCGGCAGCCCCTCGGGCACGGCGGCCACCGCGACGGCCACCCCGGTGGCCAGCGCCTCGCGCACCGGGGTGCCGTGCAGCAGGCCCAGCACGGTGACGGCGGCGCCGCCGAGCCCGGTGGCGGGCAGCGCGACCTTGGTCAGCGCGGCGAGTCTGCCCTCGATGCCGAGGGGCGACTCGCCGCGTCCGGCCAGGGACGCGGCGCGTCCCGCCTCGGTCTGCGACCCGGCGGCCACGACCACCGCGCAGCCGGTCCCGGCCAGCACGGTGCACCCCTGGTAGACCATGCAGGAGCGGTCCGCCAGATCGGCGCCGGGCGTGGCGGCGGGGTCCTTGGCGACCGGCCCCGACTCGCCGGTCAGCCCCGCCTCGTCCAGTTCCATCCGGTCGCTCACCAGCAGCCGGGCGTCGGCCGGTACGACGTCCGAGGGCCGCAGCGCGATGATGTCGCCGACCGTCAGCTCCTCGGCGGCCACACGCCGCGCCGGGGCCTCGGTCAGCCCGGTGAAGAACGCCTCGCGGTCCACCGCCATCCCGTCTTCCAGGGACATCGCGGGCGCCCAGTCGACCAGTCGGCCGTGCCGCTGCTCGCCCAGCAGCAGGCCCCGCAGCGAGCGGTCGGCCCGCAGCCGCTGGGCGCCGCTGATCAGCGCGTTGCCCGCCATGACACCGGCCACGAGGAGGGAGTCCACCCCGGATCCCACCGCCGCCGATGCCGCGGCGCCCAGGGCCAGCACGGGGGTGAGCGGATCGCGCAGTTCCTCGCGCACCGCCCCGGCCAGCGCCGCGGTGTCCCGGGTCAGCGCGCCGACGGGCGAGGCGGCGGCGCCCGCGGCCACGGCCCGTACGACCATCACCGCGGCCTTGCGCACCGGGCGCGTCCCGGCCGCCCAGACCGAACGCGCCGCCTCCTCCCCGTCGTGCGACACGCCGGAGGCGGGCGGCTCCGTCCGGTGCTCCTGGAAGGCGCGGGTCACGCTCAGCGTCTCCCGCGCCCCCAGCATGTGCCAGTTGCCACGGACCCGCTCCGCCGGAAGCGGGTGGCGGTGTACCCGGCGCGCCGCGACGATCCCCCCGAGCACCGCCAGGAACGCCGCGCTGTACACCGGGGAGGTGGCGAAGCCGACGGCGGTGGGCCGGGTGCCCGCGGCGGCGATGAGCGCGCCGAGCGCGGAGCCGCCCATCGACAGCCGGGCCGACCGGTGGCTGACCCCGCGCGCGTCCTCCAGCGACCGCAGCACGCGCCACGCCTGGGCGAGCCCGGGGCCGCAGATCAGATCCGCCGACCAGCACACCCGCGCCTCGCCGCGCCGTACGACCCCGATGCCGAGGTCGGCCGCGCCCAGCGCCCCGTCCTCCTCGGCGCTGATCAGCAGCACGCCGTGGCCCTCGGTCTGCAGCGCGCGCACCCGGTCGGGCAGAGGAGTGTCGCGGGCGAGCAGTTCGTCCGCCCAGGGGGCGATCTCCTCGGCGCTCGCGTGCTCGGTGAGCACCAGATGGTCGGCACCGGCGCGGGCGGCGGCCACCACGGCGTCGGTCAGCGGGTCCAGATCACAGCCGATACGGATCCGCGCCTGCCGCAGGCCGTGCGGGTCGCGCAGGTCCACGGTCATCGCCGAGGGGCTCGACGGGTGCGCCACGGGGACGTCGTCCGGCCGCTCCAGCAGCCAGGAGCCACGGGCCCAGGGCCCCTGGCCGGAGAGTTCCGGCAGCGAGTGGCGCTCCAGGACGGACTGCGCGGCGCTCCACGCCCCGGCCTCGTCCAGGTCGCCGACGGTGGCCACCGACAGCAGCCGCGGCCGCCGGGTGCACAGCACCCCCGAGTCGATCAGGACCGCCGAGATCCGGTCCAGCAGCCGCAGCGCGCCGCCGTCCATGGGCACCACGCCCTCACGGGCCAGCGCCTCGCCCAGCCGGGCGGCGAAGGCCTCCCGGCCCATGGCGGCGGCTCTCGGCACGGTGGCCAGGATCGCCTCGGCGGCCCGCCCCGGGTCCCGCGTCCAGGCCAGCAGCCCGCCCGCGCCCGTCAGGGAGGCCAGGGAGGTGCGGTCGACGCAGGTCTCGACCGGCCCGGCGGGCAGCGGCGCCGGGCGGGGAGCGGCGGGAGGCGTGTGCGGCGGCAGCCCGTCGGAGCCGGGCACCAGAGCGGGTTCGCGGAGCTGCCATACGGTCTGCCGCCCGCGGATCTCGGCGAGTTGCAGGAGGCGCTGCAGCGCGTCCAGGGCCAGCGGGACCTCACCTCTGGTCAGCGCGTGCACCGCCGCGTTCGACACGCCGATCAGCAGGGTGGTGTGGGCGGCGCCGAGCCGGGACTCCAGCAGACCGCGCAGCCGTGGCTGGATCTCGGCCATCACCACCGGCACCCGCAGCGCGGGGGCGAGTGCGGGCAGCAGCGTCACCCGCCGGACCGTGGCCGTCAGCAGACCCACGCAGTCGGCGACGAGGGCGGTGGCGGCGAGCGTGGCGGGGGCGGTGTCGTACGGCGGGAACGGGCGGTCGGCCGGGAATGTGTCCGCGCCGGTCCCGTGCGCCTTCTCGATGTGCTCGATGACCTGGAGCACATCGTCGGCGTCGAGATGGTCTTCGTCGAAGTCGACGAGCACCTGGCCCACGGCCGCGTTCACCTCGGCCCAGTTGACGCCGTGCAGGCGGTGCAGGGTGGCCGTCAGCGCCCCGGCCAGCTTGTCGTGGGTCTCCCCGTGGCCGGTGAGCCCGCGCACCTCCACATGCGCCCGGCCCTCCCGCGTCCACATCCGGCGGCGGGCGCGGTGCTCACCGGTGTCCCGCAGGACGTCGGCGGCGTCCGCGAGGCGCAGCCGCAGTCCGCTGACGCTGCGAACCGGCAGGGCGATGAGATCGGACAACATCGCGAATGGCAGCACCGGCCGCGCTCCCTCGGTCGCCGGAAGTCCCCAACGGCAGTATGTTTA
The DNA here is from genome assembly GCF_042731515.1 of Streptomyces sp. NPDC059850. Taxonomy (NCBI): domain Bacteria; kingdom Bacillati; phylum Actinomycetota; class Actinomycetes; order Kitasatosporales; family Streptomycetaceae; genus Streptomyces; species Streptomyces sp. NPDC059850. Next base: position 87,402 of record NZ_JBHWJI010000019.1, read on the forward strand.
CCTAATTCTCCGCAAAGCTAACAAAAGGGGCGGCCAGAAGGAGGACGGCGTGAGCGCGGCCACGACATCCAGGACGGCAGACCGGAAGACGCGCAGTGCGAAGAACGGCGGCCGCACGGTCACCTTCACCGTTCCGCGCGCCGCGATGGCCACGGCGAACGTCGCCTCGGTGCCGATCAGGACCGCGCGGCGGGTGCTGCCCGCCAAGGGCGGCCTTCCGCTCTACCTCGGCCTCGGCGCGATGGGCGTGGAGGGCGTACTGGAGTGGCCGATCGCGGTGGGCGTGGGCCTCGGTTACGCCGTGCTGCGCAACCCGCCGCCGGGCTCCGAGACGCCGAACGCCAAGGGCGCGGCCGCCTGATGCCGTTCGCTGTCGTCACCGGCCCGGCGGGTCCACCTGCTCCAGCCGGACCGGCGGCAGGAACTCGCCGACCAGGGTGCGATGCCACCACCCGCCACCGGCACGCCGCTCCCGCCGGGTGGTGAAGCGGTACAGGTACAGCCGGGCCCGGACGTGCGTGGGCGGCGCGTCCGGGAACGGGGAGGAGCGCAGCAGCTTCAGCGTGGCCCGGTCGTTCACCAGCAGCTTGCCGACGAGCGGGGTGAACCACGACCCGGCGTACGCGGAGGAGATCCCGGCGAACCACATCATCCAGTCCAGCCGCAGGTGATACGGCGCGAACTGACGCGGCATCCTGCGCACATCGCCCGGCTTGCCCCGGAACTCGTACTCCTTCCACACGGTGTCCGGGGTGAGTACGGGTTCGTCGGTGCCCTCGATCACCACCTCCTGACGGCTGCGATTGACGCTGCCGAAGGCTCCGTAGGTGTTGACCAGGTGGAGCGGGTTGAAGGAGTAGTTCATCAGCTGGCGGCCCGAGAGGAGATTGCGGGCGGGCCAGTAGCTGAGCACCACGACGAGGACGAAGACCGCCGCCACCAGGACCTCGTACCAGACCGGGGGAGCGGCGAGCGGGGGCGGCGTCGGCAGCGGCAGCACCCCGGCGGCCAGCCGCCCGTCGACCGTGGCGAGGGCCAGCAGGATCGTCACCCAGTTCAGCCAGGAGAAGTTGCCGGACGCCACCAGCCACAGCTGGGTGACCACGATGATGCCCGCGGCCACGCTCGCGACGGGCTGCGGGGTGAACAGGGCCAGCGGGACGACCAGCTGGGCCACATGGTTGGCCGCCGTCTCGACCCGGTGCAGCGGCTTCGGCAGATGATGGAAGTACCAGCTCAGCGGCCCCGGCATCGGCTGGGTCTCATGGTGGTAGTACAGACAGGTCAGATCGCGCCAGCAGCGGTCCCCACGGATCTTGATGAGCCCGGCGCCGAACTCCAGCCGGAACAGCAGCCAGCGCAGCAGCCACAGGATCAGCACGGGCGGCGCGGTCCGCTCGTTGCCCAGGAACACGGCCAGGAACCCGGCCTCCAGCAGCAGCGACTCCCAGCCGAACCCGTACCACACCTGCCCCACGTTGACGATCGACAGGTACAGCAGCCACAGCACCAGCCACGCCGCCATCGCGGCCCACAGCGGTACGTCGTCGGCGGCCCCCGCCAGCACGGCGGCGGCCAGCGCGGCGCCGAGCCAGGCCAGGGCGGTGAAGAAGCGGTCGGAGTAGTGCAGATGGAAGAGGCTGGGCGAGCGGCGGAACGGCACCCGCGCGAGGAACCGGGGCACCGGGGTGAGGCCCCGTTCGCCGATCAGGGCCCGGCCCTGGGTGGCCGCTGTCAGGAAGGCGAGGAGGTAGACGGCGGCCAGCCCCCGCTGGAAGACCAGTCGGCTCAGCCAGTAGCCGGATGACGTGAACCACTCCATAAGGGCTGCTCCCTGGGCCTGTTGCCGCCGCGGCCTGCGGCTATCCGTACCACCTCCGGCGGGTTCCCGCAGCACGGCGGGGCATTCGGCGGGGCACGGAAGGGACCGGTGGGGTGGCTGAACCGGTTCAGCTCTGACGGGCCGGTGGCGGCGCCGTGCTCGCCCGGGGCGTGAGGGCCGGGGTGGGGGCCTGGTGGGCGCGGGGCTCGGCCCGGTCCAGGACGTCGAACAGCCGCCGCGCCACCTCCGCGCCGAAGCCGAACACATCGTGGCTCATCGCCGACAGCGTCGGATGCGTCAGTCGGCACAGCTGCGAGTCGTCCCACGCCAGCAGCGACACATCGGCGGGCACCGCGAGCCCCATCTCGGCCGCCACCGACAGACCGGCCACCGCCATGATGTCGTTGTCGTAGATGATGGCCGTCGGCCGGTCGCCCGAGGCCAGCAGGGCGCGGGTGGCCCGCGCCCCCTCCTCGCCGGAGAAGTCCGTGGCCACCGTGCGCCCGATCCCGAGCCCCAACTCGCCCAAGGTGGCCTCGAAGGCCGCCGTACGCGCCGTGCTGTGCCCGAGCGCGGGCACGCCGCCGACCCGGGCGATCCGGCGGTGGCCGAGCGCCGCCAGATAGCGCACCGCCTCGCCCACCGCGGTGGCGTCGTCGGTCCACACCGAGGTGAACCCGCCCGCCAGGGACGGGTGTCCGGCGGCGACGGCGGGCAGCCCGAGCCGCCGCAGCGCGGGGACGCGCGGATCGCCGTCGCGCAGGTCGACCAGGATCGAGCCGCCCACCTGCCGCCCGCGCCACCACGCCTCCTGGACCGCGATCTCCTCCTCCACGTCCCGCACCAGCCGCAGCAGCAGCGAGCAGGACCGCTCGGCCAGCACGCTCTCGATGCCCGAGACGAACTCCATGAACCAGGGCTCAAGACCCAGCATCCGGGCCGGGCGGGCGATGGCCAGACCGACCGTGTCCACCCGGGAACCGGCCAGCGAGCGGGCGGAGAGATGGGGCGCCCAGCCCAGGTCGCGGGCGGCCGCGAAGATGCGGTCCCGGGTGGCCGGGGAGACCCCGGGCCGGTCGTTGAAGGCGAGGGACACCGCGCCCTTGGAGACCCCGGCACGCGCGGCCACGTCCCGTATGGTGACGCGCCGCCCCCGGCCCGCCCCGACCTCGCTGTCCATGAACCGTCCCCCCGTGTCCGGCCAGTGTGAACCGCCACACGATATCGCGGCGGTAAACCGGTTCAGCGGGCCTCGCCATCCCCATCGCCGTCCATGAGGCGGAGCCGGAGCGTCCGGCGCAGCGCGGTCAGGTCGGGCAGCCCCGGCGGCACCGGCAGCCGGTGCCACGGCACATAGCGGTCGACCAGGCCGAAGGCCAGCCGCGCCCCGGCCCGCACCGGCACCCCCAGCACCGTGCCGCGCGGCGGCTGCGGAGCGGTGCTGGAACACAGCCCGAGCCGGTGCGCGGCGGCCGCCTCGTACGCCGCCTTACGGGCCCGGTTCAGGTTGCCCAGCGGCCGGAACTCCGCCGTGGTGTGCCACGGGTTGAACGCCAGCTGCTCCACCCGGCGGGCCGCCGACCGGGCCCCGGGGGTGTCCAGATCCTGGCGGGGTACGGTCAGCAGCGCCACCGGGACGACGGGCGCGTCGCTCTCCCGCCACTCCACCGAGCCGTCCTCGACCGGGGTGCGCCGCTGGTCCGCGTAGCGCTGCACACACAGCTCGAAGCACACATCGCCGGTGGCCAGCCGCATCGTCAGCTCATGGCGGAGATAGTCCGGGTCGGAGCCGTCGGGGAAGGGCGAGGGGGTGCCGCCGGGGGCCGGACGCAGCTGGTAGCGGACGGGCCCGGCCGTGCCCCACAGGATCGCGCCCCGGCTCCAGAACGTCTCCCGGGCCAGCGACCCGACCGCGTGGCGGGTGGCCGTGTGCACATTGCGGCGCATCCGGTCGGCGGCTCCCCAGCCGACGGCCAGCGGCAGCCTGACGAAGAGCCCGAACGCCCGCTCTACGGTGGTGTCCGCGCCCACCGTGGCCTTGGCGAAGGCGACGAACTCCCGTGCGTCGGCGGCGTGGGACACCGGAAAGCTGGTGGCCAGCAGATCGTGGCTCTCCCCGGGACGGACCTGGACCCGCACCGCCATCCCGCGCAGATCGGGCGTGGCGTCGTGGCGCTCGGTGCCGCTCTCGTTGGACAGCCGCACCACGGCGGAGTACTCGGCGCCCGGCCGGGCGTATCCCACGCACAGCTCGCGGGGAAGGCTGTCGTGGAAGCGCAGCCGCGCGTTCTCCACGCCCAGCGCCGCCTTCGCGTGGAACGTGCGCAGCAGCTGGGTGGCGCCCGACGCCCGCTGGTGCGCCCGCTGGACGCCCATCAGCTCGCGCGCCAGCTTCTCGAAGAGCAGCCGTTCGGCCTCGGGGCTGCCTCCCTCGTACGCCTCATGGGCCTCGTACGGCTCGTAGTGCGGTACGGACCGCTCACGCTGTCCGGTGTCGGGCATGGGGACTCTCCGTACAAGGGCACAAAGGGACGCAGCGGGACAAGAGCGACAGTAGGGGAGCGGGCCGCACCCCGCAGCCCGAAGTGGTACACGGGTGGGGGCGCACCGGCCGGTGCTGCGGCACACTGGTGGCATGCCGGAGCTGCCCGAGGTGGAGGCCCTCGCCGGAATCCTGGCCGACCGCGCGGTGGGCCGGGAGATCGCCCGCGTCCTGCCCGTCGCGGTGAGCGTGCTGAAGACGTACGACCCGCCGCTGACCGCCCTCGAAGGCCGCACCGTCACGGCGGCGGGCCGCCACGGCAAGTTCCTCGACCTGGCCACCGACGGCCCCCATCTGGTGATCCACCTCGCCCGGGCGGGCTGGCTGCGCTGGAAGGACGGCCTGCCCGAGGCCCCGCCGCGCCCCGGCCGGGGCCCCCTCGCCCTGCGGCTGCTGCTCGCCGGGCCGGAGCGCTCCGGCTTCGACCTCACCGAGGCGGGCTCCCGCAAGGGGCTCGCCGTGTACTGCGTACGCGACCCCGGCGAGGTGCCGGGCGTCGCCCGCCTCGGCCCCGACCCGCTCGCCGACACCTTCACCCTGGAGGCGTTCGCCGGGCTGCTGCGCGGCGTACGCCACCGGATCAAGGGGGTGCTCCGCGACCAGGGCGTCATCGCCGGGATCGGGAACGCCTACTCCGACGAGATCCTGCACGCCGCCCGGATGTCGCCCTACCGGCTCGCCTCGGATCTCACCGAGGAGGAGATCGCCGTCCTGTACGAGGTGCTGGGCGCCACCCTGCGCGACGCCGTCGAACGCTCCCGGGGACTCGCCGCCGGGGACCTCAAGGCGGAGAAGCGCAGCGGGATGCGGGTGCACGGGCGCGCCGGTGAACCCTGCCCGGTGTGCGGCGACACCGTCCGCGAGGTGTCCTTCAAGGACTCCTCGCTCCAGTACTGCCCCACCTGCCAGACCGGCGGCAAACCCCTCGCCGACCGCCGGATGTCCCGGCTGCTCAAATAGGCCCCGGGACCCATGTCCAGGGGCCTATGGTGCTGTCACCTTATTGAAGACCCTCTGTCACGGAGCACCATGACCAAGGCCCTGATCATCGGTGGCGGCATCGCCGGTACGGTCACCGCGATGGCCCTGCACAAAGCGGGCATCGACGCGGTCGTCTACGAGGCGTACCCCCCGGACGCCACCGACACGGGCGGTGCGTTCCTCGTCGTCGCGCACAACGGCCTGGAGGCGCTGCGCACCATCGACGCCCTGGAACCGGTCCTGGAGCGAGCCTTCCCGGCCACCCGCGTCGAGTTCATCAGCAACACCGGCAAACGGCTCGGCGACAAGCCGATGGCCGGTGCGCGGGACGGCGGCCTCGGGGCGGTCACCATCAGGCGCGCCACGCTGGCCCGGGTGCTGCGCGAGGAGGCGATGCGCCGCGGTGTGCGCATCGAGTACGGCAAGCGGCTGCTGGCCGCCCAGACCGGCCCGGACGGCACCATCGTGGGCTCCTTCGCGGACGGCGGACGGGCCATGGGCGACGTCCTCATCGGCGCCGACGGCATCCACTCCCTCATCCGCCGCACCATCGACGCGGGCGCGCCCCGGCCCCGCTACACCGGCCAGCACACCGTGTGCGGCTACACCCGCGACGCCGCCGCGCCGCCCGCCCAGGACACCTACACGATGGTCTTCGGCAAGCAGGCGTTCTTCGGCGCCACCGCCGCACCCGACGGCGAGGTGTGGTGGTTCAGCAACGCCCCGGCCGCCGAACTGTCCAAGGCCGAGCTGGCCGCCGTCACCCCCGGGCAGTGGCGGGAGCGGCTGACGGAGCTGTTCGCCGAGGACCAGACCCCGGCCGCCGACATCGTCCGCGCGACCGGCGAGAACATCGTCGCCAGCGCCGCGTACGACCTCATCTCCACCCCCGTCTGGTCCGAGGAGGGCATGGTCATCGTGGGCGACGCGGCCCACGCCTGCGCGCCCAACGCCGCCCAGGGCGCCTCGCTGGCCATCGAGGACGGCGTGGTGCTCGCCAAGTGCCTGCGCGACCTGCCCGGCCCCCGGTCGGCGTTCGCCGCGTACGAGGGGCTGCGCCGCGAACGGGTCGAGAAGGTGGCCGCGAACAGCGCGGGCCTGGCCCGCCGCAACGCCCCCGGACCGGTCAAGCGGGCCCTGCGGGACGCCACGATGGCCCGCAGACTCGACCGGGCGGCCACCACGAGCGGCGACGACTGGCTCACCGGCTACCGCATCGACTGGGACGAGCCGGTCCGCGCGTAGGGGCCATTGTCCAGGGGGCCGAGGCCGACCGCCACTCCCGGTTTGACCTCGGCCTGTACGGGCACCCGGAGTGCTCTGCCCTCGCCATGCCCGGGAGTCCGTGTGAGCCCAGTACGCATCGTGATCGTGGGGGCCGGCTTCGCCGGTTACCAGGCCGCTCGTACGCTGTCGCGCGCCCTGCGCCGCTCGGCGGAGATCGTCCTGATCAACCCCAACGACTACTTTCTGTACCTGCCACTGCTCCCCGAGGTGGCCGCCGGGGTCCTGGAGCCGCGCCGGGTGTCGGTGTCCCTCACCGCCACCCTGCCGCACGTCCGGCTGGTGCTGGGCAACGTCGACTCCCTCGACCTCACCGGCCGCACGGTCACCTGGACCGACCCCGAGGGCGGACGCGGCGAGCTGGGTTACGACCGGCTCGTCCTGGCGGTCGGCAGCGTCAACAAACTGCTGCCGATCCCCGGCGTCGCCGAGCACGCCCACGGCTTCCGCGGCATGCCCGAAGCCCTCTACCTGCGCGACCACGTCACCCGCCAGATCGAGATGGCGGCCAACACCCGCGACCCCCGCGAGCGGGCCGCGCGCCGCACCTTCGTGGTCGTGGGCGCCGGATACACCGGCACCGAAGTGGCCGCCCACGGCGTGCTGTTCACCGATTCGCTCGCCCGCCGGAACGTCGCGCTGCGCCAGGATCCGCCGCCCCGCTGGGTCCTGGCCGACGTCGCCGACCGGGTGCTGCCCTCGCTGGACGAACGGCTCTCCCGCACCGCGGACCGGGTGCTGCGGCGGCGCGGGGTGGACGTCCGGCTGGGCACTTCGGTCAAGGAGGCCACCTCGGAGGGGGTGCTGCTCGACGACGGCGAGTTCATCGACACCCGGTCGCTGATCTGGTGCGTGGGCGTACGCCCCGACCCGCTGGTGGAGGACCTGGGGCTGGCCACCGAGAAGGGGCGGCTGCGGGTCGACCAGTATCTGGCCGTGCCCGGCCATCCGGAGGTGCTGGCCTGCGGGGACGCCGCCGCGGTGCCGGATCTGACCCGGCCCGGCGAGTTCACGGCGATGACCGCGCAGCACGCGCAGCGCCAGGGCAAGGTGGCGGCCCGTAACATCCTCGCCTCCCTCGGGCGCGGCACCCCGCGCCCGTACAAACACCACGACCTCGGGTTCACGGTCGACCTCGGCGGAGTACAGGCGGCCGCGGACCCGTTGCACATCCCGCTGGCCGGGCCCGCGGCGGGCGTGGTCACCCGCGGCTACCACCTGATGGCCATGCCCGGCAACCGCGTCCGGGTGGCCGCCGACTGGCTGCTGGACGCGGCGCTGCCGCCGCAGGCGGTGCAGTTCGGCCTGGTGCCGTCCTGGTCGGTGCCGCTGGACACCGAGACACCCGAGGTCGCGCGGCTCGGCCGCGGCTGAATCGCCGGAAGGCCGAACTGCCTGAAACCTGGAAGGAGAACAATGCGACACGAACAGCTCAGCGAGCTCGGGCAGCAGCTCCGGGTGGACTCCGTGCGGTCCTCGGCCGCCGCCGGGTCCGGTCACCCCACGTCGTCGATGTCGGCGGCGGACCTGATGGCCGTCCTCATGGGCAACCACCTGCGCTATGACTTCGAGAAGCCGGAGCACCCGGGCAACGACCACCTGATCTTCTCCAAGGGCCACGCCTCCCCGTTGCTGTACTCGCTCTACAAGGCGGCCGGGGCGCTCAAGGACGAGGAGCTGCTGACCTTCCGCAAGCTCGGCAGCCGCCTGGAGGGCCACCCCACCCCCGAACTCCCCTGGGTGGACGTGGCCACCGGATCGCTCGGCCAGGGGTTGCCCTTCGGCGTCGGCACGGCGCTGGCCGGAAAGCGGCTCGACCACGTGTCCAGCCGGGTCTGGGTGCTGTGCGGGGACAGCGAGATGGCCGAGGGCTCGATGTGGGAGGCGTTCGAGCACGCGGGCCACGAACGGCTCGACAACCTCACCGCCATCATCGACGTCAACCGGCTCGGCCAGCGCGGGCCCACCCGCCACCAGTGGGACCTGGACGCCTACGCCCGCCGCATCCGCGCCTTCGACTGGCACACCATCGAGGTCGACGGGCACGACATCGCCGCGATCGACCGCGCGTTGGGCGAGGCCACATCGACCGTCGGCCGCCCCACCGCCATCATCGCCCGCACCCAGAAGGGCCGCGGCGTCGCCTCCGTGGAGAACCACGAGGGCATGCACGGCAAGCCGCTCAAGGACCCCGAGGAGGCCATCGCCGAACTCGGCGGCGTACGGAACATGGCGGTACCGGTACTCGGCCCGCCCGCCGAGAAGCCCACCCGGCCCACGTCGGAAGGCCCGCTGAGCCTGCCGCGCTTCAACACCGGCGACACCGTCCCCACCCGCGACGCGTTCGGCGAGGCCCTTTCCGCCGTCGGCACCGCGCGCGGCGATGTGGTGGCGCTCGACGGCGAAGTGGGCGACTCGACCCGGCTGGAGTACTTCCACAAGGAACACCCCGAGCGCTACTTCGAGTTCTACATCGCCGAACAGCAGATGGTGGCCGCCGCGGTCGGCATGCAGACGCGCGGCTGGACCCCGTACGCCTGCACCTTCGCCGCCTTCCTCACCCGCGCCTACGACTTCGTCCGGATGGCCGCCGTCAGCCGCGCCGACCTCAACCTGGTCGGCTCGCACGCCGGAGTCGCCATCGGCCAGGACGGGCCGTCGCAGATGGGTCTTGAGGATCTGGCGGCGATCAGGGCGGTGCACGGCAGCACCGTGCTCTACCCGTGCGACGCCAACCAGACCGCCCAGCTGACCGCCACCATGGCCGAGCTGTCGGGCATCCGCTATCTGCGCACCTCGCGCGGCGGAACGCCCGTCATCTACCCGTCCTCCGAGCGGTTCCCCATCGGCGGCTCCAAGATCCTGCGCGCCACCGAGAGCGACCGCGTCACCCTCGTCGCGGCCGGGGTCACCGTCCACGAGGCCATCGCGGCCGCCGACCGGCTCGCCCAGGACGGCATCTCCGCCCGCGTCATCGACCTGTACTCGCTCAAGCCGGTCGACGCCGAGGCGCTGCGCACCGCAGCCGAGGTGACGGGCCGTCTGATCACCGTCGAGGACCACCACCCCGAGGGGGGCGTGGGCGACGCGGTGCAGAGCGCCTTCGCCGACGGCCGCCCGGCGCCCCGCATCGTGCGGCTCGCCGTACGGAACATGCCGGTGTCCGGCACCCCGGCCGAGCAGCTCAGCCAGGCCGGGATCGACGCCGAGGCCATCACCTCGGCGGCCCGCGAACTCGTCGCCGCCTGACGGCGTGAGTGACTGACCGACCGCCTGACCGGCCGACCCCGGAACACCCCTATGTGACGAAGCTCCCCTCGTCACCCGTCAGCACCTCCCGTACGCTGCTGCCCAGTTGTGACGGCGGCGTCAGGGGTGGGGGCAGATGGGCAGCGCGGGGGGAGCCGTGTCCGGCAGGGCGCGGCACACACGGACGGTGGCGGTCGCGGCGGCGGCCGCCGCACTGTGTCTGACGGCGGCGGAGGGCGCGAGCCCGGCCGCCGCGGCCGAGCCGTCGTACGCCGCCACCACCGGGGTGGGCGTGCACAACGCGTACGAGAAGGCCAAGTACCCGTACTTCGCCGACGCGCTCGACTCGGGCGCCTCCCTGCTCGAACTCGACGTGTGGACCAACGCGTTCGGCGCCGGGTGGCGGGTCTCGCACAGCAATCCGCTCGGCAACGACAACAACTGCGAGAACGCCGCCACCCCTGCCGAACTGCGCACCAAGGCCCGCAACCAGACCCTGGCCGGGTGCCTCGCCGACATGAAGGCCTGGCACGACGCCCACCCCGGCCACCGTCCCATCGTCATCAAGACGGAGCTGAAGGACGGCTTCTACGACAAGAGCGGCCGCGGCCCCGACGACCTCGACGCGCTCCTGTCCGGCACGCTCGGCGACGCGCTGCTGCGCCCCGCCGACGTGGTGGGCGACCATACCGACCTGGACACGGCGGTGAAGGCCGGGGCCTGGCCGTCCCGGTCCGCGCTCGCGGGCAAGTTCATCGTCGAGCTGATCCCGGGCACCGTCGAGGAGAACAACCCGCTCGACACCCTGTGGACCGACCGCGAGTACGCCACCCATCTGCGCGGTCTCGCCGCCGCCGGGAAGCTCGGCCAGGCGGCCGCCTTCCCCGCCGTCCACACCGCCGCGAGCGGCGACCCGCGCACCCGCTACCAGGACGCCGCGATCCGCCCGTGGTTCGTGTTCTTCGACGGCGACGCCTCCGCGTACGTCACCCGGAACATCGACACCGCCTGGTACGACACCCGCCACTACATCCTGACCATGACGGACGCGCAGAACGTGGCGCCCGCCATCGACGGCACCCGCCCCACCGAGGCCGAGGCAAGGGCGCGGGTGAACGACCTCGCGGCCCGGCACGCCAGCTTCGCGACCGCCGACTGGTATCCGCTGCCGTCCGTGCTGTCCGCCGTCGTCCCCCGTGGCTGAACTCGCCCGGTCACGATGGTGGTCAGCCGGGCAGATCACCCGAGCCGGAGTCGGTGTCCTCCAGCCGGAAGCCGAGCTTCAGCCCCACCTGGTAGTGCGCGATCCGGCCGTTCTCGATATGCCCGCGGACTTGGCCGACCTCGAACCAGTCAAGATTGCGGAGCGTCTTCGAGGCGCGGGTGATACCGCTGCGGATCGCGTCGTCGACGCTCTCGGTGGACGAGCCGACGATCTCCGTCACCCGGTAGGTATGGGACATGGCAGTCTCCTTGGGGACTGGTCATGGGGACGGTCGGACCGCCCCCTCTCCCCACGGTGCCTCACCCCGCCCCGCTCCGCGAGCCGGACGAGGGCCCGCCCGGTGCGTTACGGCACCACCGTGACCGGCCAGCGCCCCGCCTTGACCAGCCGGACCGCCACCGAGCCGACGATGCGGTGCCCCGCCTGCTCGGACGCGCCGACCACCACCGCGTCCGCCTTCAGCTCGTCCGCCGCTGTCACCAGGCCGTTGTACGGATCGCCGCGGAAGGTGTGGAACTCCCAGCGCACCTCGAAGACCCCGCGCAGCCGCTCCGTCGCCTCGCGCACCTCCCGCAGCAGCTCCTCGGCCACCTCGCCCGTGGTGTCCGCCACGGAGGCGCCGAGCGACGCCCCGGCCGCCAGCACCGGCTGTACGTACACCACGGCGAGCAGCGCATTCTGCCGTCTGGCCAGCCCCGCGGCGTACGCGGCGGCACGCCAGGACGACTCGGAACCGTCCAGACCGGCCACGATAACCTTCGGACCGTCAGTTCCGCGCTCGAAGGACGCGGGAAGTTTGTCCACCACATCTGCGAGGCTAGCGCCAGGGACGAACGGGTGATCATCCGGGCCGTCCCGCGGCGTGACCACGCCGCGAACGCACTATGACCGCCGACCGTACGACAGGAGAAACAATGGGCGGCACGCACCGGGGCGAACTACTCGCCATCAGTGACCTGCACGTGGCCTACGAGGAGAACCGGGCGATCGTCGAGCGGCTGCGGCCCGGCTCCGAGGACGACTGGCTGATCGTGGCCGGGGACGTCGGCGAGGTCTTCGCCGACATCGAATGGGCGCTGGGGCTGCTGAGCGAGCGATTCGCCAAGGTCATCTGGTCGCCGGGCAACCATGAGCTGTGGACCCACCCCAAGGACCCGCTGGAGGCCCGGGGCGTGGCGCGCTACGAGGCGCTGGTGGAGCTGTGCCGGAGCAAGGGCATCGTCACGCCCGAGGACCCCTACCCGGTGTGGGAGGGCATCGGCGGGCCGCTCACCATCGCCCCGCTGTTCCTGCTCTACGACTACACCTTCCGCCTCGACGGCATCCACACCAAGGAAGCCGCCCTCGCCCACGCCCACGACGAGGGCGTCGTCTGCACCGACGAGCACTTCCTCCACCCCGACCCGTATCCCACCCGCGACGCCTGGTGCCGCGCCCGGGTCGCCGAGACCGAGGCCCGGCTCGCGGCCTGCGACCCCGCGTTCAAGACGGTGCTCATCAACCACTGGCCGATGACCCGGCTGCCCACCCGGGTGCTGCGCTACCCCGACTTCGCCCTGTGGTGCGGCACCGAGCTGACCGCCGACTGGCATGTGCGGTTCCGCGCCGAGACCGTCGTCTACGGCCATCTGCACATCCCCCGGACCACGGTGGAGGACGGGGTGAAGTTCCAGGAGGTCTCGGTCGGCTACCCGCGCGAGTGGAAGGCCCACGGCCGGGTGCCCGAGGACCCGCTGCGCCGGGTGCTCCCGGTGCCGGTGTCCTGACCACCTCCCGGAACGGGCTCAGAGACTTCCCCGTACGCCGGGGAACAGGTCGGTGAAGGGCGACGTCGCGTCGCCCACCGACCGTCCGAAGGGCTCGTCGAAGTCCCACACCAGATAGAGCAGGAAGATGATGAGGGCGGTGAACATCACCGCCAGCATCAACTCCCGTGGTGAGCGGCGGATCTGCAGGGTGAAGACCAGCCCGATCACCAGCGCCGCGCCGAACAGCAGCCCGACCCAGACCACTTCGGGCATCGTCGGCCCCGCGCTCTGCTGCCGGGCGCCGCGCGCGTCGTCGACGGCGGCCACCTGGTCCACCATCGGCTGGTACGCCTGCGACTGGAGGTCGGTCTGCGGCGTGGCCATGGTGACGTCGTGCCGCAGCCTGGCGAGCAGGTCGGTGCCCCGGTCGGTCAGCTCGCCCCGGTCGACCATCACCTGCCACTCCCGGGACACCACATGGCGTACGTACGCGTCGACGTCATCCCGGACGCGGTCGCGCACCGGCTGGGGGTAGACGCTCACCCGCTCGGACACCTCGTGCAGCGCCTGGGCCTCCGTGCGTACCCCGTCCTGGGCGGCGCCACGGGCCTCCCAGACCCCGGCGATGGCCAGGCCCAGCACGATCGCGTAGACCACGCCGATCATCATGATCATGTAGTCGAGGACATCGGGGGTCTCGCTCGGATCGTCGTCGTCGCCGAGGCGGCGGGCGTTGAGGATCGCGAGGACGACGACGGCCGCGCAGATCCCGGCCATCAGAAGAAGCAGAATCAGCCATTCGGGCATGGGTAACCTCCGGTACGGATCGGCCGGCGGTCAGCCGCGGCGCCCGCCGCGCGAGCGGGGGCGGAGCGCGGCGGCCGCGAGGACCGCGGGCGCGGTGATGAGCAGGGTGAACGTGACCAAGGAGGTTCCGCTGTCGGGTTCGTGGCGCGTGGGCTTCTGATACGCGTGCACCTCGACGCGGCGGGTCTCGCTCGGCGCGGGAACCGGTTCGGGGGGCGGCGCCGGAGGCTCGGGTGGCCGGGTCGGCGGAGCGACCGGGAGCGGCGGCGCGGGGCGCGGCACGGACGGCTCGGGCGCGGGAGCGGGCGCCGCCGACCGGGTGGGCGCCGGGGCGCGCGTCGGCGTGGGCGTGGGGCTCGGCGCCGGGGTGGCCGACGGCGACGCGCTGGGCGTGGGCGTCGGCGCGGGAGTCGGCGTGGGGCTCGGCGACGGCGTGGGTGTCGGCGTCGGCGTAGGGCTCGGCGTCGGCGTAGGCGTCGGAGTGGGGCTGGGCGTGGGCGTCGGCGTCGGTGTCGGCTTGGGCGGCGGGGGACACCAGCCGTACTGGAACCTGAGCCAGCCCCGCCGCGTCGCCACCGACGCCCTGACGCACGGACAGAACCCCAGGCCGACCTGCACCCGCACCCGCAGCCTCAGCCTCGTGTGCGGCCCATGGCCCGCATCCCCGTCCCCCGTCCCCGCCCGGTCCCGGACGTCGGTCGTCCGCCGTGGGGCGGCGGTGGCCGCCCGGCCGTCACCGTCCCCGTCGGCTAAGGCTGTCGCCCCCGTCGAGGCGAGCAGCAGGACCGTGGTCAGGATCCCCGCCCGCCATGCGCGATGCCATCGATTCACGAGGAGATGTTCGGCCGAACACGCCGCCGCCAGCCGTATGTGCCCAACTATTCGCCCGAATAGGGGAAAAGGTGTGGAGGTTTCGGTGAGGCAGGTTTACGCGCGCAGATCCTTGGGGCGGGCCCGGTCCAGGATCGGGCCGGTGTCCGTCCCAGGCGGCAGGGTGCCGAAAGCGTGGCCCCAGTCGCCGCCGAGCCGGGAGGCGCAGAACGCGTCGGCGACCGCCGGGTGGCTGTACCGCACCAGCAGGCTACCCTGGAGGACCAGGGTCATCTGCTCGGCGAGGCGGCGCGCGAGCAACTGCGCCCGCTGCGGATCGGCGAGCTGCGGCAGCAGCGCGCGCAGCCGGGCCACGGCCGCGTCCAGCCGCGCGTCGGCCCCGGAGGCGGCGTCCACCTCGGCGAGGAAGGCGTCCAGCGCGCCCGTCTCCCGGCCGAGCGCGCGCAGCACGTCGAGGGCGGCGACGTTCCCCGAGCCCTCCCAGATCGACAGCAGCGGCGCCTCCCGGTAGAGGCGCGGCATGCCGGAGTCCTCCACATAGCCGTTGCCGCCCAGGCACTCCAGGGCCTCGGCGGCGTGCGTGGCGCCGCGCTTGCACACCCAGTACTTGCTGACCGCGAGCCCCAGACGGCGCAGCGCCGCCTCGCGCCCGTCACCGGCCTCGGCGCGGTCCAGGGCGGTCGCCAGCCGCATGGAGAGGGTGGTGGCCGCCTCCGACTCGACCGCCAGATCGGCCAGGACGTTGCGCATCAGCGGCTGGTCGATCAGCTCGGCGCCGAACGCCCGGCGGTGCTCGCAGTGGTGCAGCGCCTGCCGCAGCCCGGCGCGCATGTTCGCCGCTGAGCCGATCACGCAGTCCAGCCGGGTCACGTTGACCATCTCGACGATGGTCCGCACCCCGCGCCCCGGTTCGCCGACCCGCCATGCCACGGCGCGGTCGTACTCGATCTCGGAGGAGGCGTTGGAGCGGTTGCCGAGCTTGTTCTTCAGCCGCTGGAGGCGGAGCGCGTTGCGGGTGCCGTCCGGCAGGACGCGCGGCACCAGGAAGCAGGTCACGCCCTCGGGCGTCTGTGCCAGCGTCAGGAAGACGTCGCTCATCGGCGCGGACGTGAACCACTTGTGGCCGGTGAGCAGGTACGTCCCGTCGTCCCCGGCCGCCGGTACGGCCTCGGTGGTGTTGGCGCGGACGTCCGAACCGCCCTGCTTCTCCGTCATCGACATGCCCGCGATCAGCCCGCGCTTGGTGAGCGGCGCGCGCAGCCCGGGGTCATAGGTGCGGGCGGTCAGCAGCGGTTCGTACGCGGCGGCCAGCTCCGGTTCGGCGCGCAGCGCCGGGATCGCGGCGTAGGTCATGGAGATCGGGCAGCCGTGGCCGGGTTCGGCCTGGGCGAAGGCGTAGAACAGGCCCGCACGCGCCAGATGCCGCCCGGGCCGGGTCTCGGCCCAGGCCGCCGCGTGCTGGCCGCTCTCCACGGCGGTGGTCATCAGCTGGTGGTACGCGGGGTGGTACTCGACCTCGTCGATCCGGTGGCCGTAGCGGTCGTGGGTGTGGAGCACCGGAGGGTGCTCCTCCGCCATCCGGGCCCAGTCCTGGACCTCGGCGGAACCGGCCCGCGCGCCCAGCTCCCGCACCCGTGGCTCGGCCCACTCGGCGCCGTCCCGGCGCAGGGCCTCCAGCAGGGCGGGGTCGTCGGCCGTGCTGAAGCCGGAGAGGGGCGGGGCCTGGTTGAGGACTTCGTGCGTCGCGCTCATGGCAAGCGTCTCCTGGGGTCGCCGCGGTGCCGTGCCCTTACCGTCTCTTACAGTTTCAGTATGCGTGATGGGAAACTGTAATGGTAGTCGGGAGAGCGGTCACGGATAGGGTTTCGCACAGCCATGGACGACACCGGAACGCTCACGCTGCGCCCCCTCACGGCGCGCTCGATCGTGCTCAGCACCCTGCTGGGCCACCATCCGCCGCAGCTGCCCGCCCGCGCGCTCGTCCGCGTCGGCGCGCTGTTCGGCACGGCCGAGGGGACGGTGCGGGTCGCCCTCACCCGGATGGTGGCCGCCGGTGACCTCGAACAGCACGGCGGCGGCTACCGGCTCACCGACCGGCTGCTCGCCCGCCAGGCCCGCCAGGACGACAGCCGCGCGCCCCGCGTCCGGCGCTGGGACGGCACCTGGGAGATCGCCGTCGTCACCCCCGACCGCCGCCCCGCCCCCGAGCGCGCCGCGCTCCGCCAGGCGATGGCCGCGCTGCGGCTCGCCGAACTCCG
This sequence comes from Streptomyces sp. NPDC059850, assembly GCF_042731515.1. Classification (NCBI taxonomy): domain Bacteria; kingdom Bacillati; phylum Actinomycetota; class Actinomycetes; order Kitasatosporales; family Streptomycetaceae; genus Streptomyces; species Streptomyces sp. NPDC059850. The sequence continues at coordinate 104,149 of NZ_JBHWJI010000019.1, forward strand.
CGAGGGCACCTGGCTGCGCCCCGCCAACCTCGTACGCCCCCGCCCGCCCGTGGTCGCCGAGCAGTGCGGCTGCTTCACCGCCACCCCGGAGGACGACCCGGCCGCGCTCGCGGCCCGGCTCTGGGACCTGCCGGACTGGGCCGACCGGGCCCGCCGCCTCGCCGCCGCCCTGGACGCGGCGCACAGCCCGGCCGACCGGTTCACGGTGGCGGCGGCGGTGCTGCGGCAGCTGCTGACCGATCCGGTGCTGCCCGACGAACTGCTGCCGCAGGGGTGGCCGGGCACGGAGCTGCGGGAGCGGTACGACGCGTTCGAGCGCGAGTTCCGCGATCAGCTGCGCCCGTACACCGCCTGACCGTTACGCCGAGCCGCGCAGCACCAGCTCCACGTCCAGCACCACCGCCGGTTCGATCGCCTCCCCGCCCGCGAGCCGCAGCAGCTGACGCGCCAGCCGCCGCCCGATCTCCGCGATCGGCTGCCGCACCGTCGTCAGCGGCGGGTCCGCGTAGCGCGCCGCCTGTACGTCGTCGAAGCCCACCACCGCCACGTCCTCCGGCACCCGCCGCCCGGCCTGCCGCAGGGCCCGCAGCACGCCGAGGCCCATGAGGTCGGAGGCGACGAAGACGGCGTCCAGCTCCGGCTCCCGCGCCAGCAGCTCCCGCATCGCGACCGCGCCCGACTCCTGCGTGAAGTCCCCGGCCGCCACCACCGGTTCCCGCCCGGCCTCCTTCAGCGCCGTCCGGTAGCCGGTCAGCCGGTCGATGCCCGCCACCATGTCCTGCGGGCCCGCGACCGTGGCGACGCGGGTGCGGCCGGAGCGGAGCAGCTGCCGCACGGCGAGGGCCGCGCCCCCGGCGTTGTCGACGCCCACGTACGGCAGCACGTATGGCAGCGCCGCAGCCCCCAGCAGCCGTTCGTTGCAGACCACCGGAATGCCCATGCGGGCCAGCGCGGCGGGCAGCGGGTCGGCGCCGTGCATCGAGGCGACCATGACCCCGTCGACGTGGCGCGCCAGGGCGAAGCGCTCGACGCGGTCGCGCCCGGCGGGGGAGCGGGCCATCATCAGCACGAGCTGCTTGTCCGCCTCCTCCAGCTCCTGCCCGACCCCGCGTACCACGCCCTGGAAGAACTCGTCGTCCGAGAAGACCCGGCCCGGCTCCTCGGGCAGGACGAGCGCGAACGAGTCGGTGCGCTGGGTGACCAGGCTGCGGGCCGCCTGGTTGGGGACGTAGCCCAGCTCCTCGATGGCCCGCAGCACCGCCGCCCGGCTGTCCTCGGCGACCCTGGTCGAGCCGTTGACGACGCGGGAGACCGTGGCGCGCGAGACTCCCGCGTGCAGGGCCACGCTCTCCAGGGTGGGCCGGGGCCGGTGCATCCGGGCATACCTCGCTGTTCGCTTCGCCGCCGCTGCTCGTCGGTACAGCATGGCCCGGTGCGCGCCCGCTTGTCAGGGCGCGAGGGGCGGGACATGAGCGTCAGGGCGCGAGCACGCGGGCGCGGCAGACCGAGGGCGAGCCCCAGGCGCCCCGCAGGGCGCGGGCCTTGCGGATCCACAGCGACAGGTCGTACTCGTCGGTGTAGCCGATCGCGCCGTGCAGCTGGAGCGCGGTGCGCGCGGCCGCGTACGCCGCCTCGCCCGCCGCCACCTTGGCGGCGGCCACCTCGGCTCCGGCCCCCGGCCCGCCCGCCGCGAGCGCGACCGCGGCGCCGTGGAGCAGCGGGCGGGCGAACTCCAGCCCGATGAGCACATCCGCCAACTGGTGCCGCACCGCCTGGAACGAGCCGATCGCGCGGCCGAACTGGGTCCGCTGCTTCACATACACCACGGTCCGGTCCAGCAGCGCGAACCCGGCGCCGAGGGACTGCGCGGCCGTCGCGAAGGCGGCCCAGTCCGCGGCGCGGGCGGCGGCCTCGGCGACGGCCGGGCCCCGCGCGAGCCGCTTGCCCCCGGGCAGTGGCGGAGCGAGCCGCCGGGCGGGGTCGAGGGAGGCCCGCACCGGGCCGTGCCCCGGGGCGTGCCACAACTCCTCGCCCCGGACGGCGAGGATGGCGTCGGCGGCGTCCGCGTCCAGGGCGTACGGACCGCCCTCGGCCATCGCCACGGTGACCATGGACCGCCCGGAGGCGATGCGGGGCAGCCAGCCCCCGGCCTCGGGGCACGCCGTCAGCAGCACCGCCGCCGAGGCCGTCTCGGCCCATGGCCCCGGTACGGCGTGCCGCCCCAGCTCGACGTACGCGACGGCCAGCTCCACCGGCAGCGGCCCCACGCCCTCGTACGCCTCCGGTACGGCGAGCGCGGTCACCCCGGCCCCGGCGAGCCGCCCCCACAGCGCCCGCCCGGGCCCGTGCTCCCCGCGCGCCCACGCCCGCACCGCGCCGGGGGTGTCGGCGGCGCCGAGCATCCGGTCGAGGGTGCGGCCGAACTCGCTCTGCGCCTCGTCCAGCAGGAACCTCATGGGCGGTCGCCTTTCGTCGCGGTCTCGCCATATCCGCCGGGTTCGCTCATCGCCTGCTCTTGGGCAGGCCGAGCAGCCGTTCGGCCACGATGTCCCGCTGGATCTCGTTCGTCCCGGCGTAGATCGGCCCCGCCAGCGCGAAGACATAGCCTTCTGTCCAGCCGCCGTCCTCCGCCAGTTCGCCGTCCGGGCCGAGCAGATCCAGGGCGGTTTCGTGGAGGCCGATGTCCAGCTCCGACCAGAAGACCTTGTTGAGGCTCGACTCGGCCCCGAGCGTGCCTCCGGCGGCCAGGCGCGAGGCGCCCGCGTAGGCGAAGAGTTCATACGCGCGGGCGCGGATCACGGCGTCGGCCACCCGGTCCCGCAGGGCCGCCGCCGTCTCCTCCCCGGCGGCGGTACGTGTCCGCCACAGGGCGGCCAGACGGCGGGCGGCGGCCGTGAACCGGCCGGGGCTGCGCAGGGTCAGGCCGCGCTCGTTGCCCGCGGTGCTCATCGCGACCCGCCAGCCCTGCCCCGGTTCGCCGATGACGTCCTCGTCGGGCACGAACACCTCGTCCAGGAAGAGTTCGGCGAAGGCGGGCTTCCCGTCGAGGCGGCCGATGGGACGTACGGTCACGCCGGGCGCGTCCAGCGGGAACATCAGATACGTCAGCCCCCGGTGCGGCGGGGCGCCGGGCTCCCGGTGGCTGCGGAACAGCCCGAAGGCCCGGTCGGCGAAGGCCGCCCGGGAGGACCAGGTCTTCTGGCCGGACAGCAGCCAGCCGCCGTCCGCGCGCCGCGCGGTGGAGCGCAGCGAGGCGAGGTCGGAGCCCGCCTCCGGCTCGGACCAGGCCTGCGCCCAGATCACCTCGCCACGCGCCGTCGGCGGCAGGAGCCTGGCCCGCTGTTCGGCCGTGCCGTGGTCGAAGAGCGTGGGGGCGAGCAGGCTGACGCCGTTCTGGCTCACCCGGCCGGGCGCGCCCGCCGCGTAGTACGCGTCCTCGAACAGCAGCCACTCCAGCACCGACGCGCCCCGCCCGCCGTACTCCTCGGGCCAGGTCACCGCCGACCAGCGGCCGGACGCCAGGGTCCGCTCCCAGGCGCGGTGGGCGGCGAACCCCTCGGCGGTCTCCAGGGACGGCAGCGCGGCGGCGGGCACATGGGCCGCGAGCCACCGCCGGGCCTCGGCCCGGAACGCCTCCTGCCGCTCGGTCAGGTCGAGATCCATCGGGCCCCGGACTCCTTCCCTAACAAGTGTTTGGTAGGTTACCGTGGCGTTGTGATGGACAACAAGCCGTCGTACGTCCCCGGCCACGGCCTGCTCACCGGCCGCTCGGCCGTCATCACGGCCGCGGCGGGCGCCGGGATCGGCGGCGCCACGGCCCGCCGGTTCCTGGAGGAGGGCGCCAGGATCGTCATCGGCGACGCCCACGCACGCCGCCTCGACGAGACGGCCACCGCCCTCGCCAAGGAGTTCGGAGCGGACCGCGTCGCCGGGCTGACCTGCGACGTCACCGACGAGGACGAGGTGGCGGCGCTCCTCGACCTCGCCGAGGAACACCACGGACGGCTGGACGTCCTGGTCAACAACGCCGGTCTCGGCGGCACCGCCGAACTCACCGAGATGACCGACGACCAGTGGCACCGGGTCATCGAAGTCACCCTGGGCGGCACCTTCCGCTGCACCCGCGCCGCCCTGCGCCGCATGAAGGCCCGAGGCTCCGGCGGCGTCATCGTCAACAACGCCTCGGTCGTCGGCTGGCGTGCCCAGGCCGGACAGGCCCACTACGCCGCCGCGAAGGCCGGGGTCATGGCGCTCACCCGCTGCGCCGCCGTGGAGGCCGCCGCGTACGGGGTGCGCGTCAACGCCGTATCGCCGAGCCTCGCCATGCATCCACACCTGGTGAAGGTCACCACGCCCGAGCTGCTGGCCGAGCTGACCGAGCGCGAGGCGTTCGGCCGGTACGCCGAGCCGTGGGAGGTCGCCAACGTGATCGTCTTCCTGGCCAGCGGCTACTCCTCGTACATGACGGGCGAGTCGGTCGCCGTGAGCAGCCGGCACCCATGAGCCCGGGACCGATGAGTGCCGCACCCGTGAGGCGAGAATGGGAACGTGCCGAAAATCAGCGGGAACAGCAAGAAGACCACCGTGAGCCCGTCCCCCGAGCGGCGCCGCGAACTGCTCGCGACGGCGGCCGAGGTGTTCGCCGCCCAGGGCTACAACGCGACCACCGTCCGCCGGATCGCGGACGAGGCGGGGATGCTCGCGGGCAGCCTGTACTACCACTTCGACTCCAAGGAGTCGATGGTCGACGAGATCCTCTCCACCTTCCTCGACGAGCTGTGGGCGGGGTACGAGGACGTGCTGCGGGCCGGATTCGGCCCCCGGGAGACCATCGAGGCGCTGGTCACCGAGTCCTTCCGGGAGATCGACCGGCACCGGGCCGCCGTCGCGATCTACCAGAAGGAGTCCCGGCAGCTCGCCGCCCTGCCCCGCTTCGGCTACCTCACCGACTCGCAGCGCAGATTCGAACAGGCCTGGCTGGGCACGCTGGAGCGCGGCGTGGCCGACGGGGTGTTCCGCGCCGACCTCGACGCCCGGCTCGCCTACCGCTTCCTGCGCGACACCGTCTGGGTCGCCGCGTCCTGGTACCGGCCCGGCGGACAGCACAGCCCCGAGGAGATCGCCCGCCAGTACGTGTCGATGGTCCTGGACGGCATCACCCCCCGACTCTGAACTCTATGGAGTGACCATGGCCGAGGCATTCATCGTCGAAGCGGTACGGACCCCCGTCGGGCGGCGCAAGGGCGGGCTGGCGTCCGTCCACCCGGCCGACCTCGGCGCGCACGTGCTGCGCGCGCTGATGGAGCGCTCGGGCGTCGACCCGGCCGCCGTCGAGGACGTGGTCTTCGGCTGCCTGGACACCGTGGGCCCGCAGTCCGGGGACATCGCCCGCACCAGCTGGCTGGCCGCCGGGCTGCCCGAGGAGGTGCCGGGCGTGACCGTCGACCGGCAGTGCGGCTCCTCCCAGCAGGCCCTGCACTTCGCTGCGCAGGCGGTGCTCTCCGGCACCCAGGACCTGGTGGTCGCGGGCGGCGTGCAGAACATGTCGCAGGTGCCGATCGCCTTCGCCAGCCGCCAGGCCGCCGAGCCGCTGGGGCTGACCGAGGGGCCCTTCGCGGGCTCGGAGGGCTGGCGGGCGCGGTACGGCGACCGGCCGGTCAACCAGTTCTACGGAGCCGAGCTGATCGCCGAGAAGTGGGGGATCAGCCGCCCGGAGATGGAGGAGTTCGCGCTCCGCTCCCACCGGCGCGCGCTCCACGCCATCGACGAGGGCCGCTTCGACCGCGAGGTGGTCCCGTACGGCGACGTCCGCGTGGACGAGGGGCCGCGCCGCGACACCAGCCTGGCGAAGATGGCCGCGCTCGCACCGCTCATGGAGGGCGGCCGCCTCACCGCCGCGCTCTCCTCCCAGGTCTCCGACGGCGCCGCCGCGCTGCTGGTCGCCTCCGAACGGGCGGTACGGGAACACGGCCTGACCCCGCGCGCCCGCATCCACCATCTGTCGGTGCGCGGCGAGGACCCGATCCGCATGCTGTCGGCGCCGATCCCGGCCACCGCGTACGCGCTGAAGAAGACCGGCATGACGATCGCCGACATCGACCTGGTGGAGATCAACGAGGCGTTCGCACCGGTGGTGCTGGCCTGGCTGCGCGAGAGCGGCGCCGACCCGGAGAGGGTCAACGCCAACGGCGGCGCGATAGCCCTGGGCCACCCCCTGGGCGCGACCGGCGCCAAGCTGATGACGACGCTGCTGCACGAACTGGAGCGCACGGGCGGCCGCTACGGCCTGCAGACGATGTGCGAGGGAGGCGGCCAGGCGAACGTCACGATAGTAGAACGCCTCTGACCCCGCCCCACCGAGCACCCGCGCCGCATCGCCCCGCGCCAGCGCGCCGGGCCGCCCCCTGCGGCGCTGGGCTGCGCCGCGCCGGGCCGCCCCGCGCCGTCGCGCCGCGTTGCCCCGCGCTCTCGTGCCGCCCCGTCGCGCCAGGCCGACCCACGCCCCCGTGCCGGGGCGCCTCGCGCCGTTGCCCGGGCCGCCCCCTGGCGTGCTGGGCTGCGCCGCGCCGTGCCACCTGGCTGCGCCACGCTGCCGTCTCTGCCGTCGGCTGGAGCCTCTGGCTGGCGCGCACCCTGCCGCCCCCGCCGCCGGATCGGACGCTTCCGCGTGGCGGGCCTCCGCAGGCCCGCACATGATGGGCGCATGGCGTGTGGATCTACCAGCCTCGGGAACGGCGAAGCCACCTGGTTCTGTTGTGGCAACGCCTGGGGGCCGTGTGCCGCCGCAGGGGGCGGGGCCTGTGGGACCTGTAAGTCCAGTGCCCTGCAGGCCGCCTGGCCCAACGCGTCCAAGGCGTGCTGGGACATCACCCGGCCGGATCTGTGCGGCGAGAACCTGCCGCGGCGAGGCTGCGGGTCGGCCATCAAGGTGCGCCATCTGTGCTCCGGCGCGTCCGTCTGCGTCACCGTCAGCGACTGCGGCCCGCGCACCAAGAGCTTCTGCGGCGAGTCCAGCTGCTGCGACGGGGCGTGCCGCAGCAACCGCGTCATCGACCTGACCCCCGCCGCCTTCGCCGTCATCGGCAGCCTCAGCACCGGCACCCTGCCGGTCTCCCTCTACGAGTGAGGCCCGCGATGTCCTTCGACCGCCGCCGCTTCCTCACCGCCGCCGCGCTGCGCGGTGCGACCGTCGTCGGGACGGGCGTCGTCGGGGCGACCGCGCTGGGGGCCGTGGACGCCGACGCCGTGTTCGCCGCGCCGCTGCGCCGTCCCCTGGACCCGGCGGTCCCCGCCAGCGCCTTCGTGGAGGGGCGGATCACCTCCATCGACGGCGGGGTGCTGCACGTGGCGGGCTCCCACGGCGATTACGCCCGGGTCAGGATCACCAACGCCACCAGCGTCTGGAAGGTACGCGCCACCACCGCCGCGTCGGTCGAGACCGGCGACGGGCTCTACGCGCGCGGCGTCCCGATGCCCGACGGCACGATCGCCGCCGACGCGGTGTGGGTGAACATCGTGAACCTCCACACCACCATCCGCGGCATCGAGAAGACCCGGCTGCACCTCGCGCACGGAGCGCACGAGATCGTCGGCAACCTCCTCCCGGCGACCTCCAGCGCCTCGTACTCCGGCGCCGCGCCCACCGCCGACCTCTCCGGGCTGCGGATCGGGCAGGGCGCCGGGGTCCTGGGCGCCTGGCGGCCGTCCGACGACTCCGTGGACGTCGTCCGGGTGGCGGTCGGGCCGGGGGCGGGGCGCCGCCGATGAGCGCCGCCGCCCTCGACCTCGCCGCGCCACTGCTCGCCGGGGTGCTGGGGGCGGCCGGTGCGGGCAAGGTCTTCGGTCATGGCACGGCCCGGCTGGCGCAGCGCACCGCGCTGGCCCGGCTGCTGCGCGGTGGCGACCGCGCGGCGCTCGCTCTGCGCGCCCTCGGCGCCCTCGAACTCCTCCTGGGCGCCGCGCTGTTGGCGCTGCCGCCGTCGGTGGCCACGGGCGCGGCCGCCGCCGCGCTCGGCGCCGGTTTCCTCGGCTATCTCGGATACGCCCGGACGGCCGCGCCCGGCGCCTCCTGCGGCTGTGCGGCGCGGGACGACGGGCCGGTGGGGGCCAGGGCCTTCGCCCGCGCCGCCGTGGTGGTGGCGGGCGGGGTCGCGGTGGCGCTGGCCCGCCACCCCTGGTGGGCCACCGCTCCGCGCCACCCGGCCGCCACCGGGAGCTGCGCCGTCGTCGCGGTGGCCGGGCTGGTGGCCCTGTCCGCCGATGGCCGAAGGTGGCGGATGATGTGGCGCAGACTGCGGCTGCGCCTCACGGGCCATCCGCTGAGTGGCACGTCCGGGGCACGGGTACCGGTGGCCGCCACGGTCGAGCTGCTGGAACACTCCCTCGCCTGGCAGAACACCGCGCCCCTGGTGCGCTCCGCGCTGCTGGACCACTGGGACGACGGCGGCTGGCGCATCCTCCAGTACGCCGGGATCCACGCGCGCGGCGGCACCGCGCGACCGGTGGTGCTGCTCTTCGCCCTGGACGCGGCGGCGAGCCGGGACGCGGCGCAGGAGCCCGCGGTGCGGGTGAGCGTCCTCGACGCCGATACGGGCGAGTCGCTACGGAGTTGACGCGGCCAGCAGCGCCGTGTCGTCGTCCACCCGGCCCGGGATGTCCAGCAGCCCCAGCGCCCGGTCGATGATGGCCTGCGGGTCGGCGAGAAGGGGCGGGGCGAGCCCGTCGCAGGCGCGCCGCAGCGCCGCCAGGCCGTCGTCCAGGGGCAGCTGGCTGTTCTCCACCAGCCCGTCGGTGAACAGCAGCAGCCCCGCGCCGGGCGGCAGCCGCGTCTCGTGGCCGACCGGAGGGTCGTGCGCGAGGCCCAGCGGGGCGTTCGGGCAGACCTCCAGGAAGCTCGTCGTGCCGTCCGCCACCAGCAGCGGCGGCAGATGGCCGCTGGCCGCGTACCGCAGCCGCCGGGTGCGCGGTTCGTACACCGCGTACAGGCAGGTTGCGAAGTGGTCGACGTCCAGGGAGCGCAGATAGGCGTCCAGCTTGCCGAGCAGCACCCCGGGGGAGGCGCGGTCCAGGGCGAAGCCGCGCAGGGTGGAGCGCAGCCGTCCCATCACGGTGGCGGCGTCCACGTCATGGCCCATCACATCGCCGATGGTCAGCCCCATCTCGCCGTCGGGCAGCGCGATGACGTCGTACCAGTCGCCGCCGATCTCGGCGCCGCTGGCGCTCGCCTCGTAGTAGGAGGCGGTGTGCAGCCCCGGCATCTGGGGGAGGTGCTGCGGCAGCAGGGCGCGCTGGAGCGTCATCGCGAGATGGCGCTCGTTGCGGAAGCGGGCCGCGTTGTCGTAGGCGAGGGCCAGCCGCCCGGCCACGCCCTGCAGATACTGCCGGTCGGCCATGGTGTACGCGCCCTCGCGGCGGGCGACGGCCAGCGCGCCCAGCATCCGGCCGTGCGCGAGCAGGGGCACGGAGAGCAGGGTGCCGCCGGTGGCGGGCGCCTCGGGGGTGGCGCCCGCGAGCAGGGACTCGGCGAGGGCCCGGTCCAGGCGGTCGTCCGGCGCCACCGGCTCCCCGGCGGCGTACACGGGCCGCTCGGCGCGGGGGTCGGCGAGGCGGATCCGTATCTCGTCGGCCAGGGCCGGGACGAGCAGCTCCCGGGCGGTGTCCAGGACCTGCGGCGGATCGAGGGTGTCGGACAGCTGCAGGCTCGCCTGGGACAGCGAGGTGAGCATGTCCGTCTGGCGGCGGCTGTCGCTGAGCACCCGTTCGCGCAGCTGTGACAGCTCCAGGTTGGCGCCGACCCGGGCGAGGAGCTGACGCGCAGAGAAGGGCTTGGCGAGATAGTCGTCGGCGCCCGCGCCCAGCCCCCGCACCGTGGACTCCTCCCCGGCGCGCGCGGTCAGCATGATGATCGGCAGCCGGGTGGTCCGGGGGTCGGCGCGCAGCGCCCGCACCAGCCCGAACCCGTCCAGGCGCGGCATCATCACATCGGTCAGCACCAGATCGACGGGGCGCTCCAGGGCGGTGTCCAGCGCGGCACGGCCGTCGGCCGCGAGGAGGACGTCGTGGTCGCGGCCGAGGAGATCGCCGAGATAGGACCGCACGTCGGCGTTGTCGTCCGCGACCAGCAGCCGGGGCCGCCGGGCCGGGGCGGGCTCCGGCGGGCCCGGGGCGTACGGCTCCTCGGGCGCCCCGGCCTCCGTGCGCGGCGCCGCGGAGGGAGGCTCCGGGGCCGTCGCCGGGGCCTGAGCCGCCAGGGGCTCGGACGGCGGGGCGGTGTCGAACCAGTGCGCCGCCTCCTGGGCGTAGGCTGCGGCGCGCTCGGCCTCGCCCGTCGTGCCCCGTACGGACGGTGCCCCGATCCGTACGCCCTCCAGATGCGCGGTGCCGAACGGAATCTCGACCGTGAACTCGGTGCCCCGGCCCGGGGCACTGGTCACCGAGATGGTGCCCGAGTGCAACTCGACCAGATCCTTGACCAGCGCCAGCCCGATGCCACTGCCCTCGTACGACCGGGACCGCGCGCCGCGCACCCGGTGGAAGCGCTCGAAGAGGTGGGGCAGCTCGTCGGGCGGGATGCCGGTGCCGGTGTCGCTCACGGTGAGCCGGGCGTGGCGGCCCGCGGTGGCCATCCGTACCGTGGCGCCGCCGGTGAAGGTGAACTTCAGCGCGTTGCTGACCAGATTGAGGACGATCTTCTCCCACATCTCCCGGTCGATGTGCACCGGCTCGGGCAGCGGCGGGCAGTCCACCTCCAGGGTCAGCCCGGCCATGTCGAAGGAGGAGTGGAAGATGGCCGCCAGTTCGGCGGTGGTCCGGGACAGGTCCACCGGCTCGAAGGTGCCCTTGAGTCCTCCTGCCTCCACCCGGGAGACGTCCAGCAGGGTGTTGACCAGCTTCAGCAGCCGCAGCGCGCTGCGCTCGGCCAGCTCCAGCTGGGACCGCCGCCCGGCCCGGTCCTCGTCGGCCAGCGCCTGCTGGACCGGGCCGAGGATCAGGGTGAGCGGGGTGCGGAACTCATGGCTGATGTTGGAGAAGAACACCGTCTTGGCGCGGTCCAGCTCGGCCAGCGTCTCCGCCCGCCGCCGCTGCTCCTGCTGGGCGTGGGCCGCCGACAGGGCCGCCCCGACGGTGGCCGCGAGCACCTCGAAGAAGTCCTGGTAGGGGGCGGTGGCGGGGAGCCGCGGATTGACGCCCATCACCAGTACGCCCTCCACCGCGCCCGACCGCACCAGCGGATGGGCCAGCGCCTCCTGGTCGGGCACCGAGAACAGCGCGCCCGGCAGCCGGGCCGGTGCCGCGTCGCCCACGACGGCCGCCAGCCGCGTCTCCAGGCTCGCCGCCTCCTCGACTCGGTCCAGCCGCAGCTCCCCGACCTCCCGGACGGCCTCCGCCGGGACGGCGGCGGACGCGGCGAGCTGGAGCCTGCCGGGCCCGGGCACCAGGTAGAAGGCGGTGAACGGGACGTCGTCCCGGTGGATGTCCAGCATCTCCGCCACCGTCCGGGCGACGCTCTGCGGGGTGCGCAGCCCGGCCGTCCGGGCGCCGAGCCCCGCCAGCAGCCGCAGCCGCCGCTCGCTGAGCACCCGCGCCGTGGTCTCGGTGACGACGCACAGCACCCCGCCCACCGCGCCGTCCTCCAGCAGCAGCGGCTGGAAGGACACGTCGAAGTAGGACTGCTCCAGGAAGCCGCGCCGCTGGAGGACGAACGACCGGTCGGTGACCAGGGAGGGCTTGCGGCTCTCCCATACGGTCTCGAAGAGCGGAGCGGCGGACAGCTCCCAGTTCTCGGGGAAGACGTCCCGGCCGGACCGGCCCAGCGCCCCCGGATGCTTGGAGCCGATGATGTCCGTATAGGCCTCGTTGTAGAGCATCAAGTAGTCGGGGCCCCAGAACACGGCCATCGGCTGCTCGGTGAACAGCACGATCCGCAACGCCTCGACCAGCCGTGGAGGCCAGGCCTCAGTGGCGCCGAGGGGCGTCGCCGACCAGTCGATTCCGCTCATCACCCTGCCGAGCGCACCGCCCTCGGCGAACAGCTCTCCGGCCGCCGTGTGCTGGTTCCCGGGCCCGTTCATCGAGTCAGCTTCCCTCTCACATTCTGGCACAGTGCCGCCACCGGGCGAGGGGGCCGCGGACACCGTGGGTTGCACGGGCATCCCCACTGAGTACGCTGGACGAGGCGCGACTTACCGGGGCATATCGCGCTGTGCAGATCTTCGCCGCGGCATAGCGCATGAACCGGGGGTGGGGGAGTGGGAGTGGTATGTCCGAGCAGTCCCCCGACCCCCCGCACCACCGCTCGCGGTTCCGGCGGCTGCACCGCACGTTCCACCGGTCCCCGGCCGGGCGGGGGTATCGCCGGGGCAGCGAATTCGAGCTGATGCACCGGGCGTTGGGGTTCGCCGCGCTCGGCTTCCTCACCCTGGTGCCGCTGCTGATCGTGGTCGCCGCGGCCGATCCGGTGAACCGGCACGGCTTCGCCCAGTGGCTGGCCGAGGGGCTCGGGGTGTCCGCCACCTCACGGGACGAGGTCCTGGACCTGTTCGCCCCGCCGAGGCGGTCGCTGGAGACCACCACCGCGTTCGGTCTGGCCACCCTGGCCCTCTTCGGGCTGACCTTCGGCGGGGTGGTGCAGACCGGCTACGAGAAGGTGTGGGAGCTGCCCCCGGGGCGCTGGCACACCGTGTGGCGCCATCTGGTCTGGCTCACCGTGCTCATCGGCTACCTCCTGCTCTCCTCCCACCTCGGCTCGGGGCCCCTCCGGCTGGTCGTCACCGTCATCGGCACGGTGCTCTTCTTCTGGTGGTCGCAGCGGCTGCTGCTGGGTGGGCGGATCAGCTGGGGCGCCCTGCTGCCGGGCGCGCTGTCCACGGGTGTCGGGCTGCTGGGGCTGCGGGTCTTCTCCCGGCTGGTGTTCTCGCCGCTGATCGCCTCCAGCGCGGTGTCCTACGGCCCGGTCGGCACCGTGCTCGTCGTGCAGTCCTGGCTGGTCGGCGTCGGCTTCGTGGTGTTCGGCGGCGCGCTCGTCGGGCGGCTGCTGCACGAGGAGTATCTGCGGCTGGTGACCTGGCGCCGCACGCGACGCCGCCTGGAGCGCTCTCGCGGTGGCTGACAGGGGTGCCTGACGGGCGGAAACCGCGTCGCCCGGGGCCGGTCACCCCTGGCATGCTGGCGGTGTGAACGGACCGGAGATCCAGCTCAGCCTCGCCCCTGAACTGCGGCTTTTCGCCGCCCCCGAACGGCGCCTGGCACGCACGGCCGTCATCACCGACGGCGCGTCCACCCTCGGCCATGTCGTCGAGTCGTTCGGGGTCCCGCTCACCGAGGTCGGGCGGCTGCTCGTCGACGGCCGGGAGACCGCCGTCTCGCATGTGCCCGGGGCGGGGGAGTCCGTGGAGGTGCACCCGGTCGTCCGGCCGCAGCGGATCCCGGGCGCGCCGCTGCGCTTCCTGCTCGATGTCCATCTGGGCACCCTCGCGCGCCGCCTCAGGCTGCTGGGCATCGACACGGCGTACGAGAGCGAGGACATCGGCGACCCCGCGCTCGCCGCCCGCTCCGCGGCCCAGCGCCGGGTGCTCCTCTCGCGCGACCGGGGGCTGCTGCGGCGGCGCGAGCTGTGGGCCGGGGCGTATGTCTACAGCGACCGGCCGGATGAGCAACTGCGCGACGTCCTGGGCCGGTTCACGCCGTCGCTCGCCCCGTGGACCCGCTGCACGGCGTGCAACGGCCCCCTGGAGAACGCCGACAAGGACACGGTCCGCGAGCGGCTGGAGCACGGCACGCGGAGCACGTACGAGGTGTTCGCCCGCTGCGCCGCCTGCGAGCGCGTCTACTGGCGCGGCGCCCACCACGCCCGGCTGGAGGCGATCGTGGCGGCCGCGATGGCGGAGTTCGGCGCCCCGGTGTAGCTCCGCCCCCTCAGGTGGCGGGGCGCCAGCCCGGTTCTCCGCCCGTCGCCCGCTCGACGAGGATCATCGCCGCGTCGTCCGCCAGCCGCCCCTCGGCGTGGTGGACCAGGGCGTGGCGCAGCCGGTCCAGGTATTCGGTCGGGGTGGCGCCCTCCACGGTCTCCATGGCCCGCGGCAGCGGGAAGAACTCGTTGCAGTGGTTGCGCGCCTCCAGCACCCCGTCGGTGTGCAGCAGCAGCCGGTCGCCGGTGACGAACGGGAAGGTCTCGACGCCGATCGGGGGCGGGGTCAGGAACTCGTCCAGGCCGAGCGGCGGCAGCGGTCGCACCGGGCCCAGCGCCCGCGCCTCGCCGTCGTGCAGCACCAGCGGCGGGGGATGGCCACGGTTGATCAGCTGGATCAGGGAGCTGTCGGGTACCACTTGGGCGAGCAGGACGGTGACGAACTGCTCGGCCTGCTCGTCCCAGTCCTGGAGCCGGGACCGGTCCAGCAGGTCGTATTCGCGGCCCAGCGCGGCCGCGCACCGCTCCATCACCTCGATCAGATCGTGTTCGTAGTGCACGGCCTCCCGGAAGGCGCCCAGGATCGCCGCGGCGGACCGCACCGCGGCCAGCCCCTTGCCGCGTACATCGCCGACGATCAGCCGCACTCCGTAGCGGGTGCCCACCGCCTCGTACAGATCGCCGCCGATCTGCGCCCCGCGCTCGGCCGCCATGTACACGCTGGCGGTGCGCACCCCGCCCATGCGGGCGGGCAGCGGCCGCAGCACCACGTTCTGGGAGACCTCGGCGATCCGGCGGACCTGGGTCAGCTCCCGGCCCCTGCGCTCCCGGATGGCGCTGCTGGCCACGCTCGCCACGGACACCACGAGCAGCGCCAGCAGGTTCGCGTACACCTGCTGGGTGCCCCAGGCGTCGTTGTGGGTCGCGGTGAGCGCGCTGATCGCCGCCGCCAGAGCCACCACGCCACCGGTGCCGACCGGGCCCATGGTCACCGCGGCCAGCGCCGGGGCCGGGGTGAGGAGGGGGCCGGTGTAGAGCACATGCGCGGGCGTCAGCTCGATGGTGACGACCGCTGCCATGACCACGAAGGGCAGGCACCGCGCGATCGCGAAGAGGGTCTGATTGCGACCGCTCGCTCCCGGCTCGGAGCGGATGAATCGCATATCCAGGTACTTTATCCGACTCGTGCAAAGTTTTGGTTATCCTCACCTTTCTTCTCCGCCACGGGCCGTGTTTCAGGGGTGGGCGTAATCTGGCGTTATGCCCGAGCTGCCGGACGTCGAGGGCTTTCGCCGCACTCTGTCCTCCTGCGCGCAGGGGCACCGGATCGAGCGCGTCGAGGTGGCCGATCCGGGGGTGCTGCGCGGGGTGACCGCCGCGCGGCTGAGGCGCGAGCTGGAGGGCCGCCGGTTCGCCGCGCCACGGCGCCACGGCAAGTGGCTGATCGCCCCGACCGAGGGCGCCACGCTCATCCTGCACTTCGGCATGACCGGGGGACTGGTGTGCCGCTCCGGGGACGATCCGCCCGAGCGGTTCGGCCGCGTCACCCTCACCCTCGACGACGGCCATCAGCTCCGCTACCACGACCAGCGCAAGCTGCGCGGGCTGTGGCTCGCCGCCACGGACGCCGACGTCGACCGCGTCCTCGGCGAGCAGGGCCCGGACGCGCTCTCGCTGGGCCGGGCCGAGCTGGACACCCTGCTGGCAGGGCGGCGCGGACGGGTCAAGGCCACGCTGACCGACCAGTCCGTCGTCGCCGGGCTCGGCAATCTGCTCGGCGACGAGATCCTGTGGCGGGCACGGGTCCATCCGAAGAGCCGGACCGGCGACTTGGGCCCCGACGAGCGGCGGCGGCTGCACACCGCGCTGCGCGGAGTGCTGCGCACCTCGGTGCGGGCGGGACAGGTGCCGCCCCGGCCGTCCTGGCTCACCGGCCACCGCGACGACCCGGACCCGCACTGCCCGCGCTGCGGCCGCCCGCTGCGCCGCGCGAAGATCGCCGGCCGGACCAGCACCTGGTGCCCGCGCTGCCAGCCGGAACGCTCCTGACCCGGCGTCCCGGCGACGTCGTCTGGCGCGGAATCACTTCTGAACGGGCGGTGTCACTTGATCCGGTGTCACTTGACCGGTGTCACCTGATCCGGGGTCACTTGACGAAGTCCGGGCGCACCCGGGCGGGCCAGGTGCCGACGGTCAGGATGCCCGCCGCGTACGCGCGCGAGACCAGGGCCGCGCGGTTGGGCGCCTTCATCTTCCGCAGCATCGACCCCACGTGGTACTCGACGCCCTGGCGGCTGAGATAGAGCTTGGCGGCCATCTGCACGGTCGAGGCGCCGGTGGCCACGCCCTCGAGTATCTGCGCCTCCAGTGGCGAGAGCAGATTGCGGCGCTGGGCGGTGGCGTCGTCCTCGGCCTTCTCGTCGTCCGGCTTGACCAGGACGACGATGGCCGACAGCTCGTCGGACGGGCCCTGGACGGCCGTACCGGTCAACTCGCCGGAGAACACCCGGCCGCCCGAGCGGTAGCCCACCACGCGCTCGGTGAAGCGGGTGCGACGGCCGTCGTGCAGCCGCAGGAAGTGTTCCCGCAGGACGGCGGGGGCGCTGGGGTGGAGCAGTTCGAAGAGGTTGCGTCCGCACAACTCGGCCGAGGTTCCGCCGAAGTGCCGGAAGAAGTCCTCGTCCCCGGCGAGGACTTGGAGGTCGAGGGCGAGGGTGGCCATGCCGGTGGCGTGGCGTCCGGTCACGGCACGCGCCCGGTTCCGGTCATGGGCTAAGCCCGAAGCTGCCTGTGTGGGCAGCCGACGGGCGGCCTGAGTGGTGTGGGGGTGAGCCATGGAGAGCACCGCTTTCTGTTGTCTCAACAACGGCATGGTCGTGCGGAAACCGGAAAAGGCTGAGGTCGCGGCCCTGCAACCAGCCACCGGACCGGCGCTGGAACGGGATGGTGCGACGGCTCCAGTGACGGGTGTTAGATGCGCTACATGGTATATACCAACGTTTCGACTGCTTGCCACTGCCCGTTTGTGGGCAACTTCTGCCCGATCCTTGCCCGTATGACCTGATGAAACAGTCAAAGGCGCCGCTGATCGGGGAAAGCGGGCATCGCTCGCGCATCACGAAGTCTCGGTGAATCCCTAGTCTGTCCCATTCCGTCTGACGCGGGCACCGGCGATTTCTGGACGGATCGCCTGGTTTCGGTCGCACGGGGCTCGGGCCGCCCGGCACACCGGGTCCCGCCCCCGCGCGTACACGGGGGCGGGTCCGGGGTCCGCCGTGTTCAGGCCTTGCGGGTCTCGGACGGTGGCGCCATGACCCCGCCGCGCCGCAGCACCGCGTAGCCGACGCCGACGCCCAGGGCGACCGGCCATTCGATGACCTCGGCGACGCCCAGCACCCCGAGCCCCGCGTACAGCGGGAGGCCGCCCTTGGCGGGCAGCACCCGGCGGGCCGCCGCGATCGGCATCAGCGCCATGTTCGCGGCGCCCTTCGCCGCACGGCCGATGCGCTCGCCGTCGACACGGTCGAGATGGGTCGCGCTCGCGGCGCGGTCGAGCCGCGTCGCGTGTGCCACGTGGCCGAGGCTGGGGATCGTCATGGTGATCCGGTGGTCACCCTTCTGGGGGGTGGGCTTCGCGGACTTCGCCGCCTTGGCCGTCTTCGACCTCTGTGTGCTCTTCGCCGCCTTGGTCTTCCCCGACTGCGCGGACTTGGCAGCGGCCGCGGTCTTCGAGGGGCCCTTCGACGGGGCCTTGGTCTTCGATGTGGCCTGGCTCCGGCCCGACTTGCCGGCGCTGCGCGCCGACGACCGTGCCGTCGCTGAAGTGCTGCGCTTGCGGGAGCTGGTGGGAGTGGTCACTGGTCTCACGTCCACACATGATTGACGTCCGGAATCTTCTGCTTATTTCAGGGTAATCGGAATCAACCGGACGGGCCGCTCCACACGGAAACGCGCCGCGGCCACCGACACACCGGAGGTCTCGCCGATGACGACGCTGCCTGGGCTGCACTTGATGAAACCCCCGATGCTGGAGCCCCTCACCCATGGAGTGGCCGCGCGGGTACGGGACGCCGCCGGAGCGGTCAACCGGCTGGTCCACCCGCCCGGCCGAGGGGTGTGGTCGTACCCGGGCCGCTACTACATCGAGGTGCACGGTGTGCACGGGATCGGCGGGGAACAGGTGGCGGGCCGGGTGGAGGCGGCCCTCGAAAAGCATCCGGGCGTGCTGTGGGCCCGGGTGAACGCGCCCTCCGAGCGGGTCGTCGTCGCCGTCGCGAAACCGCCCCCTCGCGAGGTGGAACTGGTCGCCCTGATCGAGCGCGCGGAGACCCGCGGCCCCGCCGTGCCCACCGAGGAGTTCGACGAGTGGGCCCCGGAGCCACGCCACCCCTCGGGCGGGCCACGGGAGGCCCAGTCCCTCGCCGTGGTCGTCGCGGACGTGCTGGGCCTGAGCGTCGCCACCGCCCTGCGGCTGGCCCCGTGGCTCAAGCTCCCGACCGAGGTGAGCGCGTCCATGTCCGCCATCCAGAACCACCCCCGGCTGCGCCGGCTGGCCCTGGCCGTCACCCGGGGCCAGCCCACCGAGGCGGCCCTGCCGGTGCTGAGCGCGCTGACCCAGAGCGTGGCCACCAGCGGCGGCGGGCTCGCCCTCGACCTCGCCCAGCGCATGGGCCTGTGGCGGGAGGCCAGGGCCGAGGGCGAGGCCTGGGCGGCGATGGAGCCGCAGCTGGTGCACGGACCCCAGGACGTGGCCGCCGAACCCATCGTGGTGGAGCGGCCGGGGCCCACCCCCCAAGACAGCATGGAGCGGTTCGCGGAGCGGTCCATGGCCGTGGGGGCCGCGGTCGGCGCGCTGGCCGCGCCCTTCGCCGGACCGCGCCGTGGGCTGGCCGTGGCGTTCTCGTCCATACCGAAGGCGCCCGGCGCCGGACGGGAGGGCTTCGCCACCAGCCTCGGCCGGTTCCTGGCCCTGCGCGGCGTCCTGGCCATGGACCGCAGCGCCCTGCGGCGGCTCGGCCAGGTCGACACCGTGGTGCTCGACGAGGCGGCGCTGCGCGGCGACCGGTACGAGCCCATCGACCTGGAGCTCCTCGGCGGCGCCGATTCCGAGCAGGTCGCGAAGCGGCTCTTCGACCTCTTCGACCCGGACGAGCCGCTGCGGACCCGGAGCGACAACGGATGGGTACTGGGCCCTCTGGACCAGTTGGAACTGACCGGCCGCACCGGCCAGCAGGCCGCGGCCAGGCTGCGCCGCAAGGGCGGCGAGCGGACCCTCGGCCTGGCCCGGGGAAACCAGCTTCAGGCGGTCGCCGGGCTCGCCGCGCAGGCGATCCCGGGCGCCGAGGCGGTGGCCGCCGCCGCCCGCCGGGCGGGCGCGCGCATCGTCCTGGCCACCGACCGGCCGCATCCGACGGCCTTCACCTTCGCCGACACGGTCGTCCCCTCCGGCCGCCGCCTGGTGGCCTCCGTACGCGGCCTCCAGGCCGATGGCGCGGTCGTCATGCTGCTGTCCGGGAACCGCCGGGCCCTGGGCGCGTCCGACTGCGGCGTCGGGATCCACCACGAGGGCGAGCCGCCCGCCTGGGGCGCCCATCTGCTCGTCGGCGCCGATCTGGAGTCGGCCGGAATCATCGTGGACGCGGTCGGCGTGGCCGCCCAGGTGGACCGGGAGAGCGCCCTGCTGTCGGCGGGCGGCAGCGGCATCGGCGCGGTCGCCGCCCTCAAGGCCCCGCGCGACCAGGCCACCGCGCGCGGCGCGGCGGCCGGGACCACCGCCGGAGCCATCGCGTTCGGCCTCGGCAACTGGCGCGCCCGGCAGTTGCTCTCCCGTCCGCTGGTGCCCCCGGTGTCCACCACGCCCTGGCATCTGATGCCCGTCCCCCGGGTGCTGGAGCGGCTGTCGGCCGACCTCGATCAGGGGCTGACCCCGGAGCAGGCCGCCACCCGGGCGGGCAAGGCCCCCACCCGCACCGGAGAGCCGACCGGCACCAGCCTCCCGGCGGCGTTCATCGAGGAGCTGGCCAACCCGCTCACCCCGGTCCTCGCCGCCGGTGCCGCACTCGCCGCCGCCGTGGGGTCGCGTACCGACGCGGCCCTCGTCGCGGCCATCACCGCGACCTCGGCACTCGTCGGCGGCTTCCAGCGGGTCAGGACCGAGCGGGCGCTCGCGGAGCTGTTCGCCCGCTCGGCGGTCGGCGCCCGGGTGCGCCGCGGCGGTACGGAACGCCTGGTCACTGCCGGGGACCTGGTCCTCGGGGACATCATCACGCTGGGCCCGGAGGACGTGGTTCCGGCCGACTGCCGGGTGCTGGACGCTGACGGTCTGGAGGTCGACGAGTCCTCGCTGACCGGCGAATCCCTGCCGGTGCCCAAGAACGAGACGCCGGTGGTCGCCGCGCACATCACCCAGCGCCGCTCGATGCTCTACGAGGGCACCACCATCTCCGCCGGGCGGGCGCAGGCCGTCGTCGTGGCCACCGGGCCGTCCACCGAGGTCGGCCGCAGCCTGGCCACCGCCCGCCGCGCCGCGCCCGTGACCGGCGTCGAGGCGCGGCTCACCGCGCTCACCCGCTCCAGCGTGCCCATCGCGGTCGGCTCTGCCGCCGCCGTGTCCGGCGCCGGGCTGCTGCACGGCCTCCCGCTGACCGAGAACCTGGCCTCGGCGGTCAACCTCGCCGTGGCGTCCGTACCCGAAGGCCTTCCGTTCCTCGTCAACGCGGCCCAGCTCGCCGCCGCCCGGCGGCTGGCCGACCTCGGAGCCCTGGTCCGCAACCCGCGCACCATCGAGGCGCTCGGCCGCGCCGACGTGCTGTGCTTCGACAAGACCGGCACCCTCACCGAGGGCACCCTCGAACTCGCGGCGGTCAGTAATGGGGGTGGCCCGCTGTCCGCCGACCGGCTCGACCCCTCGTGCAAGGAAGTGCTCGCCGCCGCGCTGCGGGCCACCCCGCCCGCCCGTCAGTCCGAGCCCATGGCCCACCAGACCGACCGCGCGGTCATGGCCGGGGCGCGCCGCGCCGGAGTCGCCGTGCGCCGGGGCGCACCGCGCTGGCGGCGCACCGACGCGCTGCCCTTCGAGCCCTCGCGGGCCTATCACGC
The DNA here is from genome assembly GCF_042731515.1 of Streptomyces sp. NPDC059850. NCBI lineage: Bacteria > Bacillati > Actinomycetota > Actinomycetes > Kitasatosporales > Streptomycetaceae > Streptomyces > Streptomyces sp. NPDC059850. The sequence continues at coordinate 125,153 of NZ_JBHWJI010000019.1, forward strand.
CACCGCCGGGTCCACCGCGCGCGGCACCCTGCTGAGCGTGAAGGGCGCCCCGGAGAGCGTGCTGGAGCGCTGCGTCCGGCGGCAGCCGTCCGGTACGGCGGCGAGCACCGCCCTGGACGCCGACGGTGTCGCCGAACTGACCGCGGCCGCCGAGGAGCTGGCCGGTGCCGGGCGCCGGGTGCTGGCCGTGGCGGAACGTCCCATGCGGGCGGGGGAGCAGCTCACCGACGCGTCGGTGCGGGACCTGGTCTTCCGCGGGTTCATCGCGCTGGCCGACCCGGTCCGTACGAGTGCCGCGCCCGCGACCGCGCGGCTGCGCGACGCGGGCGTGCACACCGTGATGCTCACCGGCGACCACCCGGCGACCGCCGAGTCCATCGCGGCCACCGTCATCGACGCCACCGAGCTGAAGGTGTGCACCGGGCCGGAGCTGGACGAGATGAAGGACGCGGAGCTGGACGAACTGCTCCCCACGGTGGACGTCATCGCCCGGTGCAGCCCGCACCACAAGGTGCGGATCGTGCAGGCGTACCAGCGCCTCGGCCGGGTGGTGGCGATGACCGGGGACGGCGCCAACGACGCCCCCGCGATCCGGCTCGCGGACATCGGGATCGCCCTGGGACGGCGCGGCACCCCCGCCGCGACCGCCGCCGCGGACCTCGTCGTGGGCGACGACCGCCTGGAGACGATCGTGTCGGCCCTGATGGAGGGGCGGGCGATGTGGGCCTCGGTGCGGGCCGCGCTCGCCATCCTCATCGGCGGCAACCTCGGCGAGGTCACCTTCAGCGTGCTCGCGTCCGCGATCGCGGGCAGCACCCCGCTCACCGCCCGGCAGATCATGCTCGTCAACCTGCTGACCGACCTCGCGCCCGCGCTCGCCATCGCGGTGCGCGAACCGACCGGGCACACCGGTGAGCGGCTGCTCAAGGAGGGCCCCAGCCGCTCCCTGGGCACCGCGCTGAACCGGGAGATGATGCTGCGCGGCATCATCACGGCCGCCGGTGCGGGCGTGGCGTGGACGGGCGCGCGGCTCACCGGCCGCAAACGCCGGGCCAGTACGGTGGCGCTCGTCGCCCTGGTCGGTACGCAGCTGGCGCAGACCCTGGCCACCGGGGGCCTGGACCGGCATGTGCTGATCGCAGGAATCGGCTCGGCGGCGGTCCTCGCGGGCATCATCCAGACGCCGGGCGTGAGCCAGTTCTTCGACTGCACCCCGCTCGGCCCGCTCGCCTGGGGCATCACCCTCGGCTCCATCGCGGCCGCCACCGTCATCGGCTCGGTCATGACCCCGCTGGCCCGCAGCGCGGTCGCCCCGGAGCCGGGCGCGTGACCCCCTTGCGGTGGCGGGCCTGTTCGATAGTGTTGATTGTCCCGGTTTGGGAATGAGGGGCGGGTCCGTGCGGGAGGAGCATCCGATGTCGCGACGCGAGAGATATGAGCTGATCTTCGCCGATCCGGTCGCCCCGGCGCCGGACGCCGAGGACGTCGTGATGGTGCACCGCACGGACTCCAGCGGTCCCGGCGGACACCCCGTCTACGCGGACGACACCGGCATCGTGCGGGCGGAGATCAGCGATCGCGCCGAGGTGCGGATGCTCGCGAGTGGCGGACACCAGGTGCATGCCTCGACCGTCCGCGCCCGACCGGTGGCCTGACCGGTGTCCCGGGTGGATTCGCAGGTCAGGGGCTTTGTCAGTGGAGCGCGCTAGCTTTCCTCCCAGGGGAGCCCGCAGAGCGGTCTCCGCAGACCGATCGAGGTGGGTCGATGAGTGATGTCGCGGCAGTGGACGGCACGGCCGGTGCCGAGCTCCAGCTGGAGCCGTACCGGGTCCAGCTCACCGGGTACTGCTACCGGATGCTGGGCTCGGCGTTCGAGGCGGAGGACGCCGTCCAGGAGACGATGGTCCGCGCCTGGCGGGGCCTGGAGCGCTTCGAGGGCCGGTCGGCGCTGCGCTCCTGGCTGTACCGCATCGCCACCAACGTCTGTCTGGACATGCTGAACGGAAGCAAGCGCCGGGCCCGTCCGATGGACCTCACCGCCGCCTCCTCCGCGACCCCCACCGCCCTCAACCAGCAGCCGGAGGTCACCTGGATCGGGCCGGTGCCCGACGGGCAGGTGCTGGCCGACGCCGGGGACCCGGCCGAGGTCGCCGCCCAGCGGGACGCGGTGCGGCTGGCGTTCGTGGCCGCCCTCCAGCACCTGGCGCCGCGCCAGCGCGCGGTGCTCATCCTGCGGGAGGTGCTGGCCTGGAAGGCCGCCGAGGTCGCCGAGCTGCTGGGCACCACGGTCGCGTCGGTCAACAGCGCGCTGCAGCGCGCCCGGGCCACCCTCGCCGCGACCGAGATCAGCGACACCGATCCGGTCCAGCCGCTGGACGAGGAGCAGCGCGTGCTGCTCGCCCGCTATGTGGACGCTTTCGAGCGCTACGACCTGGACTCCCTCACCTCGCTCCTGCACGAGGACGCCACCTTGTCCATGCCGCCCTACGAGCTGTGGCTGCGCGGCCACGACGACATCCGCACCTGGCTGCTGGGGCACGGCATCGGCTGCCGGGGCTCCCGGCTGGTCCCTACCGTGGCGAACGGAGCCCCCGCCTTCGGGCAGTACCGGCCGAGCGGACCGGGCGGCGCCCATGAGCCCTGGGCGCTCCAGGTCCTGGAGATATCAGCCGGGCGGATCACCGGGCTCAACTCCTTCCTGGACACCGAGCGGCTGTTCCCGCTCTTCGGCCTCCCCGCCCGGCTCGATCCGTAACGCCGCGGGCGCGGTCAGCAGCTCGTCCAGCCCCGACCGGGCGAGCACCCCGGCCAGCTCCCCGCCCGCGTTCCGCAGCCGCATCTCCCGCCCCAGTCGGGCGGCGGCCAGCCGCAGCCGGGCCAGGGCCTCGACCAGGGCCAGGTCCGGCGGGCGCGCCGCGCCCACGTCCACGGTGACGGGACCGGGGGCGCTGCGGCGCGCCAGCTCGCGCAGCCGTTCGCACAGCCGCTCCACCTCGGCCCGGGTCTGCGGCGGGCCGCCGAGGACCAGGACGGCCGGAGGAAGGACGGGCGGACTCTCGGGCTCGGGACCGGTCAACGTCCACCTCCTGGTGTGGCGGCGCGCGGTGGCCCGCGCGCTCATCGATAGGGACCCTCCGGACCGGGAAAAGTCATCGCCGCACCAGGGACCCGGGTGCCACGATCGGCGCATGACGACACGGCGGCTGAGAGCCGCGCGCGAGGAGGAGGCCGGGGCGCTGACCGAACTGGCGCTGCGGTCGAAGGGCCACTGGGGGTACGACGAGCAGTTCCTGGCCGCCTGCCGGGAGGAACCGACGATGCGCCAAGGCGAGTTGGCGGCCCGCCGGACCACGGTCGCCGCCTCGGCTTCACCCGGCTGACCATCGACGCCGATCCGCACGCCGAGCCGTTCTACCTGGCCATGGGGGCGCGGCGGATCGGTGCCACGCCCTCGGGCTCCATCCCGGGCCGGATGCTGCCGCTGCTGGAGGCCGTGCCGTAACGCCCCGCATCAGCGCGGTACGGCCCGTACCAGGGCCAGCAGGCGCGTCACCTCGCGGGCCACCGCGTCACGCGCCGCCGCGACGTAGCGGCGCGGGTCGACCACCTCGGGATGGTCGGCGAGATGGTCGCGGATCGCCCGGGTGTAGGCCACGTTGAGGTGGGTGGCGATGTTCACCTTCGTCAGACCCGCCACGACCGCGCGGGTCAGATCCGGCTCGGGCACCCCCGAGGAGCCGTGCAGCACCAGCGGTACGGGCACGGCCGCGCGCAGCGCCGCGATCAGGTCCAGGTCCACCACCGCCTCCTTGACCACCATGGCGTGCGAGGTGCCCACCGCGACCGCGAGCGCGTCCACGCCCGTCGCCGCGACATACGCGGCGGCCTCGGCCGGATCGGTCCTGGCCCCGGGCGCGTGTACCCCGTCCTTGCCGCCCACCTCGCCCAGCTCTGCCTCGACCCACACCCCGGCCGCATGGCAGTCGGCGGCCACCGCCGAGGTGGCGGCCACATTGCCGTCGTAGTCGCGCGCCGAGGCGTCGAACATCACGGAGCCGAAGCCCAGCCCGAGCGCCTCCCGCACCAGCCCGGGTTCGGTGGCATGGTCCAGATGCACCGCGACCGGGACCCGCGCGGCGCGGGCGACCTCGACGGTGGCGCGGCCGATCGCGGCCAGCGCGCCGTGATACCGCACCGCGTTCTCGCTGATCTGCAGGATGACCGGCGCCCCGGCCGCCTCCGCCCCGGCCACGATCGCCTGGGCGTGCTCGATCTGGATCACATTGAACGCACCCGCGCCGAGCCCGCCCCGTACGGCGGGCCCGACGATCTCAGCGGTGGCCACCAGCGGCATGGCCCGCCTCCCTCCGCTCGCTCCGCCCGCTCAACCGAGGATCACCGAGCGGGTGAGGTTGCGGGGCCGGTCGGGGTCGAGGCCGCGCGCTGCCGCGATCGCCACCGCGAGCCGCTGCACCAGCACCAGTTCGGCCAGCGGATCGCGGCCGTACCCGACGAGACGGCCGCCCGGCCCGGTGACCTCCTTCTCCGCCAGCCCGGACGGGCCCTCGCCGAGCCACCACACCACGCTGCGCGGGCCGGTGACACTGATCGGCCCGTGCCGGTACTCCATCACCGGATACGCCTCGGTCCACGCGCCCGCGGCCTCGCGCATCTTGAGCGCGGCCTCCTGCGCGACGCCGTACGTCCAGCCGCGCCCGAGGAACGTGAACTGGCCTGCCTCCGCGAGCCAGCCTGGCAGCGGCGCGGTGAGCGCCGCCGCGCCGTCCTCCACCAGACCGTCCAGGTTCTGCCCCAAGTGGGCACGGAGCAGGGCCAGTTCGCTCGTCGCCCAGCGGGTCTGCACCACCGACCGCTCGTCCGCGAAGTCCAGCACGACCGCTGCGTCCGCCAGGGTGGTGACGGGGGATCCGGGGACCGCGGTGATGACGGAGGCGGGCACCGCGCCCCGGATCCGGGCGAGCAGCTCCAGCACCTCGGTCGTGGTGCCCGACCGCGACAGCGCGAGCACCCGGTCGTAGGGGCGCCCGGTCGGCATCTCCGACGCCGCGAACGCGTCCGTCTCGCCCTCGCCCCTGCCCTCGCGCAGCGCCGCGTACGCCTGGGCGATGAACCACGAGGTGCCGCAGCCGACGACGGCGACCCGCTCACCGGCCCGGGGCAGCGCGTCGCGCACCGGTCCGTCCGGGTCCCGGGCCAGTTCGATGGCGCGGCGCCAGCAGTCGGGCTGGCTCGCGATCTCGGTCTCGGTGTGGCTCATGGGGCTCCCCAGCTCGGCTTCCGATGGATGGCGATGCTCGAAGATGCTTCCTACGGCCTGATAATGCGCATGATATTGCAGAGAAGTCCAGAGTGCGGACAACCGGGTAGGGTGAACCGCGACGGTACGACGGGGGTCGAGGAGACGGCGTGAAACGGCCCGAGCGCTGGAACGCCCTGCTGGAACTGCTGGCCAGGGACGGCAAGGTCGAGGTCGAGGAGGCCGCCGCCGAGCTTGCGGTGTCCGCCGCCACCATCCGGCGGGATCTGGACGAACTCGCGCAGCAGCAGATGCTCACGCGCACGCGCGGCGGCGCGGTCGCGCACAACATGTCGTACGACCTTCCGCTGCGCTACAAGACCGCCCGGCGCGCCTCGGAGAAGCAGCGGATCGCCACCGCCGTGGCCCGCATGGTCGAACCGGGCGCGATCGTCGGCCTCAACGGCGGGACCACCACCACCGAAGTGGCCCGCGCCATCGCCACCCGTGGCGAACTGTCCGGCTCCGAGGGCGGCGGCCCGGCCGTCACCGTCGTGACGAACGCCCTGAACATCGCCCATGAGCTGGCGGTGCGCCCGCACATCAAGATCGTGCTCACCGGCGGGGTGGCCCGCCCCCAGTCGTTCGAGCTGATGGGACCGCTGGCCACCGGGGTGCTCGCCGAGGTCTCCCTCGATCTGGCCGTCCTCGGCGTGGACGCGCTGGACCCCGAGGGCGGCGCGGCCGCCCACCACGAGGGCGAGGCCAGCATCAACCACCTCATGGCCCGGCGCGCCGCCCGGGTGGTGGTCGCGGCCGACAGCTCCAAGCTGGGCCACCGGGCGTTCGCCCGGATCTGCGCGCTCGACGAGATCGGGGTGCTGGTCACGGACACCGGCGCCACCGAGGAGGCGATCGCCCCGTACACCGAGGCCGGTGTCCGCGTCATCAGGGCCTGAGTGGCTTAACCGCTGGTGCTCACTTCTTCATGGCCGCGAGCAGCGTGGCCACCCGCTCCACCGCGAAGGCGTAGCCCTGGACGCCGCATCCGGCGATCACACCACTGGCGAGCGCGGAGACATAGGAGTGGTGCCGGAACGCCTCGCGCTGGTGGATGTTGGAGATGTGCACCTCCAGGATCGGCATGTCGTCGCAGGTCGCCAGCGCGTCGCGCAGGGCCACGGAGGTGTGGGAGTAACCGGCCGGGTTGATGACGACGGCCGCGTGGCGCTCCCGGGCCTCATGGATCCAGTCGATCAGCTGCCCCTCGTGGTTGCTCTGGCGGCAGTCGGTGGTGAGCCCGTGCGGGGCGGCCGTCTCCGCGACCAGCTTCTCGATGTCGGCCAGGCTGTCGGTGCCGTAGATCTCCGGCTGGCGGCGGCCGAGCAGGTTCAGGTTCGGCCCATTGAGAACCATGATCGTGGAACGGTCGCGCACGGGGGTGTTGGCCATGGCGTTGGGGTCCTTCCGTGGTCGTCATCGTGGTCGTCATCAGCGGATACGGGGAGTCCGACGGTCACGCCGCTCCGCGAGGCATCGTAGATCGCGGCAACCACCGATGGCTCCCGGCGGGCCCACGAGGCGGCCGCCGGACCGTTGGCGGCCGGGGCCGGAGGGGGCAGAGTGGCTCCGGGCACGTGCCCATGGACCATGACCACTGTGGATGAGATGAAGGGAGACGCCGATGCGCGTGGCGCTGCACTCGGTCCTCAAGGAGGGCCAGGAATCGGGCTACGAGCGGGAGCACGCCACGGTTCCGGCGGATCTGCTGGAGTCGCTGGGGCGGGCCGGGATCACCAACTGGCGGATCTGGCGCAGCGGCCGCCATCTCTTCCACCTCGTGGACTGCGAGGACTTCGCCGCCGCGATGGCGGCGCTGGACGAGGACCCGGTCAACCACCGCTGGCAGGAGTTCATCGGCGCGTACGTCGACCACTTCGAGACCACGGCGGGTTCTCCGGTCGAGGGGTCGGCGCAGATGGCCCTGGGCGAGGTGTGGGAGCTGCGCACCCAGGCGGCCCGGGCGGCCCAGTCCGCCGGGGGCGACGCGGGCTGAGGGCGCGGAAACGGCGGACCCTATCGCTCCGGATCGCTCGGCGCAGCCATTCATCACACTGTGAGTCATGGTGAGAACGGAGTAAACGCCTCCCGTACTCGGTGGTGGCCCTGCGCGGGGGCGTGGCGAAGTGCAACAGGCACTCCGCACACGCCCCGCGCCCCCCTACTGGAGGTCAGTGTTGAGCCACCACCGACGTGTGAACAAGCGGACCCTCGCCGTTTCCGGAGCTGCTGTCGTCGCGCTCGGGGCAGCCGCCCTTCTGCTGCCCAATGCCAATGCGAGCCAGGACAAGACGACGGACGTGAAGACCTTCTCGTCCCCCTCGGCAGTGAAACTCGCGCGGAGTCTCGCCACTGACCTCGGTGACAATGGCGCTGGCTGGTACTTCAACAACGACACGAGCCAACTGGTCATGAACGTCATGACCGAGGACGCGGCGAAGGCCGTGGAGGCGCAGGGCGCGGTCGCCAAGATCGTGCAGAACAGCATGACCGAGCTGAAGGCCGCCACCCAGACCCTGAGCACCGACGCCTCGGTGGCCGGTACCGCCTGGTCCATCGACCCGGTGACCAACAAGGTCCGGGTTACCGCCGACAAGACCGTGACCGGCACCAAGTGGGCCACGCTGACCAAGGCCACGGACGCGATGGACGGCATGGTGACCGTCCAGCGGACGAAGGGCGAGTTCAAGAGGTTCGACGAGGGCGACACAGCTCAGACGGGCGGCGCTGCGGGCGCCGGTGGCGCGGCGGGCGACGCCGCCGAGGACGACGCGGCCGCCGGTGGCGCGGGCGACGCTGCCGCTGGGGGTGCCGGTGACGCGGGCGCCGGTGGTGCCGGTGACGCCGCGGCCGGTGGCGCTGGCGAGGCGGGTGCCGGTGGCGCGGGCGAGGCGGCCGGTGGCGCCGGTGAGGCCGCTGGCGGTGCCGGTGAGGCGGCCGGTGGCGCGGGCGGTGGCGGCGAAGCGGCCGCCGGTCTCGTCGGTGGCGATGCCATCTTCGGCGGTGGCTCCCGCTGTTCCCTCGGCTTCAACGTCGACGTCGACGGAGCACCCGGCTTCCTGACCGCGGGCCACTGCGGCAACGAGTCCGAGACCTGGACCGCGGACCAGGAAGGTGCCCAGGCGCTGGGCACGGTCCAGGACACCCAGTTCCCCGAGACCGACTTCGCGCTGGTCATGTACGACGACGCGACCACCCAGCCCGAGAGCGCGGTCAAGCTCGCCGACGGCACCAACCAGGCCATCGGCCGGGCCGTCGAGGCCAGCGTGGGCCTGCAGGTGACGCGCACCGGCAGCACGACGGGTGTCAGCGACGGCGAGGTCACCGGCCTGAACGCCACGGTGAACTACGGCGGTGGCGACATCGTCAACGGCCTCATCCAGACGAACGTGTGCGCGGAGCCGGGCGACAGTGGCGGCGCGATGTTCGCCGGGGACGCGGCGGTCGGCCTCACGTCCGGTGGCAGTGGCGACTGCACCCAGGGCGGCGAGACGTTCTTCCAGCCGGTGACCGGTGCCCTGGAGGCCACGGGCGCCGTGATCGGCGCCGATGACGGTGGCGCGGGCGACGCCGGTGGCGCCGAGGACGCCGGTGGCGCCGCTGCCGGTGCGGGCGAGGAAGGCGCCGCCAACGCGGGCGCGGGCGAGGAAGGCGCCGCGAACGCCGGTGCCGGTGACGAAGGCGCCGCCAACGCCGGTGCGGGCGCCGAGGGTGCCGCGAACGCCGGTGCGGGCGCCGGAGCCAATGCCGGTGCGAACGCCGGTGCCAACGCGGGCGCCGGTGCCGGTGACGCCGCCAGTGGGGCCGGGCTCAACTGACCCGGCTCACCCCCTGAACGAGGCCCCGGGCGCCCTCCTGCCCCAGTGCCCGGGGCCTCCCTCTCTTCCCCCGCACCACGGTCAGCCGTGCGCGGGGAGCCCGGCCGCCTCCGCCGCCGCGCCGAGCACATCGCGCAGTACGGCCGGGGTGAGCCGACCGGTGAACGTGTTCCGCTGGCTCACGTGATAGCAGCCGAACACCCGCAGTGGGGCGCCCCCATCGGTGGCTTCCAGGGTGATCCGCGCGCCGTGTCCGAAGGCGGGTCGTGGCCGGGGCACGGCCCAACCGGCGGCGTTCAGCGCGGGCAGGGCGGCCTGCCAGCCGAAAGCCCCGAGGACCACCACCGAGCGCAGGGTCGGCCGCAGCAGCCGCAGTTCCCGCTCCAGCCACGGGCGGCAGGTGTCCCGCTCCTCCGGGGTGGGGCGGTTGGCGGGCGGGGCGCAGTGCACCGGTGAGGTGATCCGCACCCCGCGCAGCACGAGACCGTCGCCGACGTGGGTGGCGGTGGGCTGGTTGGCGAGGCCCACCGCGTGCAGCGCCGCGAACAGGAAGTCGCCGGAGCGGTCGCCCGTGAACATCCGGCCTGTGCGGTTGCCGCCGTGCGCGGCCGGGGCGAGCCCCACCAGGGCGAGCGCCGCGTCCGGCGGACCGAATCCGGGCACCGGCCGGGCCCAGTAGTCCCAGTCGGCGAAGGCCGCCCGCTTCGTACGGCCCACCTCCTCGCGCCACGCCACCAGCCTCGGGCACGCCCGGCACCGGCTCACCCGCTCGTCCAGCTCGGCGAGGGTACGGGCGCCGGGGGCCAGGCGGGCGGGCTCGGCGAGAGCGTCACGTGGCGTCATACGTCGCGCGGGTGCCCCGGCCCCTTGCGCAGGAAACGCCGCAGCCGGGTCAGTGGCCAGGTGTTGATGACATCGTCGGTGGTCAGCCAGGCGCGCTGGGCCATGCCCACCCCGTACCGCTGATTGGCCAGGTCCAGCGTGGAGTGCGCGTCGCTGTCGATGGCGAACACCACGCCGTGCTCCTTCGCCCGCAGGATGTTCTCGTCCGACAGGTCAAGACGGTTCGGATGCGCGTTGATCTCCAGGGCGGTGCCGGTACGGGCACACGCGGCGAACACCGCGTCCAGGTCGGCGTCGACGCCGGGCCGTTTGCCGAGGATCCGGGTCGTCGGATGGCCGATGATGTTGACGTGCGGGTTCTCGCAGGCCCGCAGGAACCGCCGGGTCATGGTGTCCCGGTCCTGGCCGAACTGCGTGTGCACCGAGGCCACGCACACATCGAAGCCGTCGAGGAAGTCGCCGGGCCAGTCCATCTCACCCTCGGCGTCGATGTTCAGCTCCACCCCGTGCAGCAGCCGCATGTCCCGGCGGCCGCGCCCTCGGTCCATGGCGCGCAGCCGCTCCCGCTGGGCGAGGATCTTCTCCTTCGTCATCTGCTGCATGTACAGCTTCGGCGCGTGGTCGGTGACGGCGTAGTACGCGTAGCCGCGCCGCTCCGCCGTGGCGATCATGTTCTCCAGCGGTTCGAGGCCATCGGTGAGATCGGTGTGGGTGTGCAGATCGCCGCGCAGATCGGATTCGCCCACCAGCGTGGGGAGTTGGCCCTCCAACGCGGCCTTCACCTCGCCTCGGTCCTCGCGCAGGGTCGGCGGGATCCAGTCCATGCCGAGCCGCGCGTACACATCCTCCTCGCTGCGTGAGGCGATCTTCTTCCCGCTCTTGGTCTCGAAGAGGCCGTACTCGGAGAGCTTGAGCCCGTGGCGCACCGCGATGGCGCGGACCCGGATGTTGTGGGCCTTGGAGCCGGTGAAGTACAGCAGCCCCGCGCCCCACGAGTCGAGCGGCAGCACCCGCAGATCCACCTGGAGCCCCTTGGTGGTGCGGATGGAGGTCTTCTTCTCGCCGTGCGCGATGACCTCGGCGGTGTACGGGAGCGCGGTGAACGCGTCCATGAACGGTCCCGATTCGGCCGCCGCCACCAGGATGTCCACATCGCCCACGGTCTCCCGCATCCGGCGCAGCGACCCGGCGTACGCCACCCGCTCACAGCCCGGCACCCCGGACAGCGCGGCCACGATGTCGTCGGCGACGTCCATGGCGTCGTCCAGCGGGATCCGGCCGCCCGCGGCCCGCAGCAGCCCGATGCCGTGCAGGATGTTCTCCTCGGACTTCGGCCCGAAGCCCTTGAGGTCGCGCAGCCGGTGTTCCTCGATCGCGGTGGCCAGCTGCTCGACCGAGGCGATGTCCAGCTCCTCGTACAGCAGCATGGCCTTCTTCGGCCCGAGCGCCGGGATCGCGGTCAGCTCCCGCACCCCGGCCGGGATCGCGGCGCGCGCCTGCTCGACGGCGGGCACGTGTCCGGTGCGCAGATACTCGACGACCTTCTCGGCGATCGACTTGCCGACGTTCGGGATCTCCCGCAGCGCCTTCACATCGAGCCGCGCCACATCGGCGGGATGGCCGCCGATCGACCGCGCGGCCTTCTCGTAGGCGCGCGCCCGGAACGCGTCCCCGCCCGTGATCAGGAGGAGATCGGCGTACTCACGCAGGAGGGCTTCGACCTCCTCGTTGGAGCGAGCCATGCAACAGATTCTAGTCGCGCTGCGGCCATCCGACGCGGCGGTGCGGACACGCCCTAGCGCTCCCGGAGAGCTGGAGGGATGCTTGGTTCGAGAAGCGCGTGTGTTTCCCCGCGTGTGTTTCCCCGGTTTGGGGGAGGTCATGGACGTTGGATTCCTGAAGCCGTTGTTCGATCGCCCCGGTCCGTGGGCGTGCGTCTACCTCGACACCTCGCGTGCGACGGAGGACGCCCCCACGCGGCGCCGGTTGCGGGAGCGGTTCGTGGCCGGTCAGCTGACCGCCCAGGGCGCCGATCCCCGCACCCGGGAGGCGGTGGTGAGCAGGCTGGCCGGTGAGCGGGCGGCCACGGCGTCCGCCGGGCGGGCGCTGTTCGCCGCGGACGGTGAGGTGGTGCTCGACCTGCCGCTGGCCCTGTCCCCGGGCGATGTGGTGACGTCCTGGTCGCCGCTGCCCCGGGTGGCGCCACTGGCGTCGCTGCGCGGTGAGTGGCCGTCGTGCCTGGTGGTGTACGTCGACCGAACGGGCGCCGACCTGGAGCTGCGCGACGAGGGCGGGGCCCGCCCGGTGTGCCGCGCCACCGCCGGGGGACCGCGGGGCCGTGGCCACCGGTCGGTGCCCGCCGACCGGTACGAGTGGCACTACCGCAACCGGGTCGAGAACGGCTGGGAGCACACCGCGGACCTTGTCGCCGAGGAGCTGGTACGGCAGTGGCCGGACAGCGGGGCGCCGCTGCTCGTCCTGGCGGGCGATCCGCGCGAGCGCAGGGCGGTACGCGACCGGCTGCCCGAGCCGCTGCGGGAGCGGGCCGTGGAGGCGCGGCACGGCAGCCGGGCACCCGGATCGGCCCGGGAACTCCTGGAGACGGAGATCGACCACGCCCGCGCGGACCACGCCCGGGCCCATCTGGAAGCCGTACTCGACCTCTTCCGCGCCGGGCGCGGCCGCCCCGGCGGGCACATCGCCAGCGGCCACGACGGCTCCGCGCCGAGCGGGGCGGCGGAGGGGGTGCCCGCGGTGGTGGAGGCGGTGCGCAGCCATCAGGCGGCCACCCTGCTGCTGGGGCAGGCGGGCGGCGACATGCGCCACGAGGTGTGGATCGGGCCCGGCGCCGATCAGGTGGCGGTACAGCGGGCCCAGGTGCGGGCGCTGGGCGTGAGCGCGCCCGAGCCCGCGCGCGCGGACGACGCGCTGATGCGGTCCGCGGCGGTGGCCGACACCGAGGTGCTGCTGGTCCCCGAGGGCGTGCCCGGACCGGCCGGGGGACTGGGCGCGGTGCTGCGCTGGCACGGGCAGGGTTGAGCACACGAGACCTGACATCCCGTCGAGACCTGACATCCTGTCGGGCTGAAATCGTGTCGAAAGCTATTTTTTCTCGGCGAGTCAGTCACCTGAGGAAAGTTCACACTTTTGTATGCTTTCTTCAGCGCGTCGTTCCCCCCTGTCGGACAGTCACTGTCCGTACGGTCACGAAAGGGGCTCCACATGCAGACGATGGAGGTTCGCCCACCGGTAACAAGTCGCTCCCGTAGTAGATGGCGTCGATACGGCCGCCTCGCCGCCGCGAATTTCGTACGGGGCGCGTCGTACGCGTCCGGTACCGCGGCCATCGGTCTGATGGCGTGGTGGGTGCAGACCCACTAGCCCCCTGGTTGTCCCCGGTTGTGGGGGGCGGCCCCCCGGGGGGGGGGGGGGGGGGGGACGGGGGGGGGGGGGGGGTGGGTGGTGAAACCGGCCCGCGGTTTTTGAATTGGGGGGGGGGGGGGGCGCGGCCCGGG
>NZ_JBHWJI010000019.1:138655-170536 GCF_042731515.1 Streptomyces sp. NPDC059850
GGGGTGTTGTTTTGGTTTATACCCACCCCCCCCGTGGTTGGCGCGGGTGCCCGCCCCCCCCCCGGGGGGGGGCGGCCGCGGCGGCTACGGCTGCGGATGGGGTTGCTGACGGAACCGGAAGCCGTGATGTTCCTTGCGGGGGGCGTGGCCTCCGAGCCGGGCCCGCAACTGAATCCCGTGAACGACCTCGATGATGCCCAGAATCAGCAGCCAAACGCCGGTCACCAGGGTGAGCGCGGCGATGGAGCCGAAGGGCGACACGATCAGCACGATTCCGGCCAGGGCGCTGATGACACCGAGGAAGATCTGCCAGCCACGGGCGGGGATCGCCTCGTCCTGCACGGCCGTCACGGTGTGCATGACACCCCGCAGCAGCCAGGCGAATCCGATCCACAGGGCGAGCAGCAGGATCGACTGGGCCGGGCCCCGGAAGCACAGCAGACCCAGGAACACGCTCACCGCGCCGCTGATGAAGCCGAGGACACGCATCGACCGGGGGACGTGTGACCCGAAGGCCCCGACGAGCTGGAAGATGCCGCTGATCAGCAGGTATACGCCGAACAGGGCGCCGACCACCGCCAGGGTGGCAGCTGGCCACACGAGCACCAGCAGCCCCAGCACGATCGCGACCAGGCCCGCGGTCAGCAGGACCTGCCAGGCGGCATCCGAGAGGGTGCCCAGGAGACCGGTGAAGGGGCGGTCCGCGTCGTCGGAACGCTCATTCCGCTGGTCGGCGCGCTGGTCAGCACGCTGATCCGCCCGGTCGGCGTCACGCGAATGGTCCGAGGGGAACGTCATCGTCGTCCACCTCCTTGAGGAAACAATGACACCACCATCGTCGCTCTCCGCGCGCCGAATCGCCTGGTGGCGGGGTTCAGCCACCGGTGGCGAAGCCGGGGAAGAGCGTCATGCCGCCGTCCACGTAGAGCGTGGTGCCCACGACGTAGTCGCACAGGTCGGAGGCGAGGACGACCGCGGCGTTCGCGATGTCCCGCGGGTCGCCGATGCGGCCGTAGGGGATCAGCTCCAGCAGTGCGGTCCGGGCGTCCTCGGTGTCCCACGCGTCGCGGTTGATCGGGGTCTGGATGGCACCCGGCGCGATCGCGTTCACCCGGATCTTCCGTGGGGCCAGCTCCTGGGCCATGGTCTGCATCATCATCGCCACGCCGCCCTTGGACGACGCGTAGTTCACATGCCCGGCCCAGGGGATGATCTGGTGCACCGAGCTGACGCAGATGACCTTCCCGGCCGCCCGCGACACCTCCGGAACGACACCGCGCCGCTGGAATTCCTTGACCGCCTCCCTGGCGCACAGGAACTGACCGGTGAGGTTGACGGAGAGCACCTTCTCCCAGTCCGCCAGGGACATCTCCACCGTCGGGGCGTCCCGCTGCAGGCCCGCGTTGGCCACCAGGATGTCGATCGTGCCGAACCGGTCGACCATGTCGGACACCATGCCGACCACCTGATCCTCCCGCGACACGTCCGCCTGGTGGGCGTACGCGCGCACGCCGTGGCCCTCGATTTCCTTCACGACGGCCTCGGCGGCCGGACGGTCGGAGACGTAGTTGACGACGACATCGGCGCCGGAGCGCCCCAGGGCGATCGCGGTGGCCTTGCCGATGCCCGAGTTGGCGCCGGTCACCAGCGCCTTCTGGCCCTTGACGAGCTTCAGGTCGGACACCGAGGGCGGGCCTTGGGTGGTGGTCATGGGCGTTCTCCTTCGCTGGGCGTCCGGGGTGCGCGCCCCGACCCTCGCAGCCCGTGGCGGACACCGGCGCTCTCCACGGCGCCACGGTCACCCGCTGAGGCGATGCACATCGTTCCAGCGGCGCAACGGCTCGCGGTGCGACGCGGGGAGCGGGCCGTTCACGCGGCGGCGGCCTCGTCCATGGCCTGGGCGCGCAGCGTCGAGCAGGTGCGGTTGATCAGCCGGGAGACATGCATCTGGGAGATGCCGAGCTGCTCGGCGATCCGGCTCTGCGTCATGTCGCAGAAGAACCGCATGTAGAGGATCTGGCGCTCCCGCTCGGGCAGCCGTCCGAGCCCGGGGCGCACCGCCTCGCGGTCCACCACCCGGTCGTACGCGGGCTCCGGGCGGCCGAGCGTGTCCGCCAGCGAGTAGCCGTCGTCCGCGCCGGTCAGCTGGGCGTCCAGGGACAGCGGGGTGAAGCTGCCCATGGCCTCCATGCCGATGCGCACCTCCTTCTCGGTGAGGCCGGTGCGCTCGGCGATGGCCTCGGCGGGCACCGAGGCGTCGTCGAGGGAGTGCGACAGCTCCCGGTGCGCGGTCCGCACCCGGTTGCGCAGCTCCTGGACCCGGCGCGGCACATGCAGCACCCACAGGTGGTCCCGGAAATGGCGCTTGATCTCGCCGACGATGGTGGGCACCGCGAAACCCGCGAACGCCGTGCCGTGTTCGGGGTCGTACCGCTTGACGGCCTTCACCAGGCCGAGCGCCGCCACCTGCTCCAGGTCCTCCAGGGATTCGCCCCGGTTGCGGTACTGGCGGGCGAGCCGCTTCGCCATCGGCATCCACGCCTCCGCCACCCGCTGCCGCAGCGCGTCCTTCTCGGGGCCCTCGGGGAGGCGGGCCATCTCGTGGAACTCGGCGCTGGTGTCGGGCGCGTCGTCATGCGGGTGCTTCGGGGAACCGGACCGGGAACGGGCCGTGTGCTGCGCTGCTGTCGTCATCTCACACACCTCCTGCAAGGGGCTGACGGGTCGCCTGGGACCGTGGGTCGCTGCCATGCGGGAGTGTGCGGATACGGACCGGAGGCCACGCTCTGGAGCGATCAGACTGCTCCCGCGGTGCGTGCCTCCGGTCCGAAGCACGAACAATCGCCTGCCCGGGGCCTTGCGGGGTAAACCCAACCGGCCGCCGCACACGGGGACTTCAGCCCAGCAGCGCCGTCACCGTGAGGAGCACCGGCGCGGCCAGCACCGTGGACAGCAGGATGGAT
Source organism: Streptomyces sp. NPDC059850 (assembly GCF_042731515.1). Classification (NCBI taxonomy): domain Bacteria; kingdom Bacillati; phylum Actinomycetota; class Actinomycetes; order Kitasatosporales; family Streptomycetaceae; genus Streptomyces; species Streptomyces sp. NPDC059850. The sequence continues at coordinate 141,619 of NZ_JBHWJI010000019.1, forward strand.
TCGCGGGCCAGGATGGTGCTCGTGTCGTAGCGCACCGCGTACGTGAACAGGTTCTGCGCCGCGGGGAGCGCGGAGGTGACGACGGCCGCGAAGAGGGCGGGCCCGCCGAGCTGGAACACACCGGCCGCGATGGCCCACGCCACCAGTGGCTGGCCGAAGGACTTCAGCGCCACCGACAGCAGCACCGGGCCGCGCTCCTCGCCGCGCCCGGGCAGCTCACTGCCGGGCAGCGAGATCCCGAAGGCCAGCAGCACGGCGGGTACGGCCATGCTGCCCACCAGGGTGAAGGGTTCCATGATGGGCCCGGGCACCCGCCACCCCGCGGCGGCCACCGCGACTCCGGACAGTGAGCCGATCACGATGGGATTGCGGAACGGGGAGGTCACCCAGCGCAGCACCGAGGGCGGGTGGTCCGAGGGGCGGCTGAGGTCGATCACGGTCAGCGCGATCGGGGTCATCACCAGCTGCTGGAACAGCAGCACCGGGGCAACGAGGGACGCGTCGCCGAGGACGTACACGGCGATCGGGATGCCGAGGTTGCCCGCGTTCACATAGCTCGCGCACAGGGCGCCGATCGTGGTGCGGCCCACGCTCCACTTGCGTACCGCGCCGACCGCGACGAACGCGCCCGCCACCACGAAGGTGCTCAGCGCCGTGACGAGCAGCGGGGTCGAGACGACGACGGCGAGATCGGCGTGGGCGAGGGTGGTGAACAGCAGCGCGGGGGAGGCGACGTTGAAGGAGAGCTTGGTCAGCACCTCCCGGCCCTGCCCGCCCAGCGCCTTGCGGCGGCCGAGCACATAGCCGGTGACGATGATGCTCGCGATGACGCCGAAACCGGTGATCACACCGCCCACGGGACCTCCGCCCGGCCGGGATTGTCAGCATGCACCCTACAAGTAATCCGGCCGGGCTGTGCAGAAGACGGGACGCCGTCCCACTATGTGATCGGTCTAGGTGATCGTCAGGGTGCGTTCGCTCCTGGCCAGTGAGCTGTTGCCCGCGTAGATCTGGATCTCGCCTCTCTCCACCGTGAACACGCCGTCCCGGTCATGGGTCCAGAAGCCCAGGTCCTCGGCGCCCAGCCGGAAGCGGAGGGTGGTGGACTTCCCCGCGCCGAGGGTGATCCGGCGGAAGCCGCAGAGCCGCCGCACCGGTTGCGCGAGGCTGGCCACCGGGTCCCGCATATACACCTGCACCACCTCGTCGCCCTCGCGCTCCCCGGTGTTGCGCGCCGTGACCGCCACCTCCACGGTGTCGCCCTTGCGCAGCGCGTCGGCCGAGATGCGGCTGACGGACAGCTTCGGCTCGCCGATGTCGAAGGTGGTGTAGCTGAGGCCGTGGCCGAAGGCGAACTGCGGGCCGTCGGCGAGGTCGAGGTACTTGGAGGTGTACTTGTTGTCCGGGTCGTAGGGGCGCCCGGTGTTCTCGTGGTTGTAGTAGATGGGGATCTGCCCCACCGAGCGCGGGAAGGACACGGGCAGCTTGCCGCCCGGGTTCACGGTGCCGAACAGGACGTCCGCGATGGCGTTTCCGCCCTCGATGCCCGGATGCCACGCCTGGAGCACGGCGGGCGCCGAGTCCAGCCAGCCGCCCATCGTCAGCGGGCGGCCGCTGACCTGGACCACGACGAAGGGCGTGCCGGTGTCCGCGACCGCGGCGATCAGCTTCTCCTGCTGCCCGGGCAGGCTGATGTCGCTGCGTACGGCGGCTTCCCCGCTGAGCGCCGAGGCTTCCCCGACCACGACGACCGCCACCTCGGCGGCCCTGGCGACCACGGCGGCCTTCGTGATGCCATCGGTGTCCCCGGTGTCTTTGCCCGCCGGGTCGACACCGCGGGCATGGGTGACCCGGGCCTTCGGCGCGGCGTCCTTCACCGCGTCCAGGACGGTGACCGGCGGAAACGCGTCTGCCCAGGGCCCGGCCCAGGAGCCGCGCAGATCGGTGGAGTCGGCGAAGGGCCCGACGACGGCGATGGAGGAGACCGACCGGCTGAGGGGGAGGAGCGGCGCCTTTCCCTTCGCGGACGGGGCGTTCTTGAGCAGCACCAGGGTGCGTGCGGCTGTCTCGCGGGCCGCCGCCCGGGACGCCTTCGTGGGCTCCTCGATCGCGGCGTCCTCGTCCACGTAGGGGTGCTCGAAGAGCCCGAGCCGGAACTTGAGCCGCAGGACGCGGGCCACCGCGTCGTCCAGCCGGGCGGTGGTGATGTCGCCACCGCGCAGCAGCCGCTTGCCATGGTCGGCGAGGGTGGTGCTGGCCATCTCCATGTCGACCCCGGCGTTCAGCGCCAGCCGGGCCGCGTCGGCGTGGTCGGCGGCGAAGCCGTGCACCGTCATTTCCTGAACGCCGTTGTAGTCGCTGACGACGACCCCGCCGAACTCCCACTCGTCCTTGAGGATGTCGGTGAGGGTGTGCGGATCGCCATGGGCGGGGACCCCGCTGATGGTGTTGAAGCTCGCCATGACGGTGGCCACCCCGGCGTCCACGGCCGCCAGGAACGGCCCGAGGTAGAGGTTGCGCAGCCGCGCCTCCGAGACGTCCACCGTGTTGTAGTCGCGCCCGCCCTCGGCGCCGCCGTACGCCACGAAGTGCTTGGCGCACGCCGCGAGCCGGTCCTTCGACGCCAGGTCCTCGCCCTGGTAGCCACGGGTCTTGGCGGCGGCGACGGCGGCCGTCAGATGCGGGTCCTCGCCGCTGCCCTCGGAGATCCGGCCCCAGCGCGGTTCGTGGGTGACGTCCATCATCGGCGAGAAGGCCCAGTGCACCCCGTTGGAGCGGGCCTCCTTCGCCGACACCTCGGCGTCCCGTACGGCCACTTCCGGGTCGAAACTCGCGGCCTGCGCGAGCGGGATGGGGAAGGTGGTCCACATGCCATGGATGACATCGAGCCCGAACACCAGCGGAATGCCCAGGCGCGACTCCTCGACGGCCATCCGCTGGAGGGTGTTGGTGTTCTTCGCCCCGTAGATGTTGAGGACGGAGCCGAGCCGCCCCTGCCGGGCCGCCTTCTCCGCCTCGGCGGTCTGTCCGCCGCCGGGCCCGGTGTCACCGGTCCAGGCGAGCTGCTGGAGCTGGCCGAGCTTCTCCTCGACCGTCATCCGCCCCAGCAGGGCCTGGACCCTGGCCTCGTACGGGGCGGGTTCCGCCGCGGGCCGCTCGCCGGGGCCCGGCCGCTCCCGGGCGTGGGCGGTGCCGGTGGCGGCCTTGCCCGCGATCGCCGTGCCGCCCGCCGCCGCGAGCACCGTTCGTCTGCGCACACCATTCATGTTTCTTCGTCCCTTGAAGAGTTGTGAAGAGTTCAGAGGGTGTTTAACGGTTCGATCTTTCAAGAGGTGAACCGAAGGTACGGAGCCGCTTCCGGGGCGTCAAGGGTCCCTCGCGGCTTCCTATTGACGGGCGTGGTGCGGGATCCCATACTCATCGCCACGGTTAACCGTGAACGGTTAACCAGATGTCCGGGCAATGAGGCCCAGAGCAGGAGAAACACATGACCTCACGCCACGCGTCCGCCCAGCTCCGCCGCACCGTGGTGTCGAGCTTCATCGGCAACACCATCGAGTTCTACGATTTCCTGCTCTATGGCCTCGCCAGCGCGCTGGTGTTCGGCGATCTCTTCTTCCCGAGTCTGAGCCCGTTCGCGGGCACCCTCGCGTCGTTCGCCACCTTCGGTATCGGCTTCATCGCCCGCCCGCTCGGCGGCTTCGTCTTCGGCCACCTCGGCGACACCATCGGCCGGAAAACCACGCTGGTCACGACGTTGTGCGGGATGGGCGCCGCCACCTTCGCCGTCGGTCTTCTGCCAACGTACGACACCATCGGCATCTGGGCACCGGTGCTGCTCGTGGTGCTGCGCTTCATCCAGGGCTTCATGGTCGGCGGCGAATGGGGCGGCGCCATGCTGATGGTCGTCGAGAACGCCCCGGCACACCGCCGCGGCTTCTTCAGCGCCTGGCCCAACACCGGTGGCTTCTCCGGACAGCTGCTGGCCACCGGCATGTTCGCGCTGATGGGCATGCTCCCCGAGGGGCAGTTCCAGGCCTGGGGCTGGCGCGTGCCGTTCCTGTGCAGCGCGGTGCTGGTGGGCGTAGGGCTGTGGATGCGCGGGCGGCTCGGCGAATCCGAGGTGTTCGAGCAGGTCAAGCAGGAGGAGGGCAAGGCCAAGGCGCCGCTGCTCGACGTACTGCGCCACGACTGGCGGAGCGTGCTGCTGATCATGTCGCTGCGGTTCAGCGAGAGCGTGCCGTTCTTCCTGCTGACCGTCTTCGCGGTGTCCTACGGACCCGAACACCTCGGCATCCCGAAGGCCACGCTGACCACCGCCATCATGATCGCCTCGGTGCTCGCCTTCCCCGCCCACGGCTTCTTCGGCGCGCTGTCCGACAAGGTGGGCCGCCGCCCGGTGTACGTCTACGGCGGCCTGGCCGCGGCCGCGCTGGCCTTCCCGGCGTTCTTGCTGCTGAAGTCCGGCTCGGCGGTGCTGATCGTGCTGGCGTACTGCCTCGTCATCAACCTTGCCCACAACGCCTGCAATGCCGTCCAACCCGCCCTGTTCACCGAGCTTTTCGGCTCCAAGGTCCGCTACAGCGGTGCCTCGATCGGCGCCCAGCTCGGCGCCATCGTGGCCGGTGGCCTCACCCCGTTCATCGCCACCGCGCTCACCGGCGGCGGCGACAACTGGGTTCCGGTGGCCGCCTACGCGAGCGCCGTCGCCCTGATCTCGGCGGCCGCCGCGTACTTCTTCACCCCCGAGACCTCCCGCCGCGACCTGGTCGACACCAGCTCCGCCATGGCGGCGGGGTCCGAGCCCGCATCGGACACCAAGGCCGCCAAGGTGCCGGAGACCGACGCGGTCGCGCCCTGATGACCGTCCACCGCGAGTTCGTCCTGCGCGACGACCCCCGCTTCGGACACTGCCACGCCTCCACCCTGCTCCCGCTGCCGGACGGCGAGGTGCTCGCCGCCTGGTTCGCCGGGAGCCGGGAGGGCGCGGACGACGTGGCGATCTGGCTGGCGCGGCGGGCGGGCGACGGCGCGTGGCACGAGCCGGTGAAGGTGGCGGACGAGGCGGGGCTGCCGCACTGGAACCCCGTCCTGTTCGCCACCGGCCACGGCGAGGTGCTGCTCTTCTACAAGACCGGCCACCGCATCCCCGACTGGCGCACCCGGGTGCTGCGTTCCCTGGACGGCGGGCTCAGCTGGTCCGCCCCCGCCGACCTGGTGCCGGGCGCGGCCGGGGCCGGTGGGCGCGGACCGGTGAAGAACAAACCGGTCCGCCTCGCCGACGGCGGCTGGCTCGCGCCCGCCTCCACCGAGGAGCCGCGGAGCGCGGGCGGCCGCTGGGACGCGTTCACCGACCGCTCGGACGACGGCGGCGCGAGCTGGCGGCGCTCCGCGCCCGTACCGCTGGACCGCCCCGCGTTTCCCGGTGCCGGGGTCATCCAGCCCGCGCTGTGGGAGAGCGCCCCGGGCGAGGTGCGGATGCTGCTGCGCAGCTCCTGCGGCCGGGTCTGCCGCAGCGCCTCCCGCGACGGCGGCGTGACGTGGTCGGCCGCGCGGCCGCTGGACGTCCCGAACAACAACAGCGGGCTGGACGCCGTACGGCTCGCCGACGGCCGGGTGGTGCTGGCCCACAACCCGGTGGCCGCCGAATGGGGCGCGCGCACCCCGCTGGTGCTGTCCGTCTCCGAGGACGACGGGCTCACCTTCCGCCGGGCGGTGGTGCTGGAGGACCGGCCGGTCTCCCGCCCCGGAGCCACCGTCCCGGCCATCGTCCCGGACGAGACGGGCGTACGGACCGACGGCCACCGGGAGTTCTCCTACCCGGCCGTGGTGCCCTGGGCGGACGGGGTCGCCGTCAGCTACACCTGGCAGCGGCGCGGCATCGTCTTCGCCACCGTTTCCGAAGCGGCCCTGAGGGAGGAATAATGAGTCAACGGTTAACCGTTGACTGAAGAGGACGTTCCGCCCCCAGAAGGAGTCCGCCGGTGCCCATCACCTCGCTACAGCAGCAGTCCCTCGGCGATCTGGTCGCCCACGAGCTGCGCGTCCTCATCATCTCAGGACGGCAGCGCCCCGGCACCCATCTTGTCGAAGGTGCCCTCGCCGAGCAGTACGACGTCAGCCGCGGCCCGGTCCGCGACGCGCTGCGGCAGCTGGAGGCCGAGGGGCTGGTCGAATCGCGCCGCCGCGGGGTCTTCGTCACCGGGCTGACCGAGACGGACGTGGACGAGCTGTACACCCTGCGGGAATCCCTGGAGACCCTGGCCCTCACCCTCGCCATCGGCCGGGCCGAACCCGGCGACTGGGACCGCGCCCAGGGGTTCGTGGACCGGATGCGGGACGCCGCCGACCGCTCGGCGCCCAGCGACTTCGCCCTCGCCGACCTGGAGTTCCACTCCCAGTTCTACGTCCTGTCCGGGCACCGCCGACTGGTCGCCGTCTGGGAGCAGTACCGCCCCACCTTCGGCGTGGTCCTCGATGTCACCAACGCCCAGGACGTCGATCTGCACCCCTCCGCCGAGGCCCATGCCGACCTGCTGACGACCGTGCGCGGCGGTGAGACCGAGACCGCCGTCACCACCCTGCGCGAACATCTCCTCGGCGCCAAGAACCGGCTCCGCTCGGCCCTGCGCGCCGCACGGGTCGCCGCCGACAACTGAGGCGCCGACAACTGAAGCGTCGGCGGCTCAGTGCCCGCGCTCGTCCATGCCCTGCATCAGGGCCTGGTGGCTGGCGCGCACATGCTCGCGCATCACCCGCTCGGCGCCGTCGCCGTCCTTGGCCTGGATCAGGCTCAGCACGCGGTGGTGCTCGGAGTCCGACTCGATGAGCCGCCCGGGGCGGGACAGCGAGGTGCGCACCAGCCGCGCGTAGGCGAGCTGGTTCATCAGGGTGCGGTAGTGCCCCTCCAGCTTGCTGTTGTCCGCGCCCCTGACGATCAGGTCGTGGAACTCGTGGACCAGCGCCGCGTACCGCTCGGCGTCGCCCTCCTGGACGGCCTGGTCGGCCGCCCGCATGCTGGCCTCCAGCTGCTCCACCTCGGGCACGTTCCCACGGAAGGCCAGCAGCCGGGCGGCGGCGCCCTCGAACAGCTCCTTCATCTGGAACAGCTCGGTCAGCTCACGGCGTGACGGCACGGCGACGAACGTGCCGACCCGTGGCCGGACCTCGACCAGCCCCTCTATCTGGAGCTGCTTGAGGGCCTCGCGGATGGGCGTCCGGCTGACCCCGAAGGTCTCGGACAGCGCCATCTCGGACAGGCTGGAGCGGGGCGGCAGTTCGCCACTGATGATCATCTGCCGCAGCTCTTCGGCGACCCTGGCCTGCATGCTGGTCTGCTGAAGCCGCTTCCCTGTGGGTTGTTGCATGGCACCGGACCGTATGCGGGGCGCTCTCTCCCCGTCAACCTGCCCGCCGGTCAAGGGCGGGGCCGTGTGACCTGCCATACAAGAGCGCTCCCGTCCGGGCATACGTCACGACCTGAGGATGAACGGGTCCCCGGCGGGTTCCTCGCTGGTGTTGATCCACACGCTCTTCAGCCGGGTGTACTCCCGGATGACCTCCGTGCCGTGCTCGGTCCCCATGCCGCTGTCCTTGAAGCCCGCCCGGGGCGACATCGGCGACATCGAACGGTAGGTGTTGGCCCACACCGTGCCCGCCTCCAGCCGGGCGGCCATCCGGTGCACCCGGTTCACATCCCGGGTCCACACCCCCGCCGCGAGGCCGTACGCCGAGTTGTTGGCGATGGCGAGGGCCTCCTCCTCGGAGTCGAAGGGCAGGACGGTGGCCACCGGCCCGAAGATCTCCTCCTGGCAGATCCGCAGGGTGTTGTCGACGCCGGTGAACACGGTGGGGGAGTAGAAGTACCCGCCGAGACCGGTGTCCGGCCGGGACCCGCCGCACACCACCTTCCCGCCCTCGGAGCGGCCGAGTTCGACGTACGACTCGACCTTCTCCAGCTGGTCGGCGATGGCCAGCGGGCCCAGTTCGGTGGCGTCGTCGAGGGGGTCGCCGATCGCGATGGTGGCGGCCCGCGCCGTCACCCGCTCCAGGATCTCGTCGTACGCCTCGCGGTGCACCAGCACCCGGCTGCCCGCCACACAGGTCTGGCCCGCGGCGGCGAACACCCCGGCGATCACGCCCATGGCGGCCGAGCCCAGATCGGCGTCCGGGAAGATGATGTTGGGGGACTTGCCGCCCAGCTCCAGGGTGCAGCGGATCAGCCGGTCGGCGCAGGTACGGGCGATCCGGCGGCCGGTCTCGGTGGAGCCGGTGAAGCTCACCTTGGCCACGTCCCGGTGCTCGGTCAGCGGGCCGCCAGCGGTCGCGCCGAAGCCGGTGACCACGTTGACCACGCCCGGCGGGAAGCCCGCCTCCGCGAAGAGCGGGGCGAGGGCCAGCAGCGAGGCGGAGGTGTGCTCCGAGGGCTTGATGACCATCGTGTTGCCCGCGGCCAGCGCCGGGGCGAGCTTGGTGGCGGTGAGCAGCAGCGGGGAGTTCCACGGGGTGATGGCGCCGATCACGCCCACCGGTTCGCGCAGGGTGTAGTTGAGGAGTTCGCGGCTGGCGCCCGGGATGACCTCGCCCTGGATCTTGTCGGCGAGTCCCGCGTAGTAATAGAAGTACTCGGGCAGGCCCGCGAGTTGGGCCCGCATCTCGCGCAGCAGCTTCCCGTTGTCCAGGGATTCGGTGCGGGCCAGCTCCTCCGCGTGTTCGCCGATCAGATCGCCGAGGTCACGCAGCAGCCGACCGCGCCGGGTCTGGCTCAGATCGCGCCAGCGCGGGTCCTCGAAGGCGGCGCGGGCGGCGCCCACCGCGCGCTCCACATCGGCGGCGGTGCCGTCCGCCGCCTCGTACCAGGGCTCTGCGGTGGCCGGGTTGACGCTGGCGAAGTAGCCGCCGTCGGCGGGGGCGGTCCACTCGCCCGCGATGTAGTGGTCATGGCGCGGCAGGCGGTTCATGGGCTGTGGCACTCCTGATGTCCGGTGTGGTTTCCGGTCGGGCTTCCGGCCTGGCTTCCGGTGTGGGTGAGGATCGCGTCGGCGAGTCGCTCCGGGCACTCCAGCGGCAGCAGATGGCGGGCCCCGGGCACGATCACCGCCCGGCCGCCGGGTATCTGCCGCGCGAGCCGGTGCGTCATGGCCGGGGTCGAGCCGGGGTCGTCCTCCCCGGTCACCGCGAGGGTGGGCGCGGTGATCCGGGGCAGCAGCGGCCACAGCCCGGCGTCGGCGGTCGCGAAGACGTCGTAGCAGGCGAGGTACGAGACGGGGTCGTTGGCCAGCAGCGTGTCCAGCACCCGCTGGGCGAGCCCCGGCTCCTGGGCCCGCCAGCCGGGCGAGAACCAGCGGTCGACCGCCGCCCACGCGGACGCCCCGAAGTCCCGGGCCGCCACCTCCCGCCGCCGCGCCACCGCCGCGCGCTCGTCCTCCGAGCGCCCCGCCACCGAGCTGACGAGCGTCAGCGAGGCGGTGAGGTCCGGCCGGTCCAGGCCGAGCCGCTGGGAGACGAGCGCGCCGAGCGAGAAGCCGACGATGTGCGCGGGCCCGCTCAGCAGCGCCGCGACATCCGCGGCCAGCTCGCCGAGCGACACCCCGGGGGCGGCGGCCGGGGAGGCGCCGTGGCCGCGCAGATCGACCAGCGTCACCCGGTGCCGGGCCGCCAGCGCGGGCAGACACCGCTCCCACATCCGCCGGTCGAGCCCGACCCCGTGCAGCAGGACGAGTCCGGGCCCGGCGCCGTGGGTCTCGTACGCCAGGGAAACCGGCGCGGACGGCCGCCGCACGCCGCTCACTGCTCCGTGGCGAGCGGGGCCAGCCGGGCCTGGGGACGGCCCTGGGCGGCGGCCGCGAGCCCGACCACGATCTCGTCGGCGCGCGGTCCGTCCGCCACCCGCACCTCGATGCTCTGGTGGTGCGAGCGGATCGTGGCATCGGTGATGTGCTTGAGCGGGATGTCGAAGACCGTGCCCGCGGCCGCGCGCTTCTCCACGGCGGGCAGCAGCGTGGTGGCCTTCGCCGCCTGCCGGAAGTGGTCGCCGAACTTGAGCGTGTGGATCAGCCCGGAGCCGTGCTCGACCTCCCCGTCCAGGCCCACGATGGCTGCCTTGCCGTACGCCTCGACCGGCGCGCCCAGCGCCTCGACCACCCGGGGCGCCAGCAGCTCGCCGAGCTTCGGCGCCACCTCGTCGATACCGGGCAGCAGATCCGCCACATAGCCCTGCCCGGCCCAGGGGTTCTCGATGATGGCGAGCACCACCGCGGTCCGGGCGGGCGGGTCCACCGGGCGGCCGCCCTCGCTGTGGATGTCCTCGGTGAAGGTGATGATCTTGCGGACGTTCACTGCACGGTCTCCATGTCTTTGGGGTCTTCGAGATCGGCGAGGCGGACGACGGGGTCGGTGGCCCGGTCCCCGATGCGCGCGTTGGGGCGGGGCCCGGAGGCACCGGCCGCGATGACGACGATCTCGTCGGGCCGGGGCGCGTCGGGGATGCGGATCTGGCACGTCTGGTAGTGCGAGCGGGTCGCGGCCGCCGTCTTGTGCCACAGCGGTACGGTCAGCGGCTCGCCCGCCGGGAGCCGGTCGTCGCTGAACACGATGATCGAGGTGCCCTCGGTCAGCTCCCGCAGGACGTTGCCGAAGAACGGGGTGTGGATCAGCGCCCCGCCGTGTTCGATCTCCCCGTTCAGGCCGACGATCGCGGCCTTGCCGAACGACTCGACCCGCTCCACACCGCCCAGCGCCTCGCTCACCCGGTCGGTGAGCAGCCGCGCGAGCCCCGGGGCGATCCGCTCGACCTCGGGCTGCAGATCGGCGACCAGGCCGAGCCCCGCCCAGGGGTTACGGATCACCGCGGCCGCCGCGGCCCGGCGCACCGGCACGGCCACCGGGCGCCCCAGCTCCAGCAGCGGTTCGTCGATGACACTGACGACCTTGCGCAGGCCCAGGTCGGTCACCTGGCCCAGGTCAGTCATGGCTGCCGCCACCGGTGAACCGCGGCATGACCTTCTCCGCGAACAGCTCCAGGCTGCGCATCGCCTTGCGGTGCTCCAGCCCGGGGTGGGTGGTCCACAGCAGCAGATGCTCCAGGCCCACCTCGTCCCGCAGCTCGGCGATCTTCTCGGAGACGTACTCGGGGGTGCCGACCAGCAGATTGCGTTTCGCCAGGAACTCGAAGGACAGCTCGTGGGCGTCGGTCAGCTCCTCGCCCGCCTCCATCAGGTTGCCCAGGCCCCGGAAGTGCATGATCCACCGGTAGGTGGTCAGCAGCGCTTCCTCGAAGTCGGCGCGCGCCTGTTCCATGGTGTCGGCGACGTAGACGTCCCGTACGAGGCCGATGCCCTCGCCGAGCGCGTACGCACGGCCCGAGGACTGGCTCGCGGTGGAGCGGTACAGCTCGAAGCGCTCCTTGAGCGCCGAGACCGGCGGCAGCCAGAACATGCCCTGGACCCCGTCGGCCGCGGCCGCCTTGATCGACCTCGGGCTGTCGATGACCTGCCACAGCGGTGGATGCGGGCGCTGCAAGGGATGCGGCGTGACCTGCATCTTGGTGATGACCCCGTCCTCCATGTACTCCGGGGTGGCGGGGGAGAGGGGGTGGTTCCACTTCACCCCCGGGGCGGGGAACTCGTGGAAGCGGCCCTGGTGCGAGAAGAACTCGCCGCTCCACGCCTTGCGCAGGATCTCCACGGTCTCGTCGTACAGCGCGCGGTTCTGCTCCTGGTCGCGCGGATCGGCGAGCGCGTTCAGATTGAGCGCCTCGCGCCCGTACAGCCCCCGGCCGAGGCCCACCTCGACGCGGCCGCCGGAGAGCTGGTCGAGCATCGCGATGTCCTCGGCGAGCCGCAGCGGATGCCAGAAGGTGGCGATGTTCGCCGCCTGGCCGATCCTGATGTGCTCGGTACGGGCCGCGATGTCGGCGCCCATCAGCACCGGGTTCGGGGTGATCTCGATGGCCTCGTGGCCGAAGTGGTGCTCGGTGTACCAGGTGGACCAGAAGCCCGCCCGGTCCGCGGCGACCGCGAACTCCCGTGCCTCGTCCATGACTTCGGCGTAGGAGCCGAGCCGGCCCGGTGCTCCGAGGTTGTGGAATATCGAGAAGCGCATGCAGCGTCCGTCCATTTCTTCCGGGTTACGCTGTGCCATGGCAGGGAGGCTAGGAGTCCGGTTCGGGCCCGTCAAGGGTTCGAGTCGGGTCGGCAACTTTGACCTGTGTATTTGGTGCGAGAACGGTTCTTTCCCGGCTCATTTGTCCCTAGGTGTTGACAGTGGCCGATGGCGTTCTTACCGTCCTCTGCCATACAAGAGCTGAATGAGGGAGCCGTCATGACGCACACTCTTGACCGCACCGCCCGCGTCCGCTCCGCCTGGCAGGCCGCCTGGGACCAGGGGCGAGTGGAGGCGCTCGACGAACTGCTCAGCCCCGGCTACGTACGGCGCCGGGGCCCCGCCGCGGCCCCCCAGGACCGCGAGCAGTTCAAGGACTCCGTACGCGCCATCCGCGAGGCGTTCCCCGATCTCCACACCGAGATCGAGGAGATCGTGGAGGACGGTGAGGGGCTGGCGATCCGCTGGCGCAGCACCGGCAGCCACACCGGCGACTTCCTCGGCGTGCCGCCCACCGGCCGCCCGGTCGAGGTCTCCGGCGCCACCTTCACCCACTTCGACGGCGGTGTGATCGCCGAGGAATGGGTGACCTGGGACCCCCGCCAGCTACTGGAGGCGCTGGGGATCATCACCACCACCAAGGAAGCCGCCGTCGACGCCGACCTGGTGCGCGGGGTGCACCGCAAGTTCATCACCGGCGTGACCGTGGTGACCACCGACGACGCCGGTACGCCCCGGGGCCTGGCCGTGAACGCCTTCTCCAGCATCTCGCTGGACCCGCCGATGGTGCTGGTCTGCGTCCAGCGCAGCTCCACCACCCACCCCGCGCTGCACCGGGCCACCCATCTGGGCATCAACATCCTCGCCGCGAACCAGCTCGACGTCGCCAAGGTCTTCGCGTCCAAGTCCGACGACAAGTTCGCCGGGCTGTCCTGGACCCCGGGCGGCTCCGGCGTACCCCTGATCGACGGGTCCTGCGCCCAGCTGGAGGTGGAGATCGGCGAGCGGCTGGAAGCGGGCAGCCACACCGTCTTCACCGGCCGGGTGGTCGCGGCCGGTCACGAGGACCTGGCACCTCTGGTCTACAGTGGTGGCGGGTTTTTCGATATCTCGAACACAGCGCCTTTGCCGTGGTGAGACGCCCCCGGCCGCGCCTGGACCCACCCTTCCCTCCACACACCGCCACCCCTTGACGCCCTGATCTCCCCATGCCCCCAGGAGCACGCCCATGACCAACGACGATGCGGCGCCGGTCTACGGCAGCGCGGTCACCAAGGTCGAACCCTTCGGGGTCGACCACATCCCCGACAACGAGCGGCACGGCAAGCCCAGCTCACAGTTCTTCGTCTGGTTCGCCGCAGGCCTCAACTTCCCCATCATCCTGCTCGGATTCAGCGCGATCAGCCTGGGCCTCAGCTTCACCGGCGCGGTCGCCGCGATCGTCGTCGGGGCCGGGGTCGGCTCGGTGCTGATGGCGGTGATGTCCAAGATGGGCGTACGGCTCGGGGTGCCGCAGCAGATCCAGGCGCGCGGGCCGCTGGGCTTCTTCGGGAACTTCCTGCCGGTGGCGTACATCAATGTGTTCGCCGGGGTCGGCTGGGCCTCGGTCACCGTGATCCTCGGTGCCAAGGCGATCTCGGAGCTGACGCATCTGCCGTACTGGCTCTGCGGGCTGCTGCTCACCGCGATCGAGCTGATCGTCTCCATCTTCGGCTACAACATGATCAATTTCCTTCAGCGCGTGCTCACTTATGTGCTCACCCCGCTGTTCGCGATGATCACGATCGTGGCCCTGGTGCGTGGCGCCGGCACCTTCGACGCCAACCCGAAGGCGTCCGGCTACATCGGCGACACCGGCGGCTGGATCACCTTCTGCGGCTGGTTCCTCTCCTTCCTCGTCGCCTGGGCGCCGTTCGCCTCCGACTACTCGCGCTATCTGCCGGACACCCCGGACGTGGTGAAGCGCACCGCCTGGTACACCGGGTTCGGCAACTTCGTCACCATCTGCTGGCTCGGCATCCTGGGCGTCCTGGTCGGCTCGAACGCCAGCAGCACCGACTCCATCACCGCCCTCCACGAACTGGCCGGGCCGTTCGCCGTCCCCGCGCTCATCGCGGTCGGCCTCTCCGCGCTCGCGCAGAACTTCCTCAACGTCTACGGCGGCGCCATCTCCGTCCAGACCCTGAAGGTGCCGGTCACCCGGACCCAGGCGGTCACCGTCATCTGTCTGCTGGCGTACGTCATCAGCCTGTGGGGCGAGTCCGGGATCGAGGCGAAGTTCTCGGTGTTCCTCAACCTCACCGCGTACTTCATCGCGCCGTTCGCCGTCGTGCTGCTGCTGGACTACGGGCTGGGCGGCCGCTCCGACCCGGCGCGGATCGCCGAACTGTACGACCGGGGGCGGGTGCTCTCCTGGGGCTTCGTCGCGTGGGCGGGCGGCGTGCTGGCGTCCATACCGTTCTGGGAGTCCAAGCTGTACACCGGCGCGTTCGCCTCGGCGTACCCGAGCGCGGGCGACCTGAGCATGTACGTCGCCGCGGGCGTCTCCGTGGTGCTGTACCTGCTGACCTACCGGCTGAAGCCGCTGTGGGTACGTACGGGGGACACCACCCCGGCCGGGACGCCCTCGGAACCCGCGACCGTGGCGGGCTCCTGACGGACCATCGGGAGCGGGCGGCATCGCGGTGGCGGTGCCGCCCGTTTCGTTCGCGTCCCCTACCCCGGGCGGCCCAGCTCCTTGCGGAACAGGTCCAGCACATTGCCGCCGAGGATCTGATGGACGGCGGCCTCCGAGAAACCCCGGTCGATCAGCGCCTCGGTGACCAGCGGAAGGCCACGGGGGCCTTCGAGGCCAGGGACGACCAGCTCGGCGTACTCCAGGTCCTCGCAGCACGGCGGGCTGACATCGGCGCTGACCTCCTTGATGAAGTCCGGCCCGAGACCCACCCGGTCAGGACCCGCGACCTCCGCGATATGGGCGATGTGGTCGGCCAGCCGGTCCACCGTCCGCTCGTCCGGATCGGTGGCCAGGAACTCGCCGAGGAAGTTCACGCACACCATGCCACCGGTCGCCACGATGCCCCGGATCTGGTCGTCGGTGAGATTGCGGTGATGGTCGAGCAGCGCACGCGCCGACGAGTGGGTGGCCAGCACCGGGCGGCTGGCCAGCTCCAGCACATGGGCGACGCCGGACGCGCTGAGGTGGGAGACGTCGAAGAGGATGCCCAGGCGCTCCATCTCCCGCAGCGCCTCGACCCCGGCCCCCGTCAGCCTGCTGCCGGTGGCGTCCTCGCCGCTGCCGTCGGCCAGCGCGGTGCGGCCCCAGTGGGCGATGGACGCGACCCGCACGCCCAGCCGGTGGACGGTCGGGATCAGCTCCACGTCGGCGTCGAGGCCGGGGGCGCTCTCCAGCGCCAGCACCAGCGCGATCCTGCCCTCCGCCAGCGTGGCGTCGATATCGGACCCGTCCAGACACAGCCGTACCGCGTCCCGGTTGCCTTCGGCCAGCGTATGCGCGCACTCGATCATGCGCAGCGTCTCCCGCAGTGCGCCTTCGGGGCGGAACCGGTCCTCGATGAAGACCGGCAGCACCTGGAGGTCCACACCGCCCTCGCGCAGCTGGGGCAGCCACTGCTCCCGGAAGAAGGACGCCCAGCGCCTCGGCGGGCGGGCGGCGACGGCGATCAGCAGATCGTTGTGGGCGTCGGCGACGACCGCGCGGTGATGGAGTTCGCGGGACACGTGCGGCATTCCTCCACGGTTCAGGGGCCGTTACGGGACGGGCACCCCGAACCTAACGATGCCGTGGCGGTACGGGAAGCGGAATCCCGGCCCGGAATCACATCCCCTCTCCCCGGCCCGGGATCGGCCCGCTGTTTCCCGCGCACGCGGCGGGGCACTCGGGGTGCCCGGAGGTGGCCGATGGCGGACGGCGAGGGGACCACCGGCGACGGCGGCCTGGTGGCCACCGCCGTCGCGCTGACCGTGGCCACCGGTGCGATGGACGCGATCAGCTTCCTCGCCCTCGGCGGCGTCTTCACCAGCGTCATGACGGCAAACCTCTCGCTCCTCGGCATCTCGGCGGGCGCCCAGGACCCGGAACGGGCCCGGGACGCCGCCGTCGCGGTGGCCGGTTTCGTCGCGGGCGCCCTGCTCAGCGCCCGGATCGTACGGGGCGAGCGGCCCGCCAGGCGGGCCCGCTGGGCCCTCGGCGCGGAAGTGCTCGCGCTCGGCGGGCTGTGGGCGGGGTGGGCCACGGCGGGCGGCCACCCGGGGCAGGGCGCGCAGTCCGCGCTGCTCGCGGTGGCCGCGCTCGCCATGGGCGGCCAGAGCGGTCTGGTGCGCGCCGTCGGGCCGCCCGGGATGTCCACGACGTACCTCACCGGCACCCTCACCGGGCTGCTGGTCGACATGGCCCGCGACGGCCGGGTGCGCTGGGCCAGCGCGGCGCTGCTCGCCGCGCTCGTCGTGGGGGCGGCGCTCGGCGCGCTGCTGGTCACGCACGCCGCTCGGGCCGCGCCCGCCCTCCCGGCCGGGCTGGTCGCGCTGGTCCTCCTGGCGTCGTTCACCGCGCCGGGCGTACGGGGCCTCAAGTGGGCGTCGAGCGAAGGACGTTGAGCGGGGGACGTCGAGCGGTGGAACGCCCTTCCGGCGGGCGGATCCGGGTGACAGACTCCAGCCGTGACCGACTTCGACATGCTTGTCATCGGATCCGGCCCGGGCGGCCAGAAGGCCGCCATCGCGGCGGCGAAACTCGGCCGCCGGGTCGCCGTCGTCGACCGGCCGGACATGGTGGGCGGGGTGTCCCTGCACACCGGCACCGTGCCGTCCAAGACCCTGCGCGAGGCGGTGCTCTACCTCACCGGGCTGACCCAGCGGGATCTGTACGGCCAGAGCTACCGGCTCAAGGAAGAGATCACGGTCGCGGATCTGACGGCCCGCACCCGCCATGTGGTGGGCCGCGAGGTGGACGTCGTGCGCAATCAGCTCTCCCGCAACCGGGTCGCGATGTACTCCGGCACCGGACGGTTCGTGGACGACCACACGGTGGCCGTGACGGACGCGTCCGGCCAGGAACAGCTGCTCACCGCGCACCACATCGTGATCGCCACCGGCACCCGTCCGGCCCGCCCGGCGAGCGTGGAGTTCGACGAGCGCACGGTCATGGACTCCGACAGCGTCCTCAGCATGGAGCGGGTGCCGCGCTCCATGGTCATCGTGGGGGCCGGGGTGATCGGCATCGAGTACGCCTCGATGTTCGCCGCGCTGGGCAGCAAGGTCACCGTGGTCGAGCAGCGGGACGGCATGCTGGACTTCTGCGACGTCGAGATCGTCGAGGCGCTCCGGTACCGGCTGCGGGACCTCGCCGTCACCTTCCGCTTCGGCGAGACGGTCGCCGCGGTCGAGCGGCATGAGCGTGGCACCCTGACCGTGCTGGAGAGCGGGAAGAAGATCCCGGCCGACGCGGTGATGTACTCGGCGGGACGGCAGGGGCTGACCGAGGAGCTGGACCTCGCGAGGGCCGGGCTCACCGCCGACCCGCGCGGCCGGATCACGGTGGACGAGCACTACCGTACGACCGTGCCGCACATCTACGCGGTGGGCGATGTCATCGGGTTCCCGGCGCTGGCCGCGACCTCCATGGAACAGGGCCGCAGCGCGGCGTACCACGCGTGCGACGAGCCGGTGAACCCGATCCACGGCCTCCAGCCCATCGGCATCTACTCCATCCCGGAGATCAGCTTCATCGGCCGGACCGAGGACCAGCTGACGGAGGCGAGGGTGCCGTTCGAGGTCGGGATGGCGCGCTACCGCGAGCTGGCCCGTGGCCAGATCGTCGGCGACGGGCACGGCATGCTGAAGCTGCTGGTGTCCCCGGAGGACCGGCGGCTGCTCGGGGTGCACTGCTTCGGTACGGGCGCGACCGAGCTGATCCACATCGGTCAGGCGGTGATGGGCTGCGGCGGGACCGTGGACTACCTGGTGGACGCGGTGTTCAACTATCCGACCTTCGCCGAGTCCTACAAGGTCGCAGCGCTCGACGCGACGAACCGGATGCGCGAGGTCGACCACCTGGGCGACTGAACCGGGCCACCGCGTCGAAAAAGCATCCTTTGGGATACTTGGAGGCGTATCGGGAGGTGGTTCGACATGACCCGCGCAGTCGGTATCGACCTGGGGACGACGAACTCCGTGGTCTCGGTCCTCGAAGGCGGTGAGCCCACCGTCATCACCAACACCGAGGGCGCCCGGACCACCCCCTCGGTGGTCGCCTTCGCGAAGAACGGCGAGGTGCTGGTCGGCGAGGTGGCCAAGCGCCAGGCGGTGACCAACATCGACCGCACCGCCCGCTCGGTCAAGCGCCACATGGGCGAGGAGCGCTGGCGCTTCCCCGCCGAGGGCGACGTGGACGGCAAGCGCTACACCGCCCAGGAGATCTCCGCGAGGGTGATCCAGAAGCTCAAGCGCGACGCGGAGGCGTACCTCGGCGAGGACGTCACGGACGCCGTGGTCACCGTCCCCGCGTACTTCAACGACAGCCAGCGCACCGCCACCAAGGAGGCGGGCGAGATCGCCGGGCTGAAGGTGCTGCGGATCATCAACGAGCCCACGGCGGCCGCCCTCGCGTACGGGCTGGACCGGGAGAACGATCAGCGGATCCTGGTCTTCGACCTCGGCGGCGGCACCTTCGACGTCTCGCTGCTGGAGATCGGCGAGGGGGTCGTGGAGGTCAAGGCCACCAACGGCGACACTCACCTCGGCGGTGACGACTGGGACCAGCGCGTCGTCGACTACCTGGTCAAGCAGTTCAAGAACGGCTACGGGGTCGACCTGGCCAAGGACAAGATGGCGGTGCAGCGGCTGCGCGAGGCCGCCGAGAAGGCCAAGATCGAACTGTCCGCGGCGACCGAGACCACGATCAACCTGCCCTACATCACGGCGTCCGCCGAGGGCCCGCTGCACCTGGACGAGAAGCTCACCCGCTCGCAGTTCCAGCAACTCACCGAAGACCTGCTGGAGCGCTGCAAGGCGCCCTTCCACCAGGCGATCAAGGACGCCGGGGTCAAGACCTCCGACATCGACCACGTGATCATGGTCGGCGGCTCGACCCGGATGCCCGCGGTGACCGGCCTGGTCAAGGAGCTGACCGGCAAGGAGCCGCACAAGGGTGTCAACCCGGACGAGGTCGTCGCCATCGGCGCGTCCCTCCAGGCCGGTGTCCTCAAGGGTGAGGTCAAGGACGTCCTGCTGCTGGACGTCACCCCGCTGTCCCTCGGTATCGAGACCAAGGGCGGCATCATGACCAAGCTGATCGAGCGCAACACGACCATTCCGACCAAGCGCTCGGAGGTCTTCACGACGGCCGAGGACAACCAGCCGTCCGTGCAGATCCAGGTGTTCCAGGGCGAGCGCGAGATCGCCGCGTACAACAAGAAGCTCGGGATGTTCGAGCTGACGGGGCTGCCGCCCGCGCCGCGCGGGGTGCCGCAGATCGAGGTGGCCTTCGACATCGACGCGAACGGCATCATGCACGTCTCCGCCAAGGATCTGGGCACCGGCAAGGAGCAGCGGATGACCGTCACCGGCGGCTCGGCGCTCCCGAAGGACGACATCGACCGCATGATGCGCGAGGCCGAGCAGTACGCGGAGGAGGACCACCAGCGCCGCGAGGCCGCCGAGACCCGCAACCAGGCCGAATCCCTCGTGTACCAGACCGAGAAGCTGCTGCGCGACCAGGAGGGGAAGGTGCCACAGGACGTCCGGGAGGAGGCCGGGACGGCGGTCGCGGAGCTGAAGGAGACGCTGAAGGGCGAGGACACCACGGCGATCCGGGACGCCACGGACAAGACCGCCGCCGTCGCGCAGAAGATCGGCACCGCCCTCTACGCCCAGGCACAGCCCGGGACCCCCTCCGCCGGGACCCCGGACGGCGACGCACACCAGGACGGCTCGCACCAGGACACCGACGAGGTCGTGGACGCGGAGATCGTCGACGACGAGAAGCCGAAGGGGAGCACCGGCTGAGCGCCCCGGGAGGTCAGCCCCGGAAGATGCGCTCCGGCCATGGCGCGGACCCGGAATACGAGGAGAATGGGGGGTGACGTGGCGAACCCCGGGGATGTGTCCGTGACCAACGGAACTGGCGATACCGGATACGGGAACATACGGCTCGACCGCACCGGTCAGGCCGAGGCGTTCGACGCCATCGGCGACCGCTACGACGAGGCGTTCCCGCACAAGGACGGCCAGCTCGCCGCGGGCGAGTGGCTCATCGGCGCGCTCCCGCCCGGATCCCGGGTGCTCGACCTGGGCTGCGGCACCGGACTCCCCACCGCGCGCCAGCTGACCGGCGCGGGGCTGCGGGTCACCGGGGTCGACCTGTCCGCCGGAATGGTGCGGCTCGCCCGCTCGTACGTCCCCGGCGCCGACTTCCACCAGCTCGACATCGCCGATCTGCGCCCCGGGGGTCCGGTCGATCTCGGCCGGTTCGACGCGGTCACGGCGTTCTTCTCGCTGCTGATGCTGCCCCGCGCCGAGATCCCGTTCGCGCTCGGCACCATCCGCCGCCTGCTGCACCCCGGCGGGCTCTTCGCCCTGTCGATGGTGGAGGCCGACGTGGACGACTTCTCGATCCCGTTCCTCCGCTCCACCATCCGCGTCACCGGCTATCTGCGGGACGATCTGCGCGAGGTCATCGAAGCGGCCCGCTTCGAGATCGTCGGCGAGTCGTCCTACACCTACGCACCGGCCTCCTCGGACATCCCGCCCGAGGAACAGATCTTCCTCCGGTGCCGACGAGGCGGCTGAGGTCCGCGTCCGCGACGAACGGCACAGCTGATGGCGTCCCCGTACCCCACCCCCCAGGAAGGCCCGGACCGCCCAGACCGCCCGGGCGGCCGGGCCGTGGGCCCCGCCGCGCAGTCCCGCCGCGCCCCGCCGCCGCAGTCCGGCCCGGAGCGGCCCGGCGTGGAGCGTACGCCACCGGCCCGCAGACCGACCGGCTGCGCTACCTCGACACCGCCACCCGGCAGATCGCCCGGGGCATGGACCTCGACGAGACCCTGCACGAACTGTGCCGCGCCGCCGTCCCCGCCTTCGCCGACGCGGCCGTGGTGCACCTGCGCGACCCGCTCCCCGCCGGGGAAGAAGAGCCGCCGGGCCCCTTGGTCCTGCGCCCCCACAGCGCAGGCCCGGAACCCCCGCCCGCCGCCTGCGGCGTGCCCGGCGGTCCCGTTGACCGTGGCGGCGGTGCCGCTCCCGGCGGCCCGGGGCATCGCGGCGGGGTCCGGGCCACCGGACCACCGCCGCGTGCCGCGCCGCCGCTCGGGCCCGCCCGGCTCACCGTCACCGGGCGGCTCGCCGAGCTGCTGGCCGCCGGGCGGCCCGCGTTCGGGGACGTCCCCGGAATCGCCGCCGAGGTCGCCGAGCTGCTGAGCCCCGCGGTGGGCGGCCCGGGCCCGGTGCCTCCCGGGCGGCGGCTGATCATCGCGCCGCTGCGCGGGCGGGAGCACATCGTCATGGGCGCCGCCGTCCTCGTACGCCACCCCGACCGGCCGCCGTTCACCGGGGACGATCTGCTGGTCGCCTCCCAGCTCGCCACCCACACCGCCCTCGGCATGAACAAGGCGGTGCTCTACGGGCGCGAGGTCTCCGTCGCCGACGCCCTGCAGCGCACCATGCTCCCCTCCTCGCTGCCCGAGCCGATCGGCGTCCGGCTCGCCACCCGCTATCTCCCGTCCTCCAAGACCGCCCGCATCGGCGGCGACTGGTACGACGCGATCCCGCTGCCCGGCAACCGCGTCGCCCTCGTCATCGGCGACGTCATGGGCCACTCCATGACCTCCGCCGCGATCATGGGCCAGCTGCGCACCACCGTGCAGACCCTCGCCGGGCTCGACCTGTCCCCGGACGAGGTGCTGCACCACCTCGACGAGCAGGCCCAGCGGCTGGGCAGCCAGCACATGGCGACCTGTCTGTACGGCATCTACGACCCCATCGCACACCGGCTGCTGGTGGCCAACGCCGGGCATCCGCCCCCGGTGCTGCTGCAGCCGGGAGGCCGTGGCCAGGTGCTGCGGATACCGCCCGGCCCGCCCATCGGCGTCGGCGGCGTCGGCTTCGAGACGGTGGAGATGTTCGCGCCCACCGGGGCCACCCTGCTGCTCTACACGGACGGTCTCGTGGAGTCCCGCGACACCGATGTGTCCACCGGGGTCGAGCGGCTGCGCGACCGGCTGCACACCACCGCCCAGGTGCTCGACCCGCCGCCGCTGGAGCTGCTGTGCGACGCGGCGGTGGGCGGCGTCGGGCCCCGGGACCGGGACGACGACATCGCGCTGCTCGCCGCCCGCTTCGACGGCATCC
This sequence comes from Streptomyces sp. NPDC059850, assembly GCF_042731515.1. NCBI lineage: Bacteria > Bacillati > Actinomycetota > Actinomycetes > Kitasatosporales > Streptomycetaceae > Streptomyces > Streptomyces sp. NPDC059850. The sequence continues at coordinate 164,086 of NZ_JBHWJI010000019.1, forward strand.
CGTCGTACAACGTCGCCTACTGGTTCCTGGACCCGAAGCCGCAGACCGCGGGCCGGGCCCGCCGCCTCACCCGCCGCACCCTGCACCGCTGGCAGCTGGACTCGCTGCTGGAGACGACCGAACTGATGGTCAGCGAGGTGGTCACCAACGCCGTCCGCTACGCGACCCGGCCGGTGACGCTGCGCCTCCTGCGCACCGATGTGCTGCGCTGCGAGGTCGGCGACGACTCGCCGTTCGTGCCCAGGATGCTGCACGCCCGCCCGGGCGACGAGGGCGGCCGCGGCCTGTTCCTGGTCAACCAGCTCGCCCGGCGCTGGGGCGCGACCCGGCTGAGCACCGGCAAGCTGGTGTGGTTCGAACAGCGCCTGCCCCGGGACCTCCGGATGGAGATCCCGGAGGACTGACACGACTACCGGTGGAAGATCTCCAGCCGGGACGGCGCCGGGCGGTCCGGCGTCGGCAGCACGAGCGCCCGCCGCCCCGGGGTGATCGACCCCAGGACGCCACCGCGCCGCGCGCCCGTGCAGCTCGGCACCGTACCCGCCAGCCCATGGGCGGTCAGAAAGCCCAGCACGGCGAAGGCGTACGCCTCCTTGGCCGCCGCCGGAAGCCCCAGCTCGTCGGAGCCCCGCAGAGCGATCGTGCCGAGCGCGCGGCGGAGCGCGGCCATCAGGGCGGGGTTGCGGACGCCACCGCCGGAGGCGAGCACCTCGGTGGCGTGGACGGAGCGCGCCGCGTCGGCCACGGTACGGGCGGTCAGCTCGGTGACGGTGGCGATGACGTCGTGGCCGTCCACCGGGCCGGTGGCCGCCAGCGCGGCCCGCAGATAGGGGAGATGGAACAGCTCCTTGCCGGTCGTCTTGGGCGGCGGCAGCGCGTAGTACGGCTCGGCCAGCAGCCGTTCCAGCAGTCCGGGGTGGACGGTGCCGCGCGCGGCGAGGGCGCCGTCCGCGTCGTAATCCCGCCGACCGCCCGTCAGATCCCGCACCGCCGCGTCGATGAGGGCGTTCCCGGGGCCGGTGTCGTAGGCCAGCGGCTCACCGGCCCGGGGGACCACGGTGAGGTTGGCGATGCCGCCCAGGTTCAGCGCGGCGCACACCCCGGACCGCCCGCGCAGCCACAGCGTGTCGACCAGGCTGACCAGCGGGGCGCCCTGGCCGCCCGCGGCCACGTCCCGGCTGCGCAGATCGGAGACGACCGGGACGCCGGTGGCCTCGGCGATCCAGGCGGGCTGGCCGAGCTGCAGTGTGCCGTGCACCCGGCCGTGCTCGGCCCAGTGGTACGCGGTCTGGCCGTGCGAGCTGATCAGTTCGGCCCGACCGCCGCACAGCTCCCGGTCGGCGCGGACGGCGAGCCGGGCGAACGCCTGGCCGATCCGGGTGTCGAGCGCGCACACGTCCGCCATGGTGGTCGCCGCCGGTGGCAGCGCGGCGGCCAGCGCCGCGCGCAGCTCGTCCGGATAGGCGGCGCTGAGCAGGCCCAGCGGGGCGAGCATCAGGGTGTCGCCGTCGAGGGCCAGATCGGCGGCCGCCGCGTCCACCGCGTCGTGGGATGTGCCCGACATCAGTCCGATCACGCGCATGGGGTCTCCTCCTCGGTCTCGTCCCGGGGCGGGTGCCGCTCCTCCTCCCGCAGCGTGCCCCGGTGGGTGTCGCCGCGCAGGGTGGCCAGGGCGACCAGGCTGAGCGCGCCGGTCGCCGCCACGTAGTACGCGGGGATGTCCGCCTCCCCGGTCCGTTTGATCGCCTCGGTGATGATCAGCCCGGCGCACCCCGAGAACACGGCGTTCGACAGCGCGTACGCCAGCCCAAGCCCCGTGTACCGGACCCGGGTCGGGAACATCTCGGCGAGCATCGCCGGTCCGGGCCCCGCCATCAGCCCGACCACCGCGCCCGCCACGAAGACGGCCACGCCCCGCAGCAGCGCCGAACTGCCCGGATCCTGAAGGAGGTTGAGCAGCGGGAAGGCGAGCACGGTCACCAGGGCGGCGCCGGTCAGCATGACCGGTCGCCGCCCGATCCGGTCGCTGAGCAGCCCCGCCGGGAGGATGGCCGCCGCGAACCCGGCGTTGGCCACCGCAGTGGCGATCAGCGCCTGCTGGAAACTCGCGTCCAGGGTGGACTGCAGATACGAAGGCATGACGACCAGGAACGTGTACCCGGCCGCCGCCCAGCCCATGACGCGTCCCGCGCCCAGCACGATGGCCCCGGCCGTCTCACGGAGCCCGGCCGCCGCCCCACCCGGCCCGGTCCGCACGCGCGTCGTACGGAACGACGGGGTCTCCTCAAGTCGCAGCCGCAGCCACAGCGCGGTCAGCCCGATCGGCAGGGCCAGCAGGAACGGCACCCGCCAGCCCCAGTCGCGCACCGCCTCCTCGCCCAGCGCGGTGGCCAGGACGGCCGCCGTCCCCGCCCCGGCGAGCAGCCCCAGCGCGACGGTGAACGACTGCCACGCCCCGTACAGCCCGCGGCGCCCCGGCGGAGCGAACTCCGTCATGAGCGACACCGCGCCACCGAACTCCCCGCCCGCGGAGAGCCCTTGCAGGATCCGCGCCAGAGTGAGCAGCCACGGGGCGGCGGCGCCCACCGTGTCGTACGTGGGCAGCAGACCGATGAGCGTGGTGGCGCCGGTCATCAGCAGCAACACCAGGATCAGGGTCGGGCGCCGTCCGATCCGGTCGCCGGTGCGCCCGAAGACGGCGGCGCCGATGGGCCGGAAGAAGAACGCGAGCCCGAACGAGGCGTACGTCTTGACCAGGCCCTCCACCTCGCTGCCGCCCTCGGGGGTGAAGAAGTTCGCGGCGATGACGGTCGCGAAGAAGCCGTAGACGCCGAACTCGTACCACTCGATGAAGTTGCCGACCGAACCCGCCAGCAGGGCGCGGCGCCTGGCCGGGCCGGGGAGAGAAGCGCTCACATCCAGATCCCGTACCCGCCCGGGACGTGTCCGTACCGGAGGGGCTACCGGCGGGGGCCGTTCAGGGGTTGTTCGGCCCAGATGGTCTTGCGGTCGCCGGAGTAGCGGGTGCCCCAGCGCTGGGTGAGCTGGGCGATGAGGAACAGGCCGCGGCCGCCCTCGTCCATGCGGCCCGCGCGGCGCAGATGGGGCGCGGCCGCGCTGCTGTCGGAGACCTCGCAGATCAGCGACTGGTTTCTGACCAGCCGCAGTTGGATCGGGCTGCGGGCGTGCACGATGGCGTTGGTGAGCAGCTCGGTGACCACGACCTGGGTGGTGGCCACGAGATGGCCGAGCTGCCACCGGGCCAGCTGGCGCGCCACGTGGTCGCGGGCGCGGGCGACGATCTCGGGTTCGGCGGGCAGGTCCCAGGCGGCGCAGCGGTCGTCGCTCAGCGCGCGGGTACGGGCCACCAGCAGCGCCACGTCGTCGGACGGATGGCCCGGGATCAGCCGGGAGACGGCGGTGTCGCACACCGCGTCCAGCGACAGGTCGCGGCAGCCGTCGTCCAGGGCGCGGCGCAGCCGGTCGAGCCCGGCGTCGATGTCGTGGTCGCGGGACTCGACCAGGCCGTCGGTGTAGAACACGAGCAGGCTGTTGTCGGGCAGTTCGGCCTCGGTGGCCTCGAACGGCAGCCCGCCCACGCCCAGCGGCGGCCCGTTGGCGGAGTCCAGGAACTCGGCCCGTCCGCCGGGGGTGAGGACGGCGGGCGGGGGATGCCCGGCGCGGGCGAAGGTGAGGTGGCGGGTGATGGGGTCGTAGACCGCGTACACACAGGTGGCGCCGAAGGCGTAGGCGTCTATGGCCGGTTCGGACGCGGCACCGGTCGCGCCAGTGGCATCGCCGGACTCGGGGCCCTCGGCGGCCTGTTCGTCGACCAGCCGCCGCACCTGGTCGTCGACATGGGCCAGCAACTCGTCGGGGGGCAGGTCGAGGTCGGCCAGGGTGCGGACGGCGGTGCGCAGCCGCCCCATGGTGACGGCGGCCTTCATCCCGTGGCCGACCACATCGCCCACGACGAGCGCCACCCGGGCCCCGGACAGCGGGATCACATCGAACCAGTCGCCGCCCACCCCCAGCCTGCTTCCGGCGGGCAGATAGCGCGAGCGGGCCTCCACCGCCGCCTGGACGGGCAGCCGCTGGGGGAGCAGGCTGCGCTGGAGGGCGAGGGCGGTGCCGCGTTCGCGGGTGTAGCGGCGGGCGTTGTCGACGCAGACCGCGGCGCGGGCCACGATCTCGTCGGCCAGCAGCAGATCGTCCTGCTCGAAGGGGTCGGTGCGCTCCCGCCGCAGGAACACCGCCACCCCGAGGGTGCTGCCGCGCGCCCGCACCGGCACCACCATCCAGGAGTGGATGCCCCACCGCTTGATGCCCTCGGCCCGCTTGGGGTCGTCGGCGAGCCAGCCGGGCAGCGGCCCCGGGCCGTTCACCGACTCCAGGACGGAGGTGCCGGTGGCCAGGGCGCGGGCGAAGGGGGAGTCCGGGGCGGACGCGTGCACGTCCACGTCCTCCACGTCGGCCACGGCCTCCGGGGTGCCGGGCATGATCGACTGGTGGGCGGCGCGCCGGAACACGGTCTCGCGCGCCACCGCCCCGGTGGGCGGCTCCTCGCCCTCGAAGACCGAGTCGATCAGGTCGACGCAGGCGAAGTCGGCGAGCCGGGGCACCGCCACGTCCGCCAGCTCCTGGGCGGTGTGCAGCAGGTCGAGGGTGGAGCCGATACGGGCGCTGGCGTCGTTCAGCACCGCGAGCCGCTCCCGGGCGCGGTGCCGCTCGGTGATGTCGAGCACCGCGTGGCAGACGGCGAACACCTCGCCCAAGCGGTTCTTGAGCGGGAAGACCGAGTTGGACCAGACGTGCTCCCGGCCCGGGTCGGAGGGCACCCGGCCCTGGACCTCGACATCGGCGACCGCGACGCCCTGGCGGAGCACCTGGTGCTGGGTGGCCTCCATTCCGGAGGTGTCCACCTGCGAGGCCGTCTCGCTCAGGGTGAGCCCCAGCCGCTCCTCGTCCGGGATACCGCTGAGCCGCCGCAGCGCGGCGTTCTGCATCAGGCAGCGGTACTGGTCGTCGTAGACGCTCAGGGCCACGGGTGACGCCAGGCCCAGGCCGTCCAGGAGCGCGCGGCCGATGTCCTGGCGGCGCACCGACATCTCGCGGGTGGCCTGCAGCAGCCAGTGGGGGCGCCCGTCGCCCGGGGACCACGGCTGGGCCCACAGGACGGTACGTATCTCCCCGCCGTCGCGGTGGCGCAGCACCGCCGGACCGCCCTGGGCGGCGGTGTACGCGTCGGCGCGGGGCGGCCCGGGGCCGCCGGGGGCGAACAGCTCCGCCACCGGGCGTCCCACCACCTCCTCGGCCCGGTATCCGAGGAGGTTCCGCGCCCCGAGACTCCAGCCGGTCAGGATGCCCCGCTCGTCCACCACGAGGGCGGCCTCGGAGACCGGATCGGGGAGGTGGTGGGGCCATCCGCGGAAGGTGGTGTCGCCCATTGCATGCGCTCTCGCCTCGTATCGACATGTACGCCTCGTATCGGCGCATACGCCTTGTATCGGCACGTGCAGCGAATTTTACTCCGCCGGGCGCGGACGACCCCTTGGCGTCAGTCATTAATTCATATTTAATATCGGCCGTGACGTCTTCTTCTCCCGCTCAGGGCTCCGGTTGCGTGATCGTCACCGGCGCCGCAGGCGGCATCGGAGCGGCCACCGCCCGCCGACTGGCCGCCGACGGCGCGGGGGTGCTGATCGCCGATGTGCTGCGCGAGGAGGGCGAGGACGTGGCCCGGGAGATCCGCGCCGACGGCGGACGGGCCGTCTTCCAGCACTGCGACGTGGCCGACGAGGGCTCCTGGGACGCGGCGGTACGTACCGCCACCGAGGCCTTCGGGCCGGTGTCCGGGCTGGTCAGCAACGCCAGCGCGGTACGGATCGGGCCCGCCGACGAGATCGGCCTCGACGACTGGAACCAGCAGCTGTCGGTCGGCCTCACCGCCGCCTTCCTCGGCTTCCGCGCCTGCCTCCCCGGCCTGCGGGCCACCCGGGGGAGCGCGGTCCTGGTGTCGTCCGTGCACGCCCTCGTCGGGCTCCCCGGCCGCCCCGCCTACGCGGCCGGGAAGGCGGGCCTCACCGGGCTGACCCGCCAGCTGGCCGTCGAGTACGGCCCCGGGGTGCGGGTCAACGCCGTCCTGCCGGGGCCCGTCCTCACCCGCGCCTGGGCCGGGATCAGCGAGGAGGACCGGCGCGCCAGCGCCGAGCAGACCGCCGCCCGCCGCCTCGGCCGCCCGGAGGAGGTGGCCGGGGCCATCGCCTTCCTGCTCGGCGGCGACGCCTCGTTCGTCACCGGCGCCTCGCTGGTGGTGGACGGCGGGTGGAGCGTGCTGAAAACCAGTTCCTAGGGGGTGTCTTGCCGGTCAGGCCGGATCAGCGAGCGGCGGCTGGTGCGGTACATCGCAAGCCGCGTGAGGAGAGCGCAGCGGCGCTGCGTGCGACGAGCG